>JAIUNP010000024.1 GCA_020161975.1 Pseudomonadota bacterium
TTGGTTCGTTTGGTCTGCTCTGACCATATGTGCAATCGTACCTTTGATGATATCACTATTCTCAATGATTTCGCGAACATCATCTTGAAGAGGCCCTCTCAAGAGGTTGAGCAAGATGGAACCAATTGCTTGTTGCACAGGTTTTTCTTGCGTCTTTGTGGCTCTTGGGATGACTGAGTTGAGCCAGTATTTTTCTGAAGTGTACTTTTGGATCTTTTCATGTGCTGATAGGAGTGCTAAGACGGCCAGGGCGTGGCTTTGGAACATGGCCTCTTCAGGGGATGTGGCCGTGTCGATCGTTTGTTGTGTTAAAAGTTTTGCAATGTCTGTTTCAACAAGTACTTTTTGGGCGGCAGGGTCAGAAGATCGATACCCTTGAAAAGCGCCTGCCCGCTTGCCCGCCCATTGGCGGCCAGAAGCCCCATGGCCGCATTGGCGATCTGGCTTTTGCCGGAACCCGATTCGCCGACGATTCCAACGGTTTCGCCGGCTGCGATATCGAGGTTGACGCCTCTGACGGCATGGACCGTGCCACCCGGCGTCTGAAAGCGGACATCAAGCCCGCGCAAGGAGAGAAGCTGGCTCATCTGTCTCTCGGATCGAGCGCATCGCGCAAGCCGTCGCCGATGAAATTGAGCGCAAGCAGCAGAATGATCAGCATCGTGGCGGGGAAAATCAGCAGGTAGGCGCCGCCTTGAATGGATTTCGCCCCTTCGGAAATGAGAACACCGAGGCTGGTCAGCGGCTCCTGTACGCCAAGCCCGAGAAAGGACAGGAAGCTTTCGAGCAGGATCACCTTCGGCACCAGCAGCGTCACGAACACAACGACCGGCCCGATGAGATTCGGGATGATATGGTGGCGGATGATGTCGGAGGTGCCGACCCCGAGCGCTTCGGCAGCCTGCACGAATTCCTGCCGCTTTAGTGACAGCGTCTGCCCCCTGACGATCCGCGCCATATCGAGCCATTCCACCGCCCCGATAGCGACGAACATGAGGAGGAAATTGCGCCCCAGGAAGGTGACGAGCAGGATCACGAAAAAGATGAATGGCAGCGAATAAAGGACATCGACAAGACGCATCAAAGCAAGATCCACGACACCGCCGAGATAACCGGAGGTCGCCCCGTAGACCACACCGATCAGCAGCGCGACCCCGGACGCGAGCAGGCCGACCGCCAGCGAGATGCGCCCGGCAACCATCATCCTCGACATCAGGTCGCGCCCATTGGAATCCGTGCCGAACAGGAAGCGCTGACGTTCGATCGGCACCTCCAGCACGAGCCTGCGGCCCTCATCGGCCCGCTCGACCACGACGGGCCGGCCGAAAAGATCCGAGCGGGCGAAGAGTTCAAGGTTGCGTTCATCAACCGGTCGCGGCGCCGAGAGCCGCAGCTGCACGGCATCGCCCTTGACGCTGGCCTCCTCCACTTTGGCGCGCATCCGCTGGGCGATGCGTTCGGCAGCGGGCTGGATCTGCGCGGGTAGCGGGTGGCTTTCAAGCGATGCGGGTTCGCGGACGTAATCGGGATAAACCCGGTCATAGGCATGGGGCGAGAGGAACGGGCCGACGAGGCAGAACAGCGCGAACAGACCGAGCACCGTCAATGACGTGACCGCCGCGCGGTTGGCGCGAAGGCGCAGCAGCGCCAGGCGCCAGTAGCCCTGCTGCGATGCTGTCGCCTCACCCATGCCGCACCCTGGGGTCGAGCAGCGCATAGGCAAGATCGACGAGAATGTTGAAGATCAGGACGAAGAGCGCGATGACCACCACGGTGCCCATCACCAGCGTGTAGTCGCGGCTCAGCGCACCTTCAATGAAATAGCGCCCGATGCCCGGCAGGCCGAAAATTGTCTCAACCACCAGCGAACCGGTCAGAAGATGCGCCGCCGCCGGGCCAAGATAGGACAGGACCGGCAAAAGCGCACCGCGCAGTGCATGGCGGACGATGGTGGCGGTGCCCAGCCCCTGCGCCCGGAGGGTGCGGATGTGATGGGCGCGCAGCGTCTCGATCATCGCGGCCCGCGTCAGCCGCGCGATCACCGCCACCTGCGGCAGGGCCAGCGTCAGCACCGGCAGGACGGTATTGCGCCAGGCACCATCGTTCCAGCCGCCCACCGGCAACCAGGCGAGCGAAAGACCGAAGAAGAGCTGGAACAAGGGTGCCGTGACAAAGGTCGGCACGCTGAGCCCGAGCGTTGCCACGGTCATTACGAGGTAATCAACCGCCCGGTTCCGTCTCAGCGCCGCCGCGATGCCAAGCCCGAGACCGGCAATCAGCGCAAGGAGCAGTGCGAGCCCGCCGATGCGGATCGAGACCGGCAGGCCGCGCGCAAAAATTTCGCCAACGGAAAAATCACGGATCACCAGCGAAGGGCCAAAATCGCCCCCGACAAGCGCCCTCAGATAGGAGAGGTACTGTTCAGGCAGGCTGCGGTCGAGACCGTAGACCCGTTTGAGATTGGCCATGGTCGCCGAGTCGAGCGGACGATCAAGATCGAACGGCCCGCCCGGCGCCAGCCGGATAAGGAAAAAGGCAAGCGTGATGATGACAAGCAGCGTCGGCACCATGGCCGCCGTGCGCCGGAGGAGGAAGGCGAGCACCAGAGGACGCCGCTAGACCGTCTTCCTCATGGCCGAATGGCTATGAAGCGGCTGAGGTGCCGGTTGAGCACATTGTCCTCGAAGCCGCCGAGCTTCGGTGATACCAGGTTTTTCGATATGTAGAACATCAGCGGGATATACGGCACGTCCCGGACGAGGATGGTTTCCGCCTCCTTCAGCACATCCGCGCGGGCCTTGAGGTCCTGCGTCGTGGCGGCCTTGCGCATCAGCTCATCAAACTCGGGATTGCTGTAGCCGGCGTAGTTAAGGCCCTTGTTGTCGCTCTGGCCGAGGAAAAGAAAGTTCTGCGGGTCGGAATAATCGGCGATCCAGCCGGCTCGCGCGATGTCGTAGTCGCGGCTTTCGCGCAGGATGGCGTAGTGCGACTTGATGTCGGAATTGACGAGCCGGACCTGCACATTCAGCGGCTTCCACATATCCGCCAGCGCCACCGAGGTGTTTTTGTGGTTCTCCGAGGTATTGTAACGCACCTCAATGGACAGAGGTTTGCCGCCGGGACCATAGCCCGCCGCCTTCAGAAGTGCCTTGGCTTTGTCCTCCCGCTCGATGGGCGAGAGGTCCTTGTCTGCCATCTCAGCCGGCGCGCCATAGTTACCGATGCCGGGTGGAATGAACGAATAGGCCGGGATCATCGTCCCGCCCCAAATCTGCTCGGCGAGGAACTCCCGGTCGAGCACCATGGACAGAGCCTGCCGGATGCGCGCGTCGGTCAACGGCGCGCGGGTCGTGTTGACGGTGAAATAATAGGTACCGAGATAGGGTGCGCTCCGGAAGCTGTCCTTGAGGGTTTCCCGGATGAACTTCATCTGGTCGGCTGGAACATCGTTGTAATAATGGATTTCCCCGGCCTGAAAGCGGCGCAGCGCCGCCGATCGATCCTCTAGCGGATAGTAGATCAGGCGGTCAATCTTGGTATTGGGCGCATCGCGGAAGGCCTCGTTCCTGACCGCCACAAGCTTGTCATTGGGCTGAAAGGACTGGAGCACGAAAGCGCCGTTCGAGACCCAGTTCTCCGGTCGTGTGAAGTCCTTGCCATGCTTCTCCACCGCCGGGGGATAGACAGGCAGACCGGTCTGATGCGCCAGTTGTGCGATGAAATAAGGCGCGGCGTATTCGAGGTTGAGTTCGAGCGTCCGCTCGCCGGTGGCGCGCGCGCCAAGCTGGTCGACCGGCGCCTGCCCCTTGTTCACCTTCTCGCCGTTCTTCAGCGTGTAGAGCATGGCGGCATATTTCGCGCCCGTCGCCGGATTGAGCAGACGACGGAACGAATAGACGAAATCGGAGGCTTTCACCGGCTCGCCGTTCGACCAGCGGGCATTGTCACGCAGGGTGAAGACATAGGTCAGACCGTCGGGGCTGACGGTCCAGCGCTCGGCGACGCCCGGCACGACATTGCCTTTGGCATCGTAGGTGACCAGGCCTTCAAGCAGGTCGAGCAGGATGTCGCTTTCCGTCACCGTCGAGGTCGCGTGCGGGTCGAGCGAGGCGGGATCGCCATCGGCGCCGCGATGGAAGACCGTTTCCGCAAAAGCCGCCGAGGAGAGCAGCGCTGCAAGCACAAGGGCCGGCAAACGGAAGGCAAGGTGACGATGCTGTGACATGTTGGGGTCCCGGACTGCGGAATCGCGTTTTCTGTCGAACGGCGTGATCGCAGGAGAGTGTCGCAGCTTCAGACGGATTTCAACGGGGAAAAGCGTCACGTCCGCTCACGGTCCGTGCCCGGTCCATTCCGGGTCGGCGAGGGCATGGAGCCGTGCGGCACCAGACAAACCGAAGCGGATCAGCACTTCCTTGCGCGTCGCGCCCGCGAGGGGTTGAGGCGGTGCCTCCCGAATCGTTTCAGCCCCGAAAGCGTCGGCGATGATCAGCCCTGCAGCGTCGGGGAAAATCTCGGTCGGAACCTCCAGCGTCGTCGCAAAATAAAACCGGTCGCAGTGGCTGAGATAGTCGGGCCATTTCGAATCTGCCCGGAAATCGGCGACGGAGGATTTGATTTCAATGATCCAGATGTCGCCGCGACCATTGACCGCCAGAAGATCTGCCCGCCGCCCGCTGCGCAGCGGCACTTCCGGTAGGCTGGCAAATCCGAGCCGGACGAGATGCCGCCGAACACCGCGCGCAATGCGCAGCGCCGTCTCCGACTGGCGGCCATCCGGCTGAAGCTCCATCAGCGGGCATCCTCCAGCACCATTGCCGCGCCCTTCTCACCGATCATCATGGAGGGCGCGTTGGTGTTGCCCGAGACGATCAACGGCATCACAGACGCATCGATAACACGCAGGTTCTCCATTCCCCGCACCTTGAGCCTTGCGTCGGTCACAGCCATCGGATCGCTGTCGATCCCCATCTTGGCCGTGCCGACCGGATGGAAGATCGTCGTGCCGCAATCGCCGGCCCCGCGCACGAGCTCATCGTCCGTGGTCAGATGCGCGCCGGGCAGGAACTCCCGGGGCTTGTAGCGTTTGAGCGGCGCAGCCTCGACGATGCGGCGCACCAGGCGCAGGGAATCGACAGCGACCTGCCGGTCCGCATCGGTGGAAAGGTAGTTGGGGTCGATCGCCGGCGGTGTCATGGGGTCTGGCGCCACCGCATGGATCGTGCCCCGGCTCGTCGGCCTCAGGTTGCAGACCGAGGCGGTGAAAGCCGGAAATTTGTGCAAGGGTTCGCCGAACCGGTCAAGCGAGAGCGGCTGGACATGGAACTCGACATTCGGCGTCGCAAAATCCGCCGACGAGCGGGCGAAGGCGCCGACCTGCGAAGGTGGCATGGTCAGTGGACCGCGCCGGAAAAGTGCGAATTCCAGCGCCATCCATGCCTTCTGGATCAGAGACTGGTCCATTTCGTTCAGGGTTTTCACACCCTCGACCTTGAACATGGGCCTCAGTTGCAGGTGGTCTTGGAGATTTTCACCCACGCCGGGCAATTCGTTCACCACCGGAATGCCGAGCCGGGACAGAACATCGCCCCGTCCGATACCCGAAAGCTCAAGGATCTGCGGGCTCATCACCGCACCGGCAGCCAGCAGCACCTCGCCCTTTGCCCGGGCCAGCACCTGCGCACCATCCTTGCGATAGACAACGCCGGTGACGCGCCGGCCTTCCAGCACCAGCCGCTGCACCTGCGCATGGGTGACAAGCGCAAGGTTCTGCCGGTTGAGCGCCGGCTTCAGGAACGCCTTGGCAGCGCTGCAGCGAAGACCGTTCTTCTGCGTCACCTGAAAATAGGACGAACCGAGATTGTCGCCGGTATTGAAATCATCGACCTTGGGAATCCCCTCACCCACCGCCGCATTGCGGAAGGCATCGAGAATCTCCCATTGTGCCCGCGCTTTCGAGACATGCAGCGGCCCACCTGCGCCATGAAAGGCATTCGCCCCGCCGAAGTGATTCTCGTGACCCTTGAAGAGCGGCAGCACATCGTCCCAGCCCCAGCCGGCAAGGCCGAGCTGGCGCCAGCCCTCGTAGTCCGCCGCCTGCCCGCGCAGATAGAGCATTGCGTTGATGGATGACGAGCCGCCGATGGCCTTGCCGCGCGGATAGGCGATATCGCGGCCGTTCAGCCCAGGCTGTTTCGTCGTGCGCAGGCACCAGTCCGACCGCGGATTGCCGATGGCGAAGAGATAGCCGACCGGAATATGAAACCAGATCCAGTTGTCGTTTCCGCCAGCTTCCAGCACAAGAACCTGGTGTTTTCCACTGGCACTCAGCCGGTTGGCCAGGATGGAGCCGGCGGAGCCGGCACCAATGATGATGTAGTCGAACGTGCCGCCGTCGCCAGGTGCTGTCATGGTTCGTTCCGGTTCAAGAATAGGCTGTACTGTGGCCGACTGCGCCGACGCGCGCAATCCAATAGGCGGCGCTGAAGAGCCTTGCAACGGGCGTCTGACCGCACGAGACTTGCGGCACGGGGCGCGATCTGCAATCAGCGGCAGATGATGATCAGGGAAGTCGCTGCCGCCATGTCCGGGTCCGATCTTTTGCGCCTTTGTCTTCTTGTCGCGGTGCTGGCGCTGGCGGCGCTGTTCGTGTTTCTGACCGTCCCGCGTCTGATGCCGTTCTTCCAGCGCTATGCCCTCTCCCGCCCCAATGCCCGCTCCTCCCACCGTGTGCCCACCCCGCAAGGCGGCGGCGTTCCGGTGGTCTTGGCGCTGCTGATCGCCGTGACGGGGCTGCTGATCGCCGATCTGCTGCCGGTCGCGCGCGAACTGGAGCAATATTACCTGCTGTCGATGGCCTCGGTCTTCGCCATCGCGCTGCTCGGCGCTGCCGATGACATGCGCCCCATGCCACCGCTCGGCCGGCTGCTGCTGCAACTGGTGCTGACCGGTCTCATCGTCTTTGGCGCACCGGAGGAGTGGCGGCTGGTGCCGGCTCTGCCGGTGGACATCGAGCGGGCTATCGTCACCGTTGGCGGCGTCTGGTTCGTCAACCTGACCAACTTCATGGATGGCATTGACGGTATTGTTGTTGCGGAATTCGTGCCGATGGGCGCAATTGTGGCGCTGCTGTCGGCGCTGGGCGTGCTGTCCATGCCGGCGGGCGTGGCCGGCGCGGCGCTGGCCGGCGGCCTTCTCGGCTTCCGCCCGTTCAACCGGCACCCTGCCCGGCTGTTTCTCGGTGATGTCGGCAGCCTGCCCATCGGGCTTGCGGCGGCAACAATCCTGTTTGAACTGGCCGCGCGCGGTGAAATCGCTGCGGCTGTGCTCCTGCCGATGTACTTCCTGTTCGACGCCACCGAAACGCTGGTGCTCGGGCTTCTGAGGCGGCAAAATGTCACGGCTCCGCACCGCCGTCATGCCTATCAGAACGCTGTGGATGCCGGTATCCCCGCGCCATCCGTGACCGAGCGGATCTTCGGCCTGAACCTGCTGCTTTGCGTACTGGCCCTTGCCTCGATCGTTGCCGAAACGCTCGTTGCCGATATTTTGCTGGTTCTGATTGGCCTTAACGCCACAATTCTCGTTAGCCGGCGATTCCGGGCCAGCAGGCCATGAGGGGTGCGATTCTCATCACCGGCGCCACCGGATTTGTCGGACGAGCATTGCTTGATGCCCTGTCGGGGACGGACCAGCCCGTGATCGCGCTGGTGCGCGGGGTCAAAACCGACCTGCCGCCCTTCGTCATCCAGCGCATCGCCGGCAGCATCGAAGATCTCGATCAGGATGCCTGGCTGACCGTGCTCGAAGGGGTGGATTGTGTCATCCACCTTGCCGCCATCGCCCATATCGGCCCGGACGTGCCAGAGGATCGCTACGACGCAGTCAACCACCGCGCCGTTGCCGCCATGGCCGAGGCCGCGCGGCTGGCAGGTGTCCGGCGCATCGTCTTCCTGTCCTCGATCCGCGCCCAGTGTGGGGTCAGCACGCCGGAGATACTGACCGAGGCAACTGCGGCCGCGCCGACCGATGCCTATGGCCGGGCCAAGCACAAAGCGGAACTGGCGCTCGCCCGCTCGGGCGTTGAACATGTCATCCTGCGGCCCGTGCTGATTGTCGGGCCGGGTGCGAAAGGCAATCTCGATCTTCTCATGCGGCTGGCCGATAGCGCGCTGCCGCTGCCCGTCGCGGGTCTGAAAGCCGAGCGCGCGATGGTCAGCCTTGCCGATGTTGTCGCCGCCATCCTGCGGGCTGCCGATGATCCCGCAATGGCGGGCGGCACCTTCATTCTGGCGGATGAGCATCCGCTCGGTTTCGGCGCAGTTGTTGCCGCCCTGCGGCGGGGGCTGGGGCGACCAGAACGGCTGTTTTCAATTCCCTCAGGGCTGCTGGCGCTGCCCTTCCGGCTGGCGGGGCGTCAGGACCTCTGGGCGCGCATTGCCGGGCCGCTGGTCGTCCGCCCTGAAGCGCTGGCCCATCTTGGCTGGCGGGGCGTCATGCCTGCGCGTCAGGCACTGGAATCCCTTGGCCGTTCGCATCGGCGCGAACCGTGATCCTGAAGGTCGGGATCGCCTCGCGGAAAACGGTTTCGGCCGCCGCCCGGTCGTGATCCGCGACCGCCGCGCCGAGGCGCTCAACCCAGGCGGCAATGGCTGGCAGCGAGGCGCCCACCGTTTGGGCCGCGAGCACACCCTCGACACCGATATCCACCTTCGTCTCATCCTTGGCGAACAGGATTTCGTTCAGCCGCTCGCCGGGACGTACGCCTGAAAACCTGATCTCGATGTCGACGCCCGGCTCGAAACCTGAGAGCAGCACCAGACGCTCGGCAAGATCGACGATCCTCACAGGCTGACCCATTTTCAACACATAGGTCGAGGCGCGCGTCGTCGCTGCCGGATCCCTGGCATGGGTGGCGGCAGTCAGCACGAGGTCGGCGGCCTCGCCCACCGTCATGAAATAGCGCACCATGTCGGGATGGGTGACGGTCAACGGCCCGCCGCGCTCGATCTGCGCCTTGAACTTCGGCACGACCGAGCCGTTCGACCCCAGAACGTTGCCGAAGCGCACGGAAATGAGGCGCGTTGTGGCGCCTTCGCACCTCAGGCGTTCGTCAAGCGCTTCGGTATAGATTTCGGCAAAGCGCTTTGTCGCTCCGAGCATCGAGGCCGGCTCGATGGCCTTGTCCGTCGAAATCATCACGAAGGCTTCGGCGCCGGCGGCAACGGTGGCATCCGCAGCATTGATCGAGCCAGTCACATTCGTGCGGATGCCCTCTTCCCAGTCCTGTTCGAGATAGGGCACATGTTTCAGCGCTGCGGCGTGGAACACCACATCCGGCCTGAAATCCTGCAACAGCGCGAAAAGACGCTCCCGGTCGCGCACGTCACAGATATGCCCCGTGAGTTCGAGGCGGCGGAACTGCGCCGCAAGCTGTTCGGTGATCGTGTGCAGCGCGAGTTCCGAATTCTCCACCACCAGAATCGAGCTGGCCCCGAAGCCTGCAACCTTGAGACAGACCTCCGAGCCGATGGAGCCACCGCCGCCAGTAATCACCACCCGCTTGCCCTTGAGAAACCCGGACAGGCGCGGCAGGTCGATGCTGACCGTCGGACGCAGCAACAAATCCTCGATGCTGACCGGCGCAATCTGCGCAGCCTCGCCATCCATCGACTGGAAGCGCGAAAGCACAAGGCCAAGGCGCCTGGCGCTGCGGAACAGGGCTTCGGGATTGCTGTCTGCCGCCAGTGCGGAAGGGAGAACGACGAGGCGCCGGATGGCGACGCCCTGCGCTGCCAGGTCGGTGACGACATCCTCCAGCGCGCCCACAGGGCCGGCGACCGGCACACCCCGGATCGACTGATCGTAATCGGCCTTGCGCGGCGACAGGATGGCCTTGGGCGAAAGCCCGGTGAGTGCGCCGTTCTCAAGCGCCCTCAGGACGAACTCGACCTCGTTCGAGCGGCCGATCAGCAGGGCGGGCGCCGCCGGACTATGCGCCACATCCGCCTTGCGGCGCTTGTCCTTCCAGGCGCGATAGGCGAGGCGCGGGCCGCCAAGCAGCGCCATCTGCAACAGCGCGTAGATAAGCAGCGTCTGCCGCCCGAAGAAGTAGAAGCCGTAAAACTCGCGGCCGACCAGAACATAGTCGATGCCGAGTGCGGTCAGGGTCAGTACGCCCACTGACTTGGCGATACCGATCAGATCGGGCAGCGAGGCAAAGCGCCATTTCGACTTGTAAAGGCCGAACCACATATAAACGAGCGCGGCATAGGCGAGAAAGCTCGGGAGCACCTGCCAGAGATAGTGAAAACGCTCGGCTTGTTCGGCATCGTTGAAGCGCAACATGATGCTCAGCACGACAGCCACGGCCGTCATGACAAGATCATGAGCGATGATCGCGGCCTTCTTGAAACTGAATTTGCCGAACAATGGGCCACTTCCCAGAAAGGCGCGGAGATTTCCGCCGGCTGCGCGCCAAAGCGCAGAAGGGCCGTATCCGGCGGCAGCGCCGGTTTGTCAACCGCCAGCCGCCGCCTCTGATTTGATATTGCCTTACCAGATGGCGCGGGCACCCGCGAAGAAGGCCCGCCCGGTGCTGCCGTAGTTGTAGACTTCCTGATACTTCGCGTTCGTCAGATTGTCAGCGCGCGCATAGATATTGAGGTTCTTGTGCAACTGGTAATCCACCCGGAGATCGAACCGGGCATAGGGCGCAAGGCGCAGCGTCTCGTTGGCCGAGGAATATCGCTCGCCGACAAGGCGCACCGTCGGTTCGATGGTCAGCTTGTCGATGGGCGTGATACGGAAAGCGAGCTTGCCCTCGTTTTCCGGGCGGCGCGGCAGATGCTTGTCGGTCAGCTTGTCGATGGCGACGAGGTGGGTGTAGAAGGCCCGCGCCGTCAAGAAGCCCTCGATCAGAACGGCATCGGCGGAGAGTTCGACGCCGTTCATATGCGCCCGCCCGATATTGAGGTAGCAACCCGTATAGCGCTGCGATGCAGGGCAGACCGGATAGGAATAGGTGGCCAGATCGTAGGGTGAGAAGTCGATCAGGTTCCGGTAGCGGTTATGGAAAGCCGTCGCCGAAAGGGTCAGCCGACCGCCGAACAGCGTCTGGTCGATACCGGCATCCACGCCGAAGGAATGCTCCGCTTCGAGGTTGCGCGTGCCGTACTGCGGTGAGTAGAGCTGGAACAGCGAGGGCGCCTTGCCGCCCGTGCCGGCGCTGGCCCGGAGTTTGGTGCCGAGTTCGGTGATCCGGTAGGCGCCCGTCATGCGCCAGGTGGCGAAACGGTCGGCATTCTCGACATCATCGATCCGCCCGCCGAATGAAAGGTCCAGCCGCTCGCCCACCGGCAATTGCCAGAGCGCGAAGGCCGAACGTGTCTGCTGCGTCACCGAGAACTTCTCGGCCATGTTCCATGAGTTCTCGATCGGATCGGTGCGCGAGGAGAGACCCTCGGTTTCGATCTTGCCGCCAAAGATCAGCTTGCCGAATTGGTCGAGCTTGAGATCGCCCTGATATTCGGCGCCATAACGCTTGCCGTTGTAGTGGTACTTGTCCCAGGTGCGCCCCAGGCCGAAGCCGTAATCCCAATAGGAGACCGAGGAATACTTGCGGTCCGAATACTGGCCATAGACGGACAACGTGTTTTTGAGGCGGTTGTCGAAGGTGTCGAGGCTGGCCTTGACGAAGGCGGTGGTCAGCCGGGCGTCGGCCTTGCTGGGCGTATCGGGGAACCGGCCCCAGGCCTCGTCATACTGGGCCTTGTTGTAGCTGGAGGTGAGCCCTGCCTCGATGCCGAAATCCTGCGTTGGGCGCCAGCCAAGCCGCGCCGCGCCGCCAAGGCGGGCGAAGGCGTCGTTCTCAAACTTGTAGCCGGCCGGACGCTCAAGCCGGCCAATCCTGTAGCCATAGGCCGAGTATCCTGCGCCCTTTTCCCCGGCGAGCGACAGTGAGTAATCAAGATCCTTGTTTCCGCCGGAAATTGCGGCAAAGCCAAGGGTTGAACCATAGCGGCCGGTCTCGATGCTGGCGCTGCCACGGTAGCCGCCCCGGCCCTTGCGGGTGATGATGTTGATGACCCCGCCCGAGGCATCCGAGCCATAGAGCGCCGATTGCGGCCCGCGAAGCACCTCGATCCGCTCGATATCGGCGGCGACAAGCGATGCGAAGTCGAACTCGCCGGCCCCGATGGACGGATCGTTGGCGCGGATACCGTCGATCAGCACCAGCGTATGCCGGGCTTCCCCGCCCCGGATGCGGGCGAAGGCCGACTGGCCGCGTCCGCCGTTCTCGACGATGGTGACGCCGGGCATCTGGCGCAGGACATCTGCCAGATTGGTCGAGCCGGATTTTTCGATATCGTCGCGCCGGATGACGGTGACGGCGGAGCCCGAACGCGAGATCGCCTGCGCCGAGCGGTCCGGGGTCAACACGATATCGGCGCCCGCCTCCTGTGCCAGAACCGGCACGGACATAGCGACGAGAGTTCCGGCCGCCAGCGCGGCCCGGAAGGGCTTGTAGATCGACATGGTTTCTCCTGTCCGGCCCACCGCCGGCATCGAGTGATGTACCTTTGTCGACTGGCCGGTCTCCTGGCTCGCGGACGTTATGCGGCAGCTGTCTCGCCTTCCCGGCCTTGTGGCCAGTGGCGCTTGAGGCGACAGCCGCCATCCGCTTACAGTTGCGGGGGCAGCCACGGCTTGGGCTCTCTGGAGCCGCACCGTGTTCCCGTTTCACCTTTGGCTTTTCGAGCCTCTGGCACCAACGACGGCCCTTCCATGGCGGAAATCAGCGCGGCTGGCAAGGGCGTTAACAAAATCTTACTATGGGCCGGCGCGCGGTCTTGCCCTATGCGCCACCTGTTCTAGAACAGGCGCAAGCGCGAGGAACCCCACTTGAACAGTGTCTTTTCCGGTTTGCCCACCACGGTTTTTGAAACGATGTCGCGTCTTGCGCGCGAGCATGATGCCGTCAATCTCGGTCAGGGCTTTCCCGATGACCCCGGTCCGGAGGATGTGCGCCGGAAGGCAGCCGAGGCGGTGCTGACCGGCTGGAACCAGTATCCGCCGATGATGGGTCTGCCGGAGTTGCGCCAGGCCATCGCGGCGCATTACCGGCGGTTTCAGGGGCTGGACCTCGATCCTGACCGCGAGACGATGGTGACCTCCGGCGCAACCGAGGCGATTGCCGGGGCGCTGATGGCCCTGATCGAGCCCGGGGACGAGGTGGTCCTCTTCCAGCCGCTCTATGATGCCTATCTGCCTCTGGTGCTGCGCGCGGGGGGCGTGCCGCGCTTTGTCCAGCTAAGGCCGCCGCACTGGCGCTTCACTGCGGCGGATCTGGCAGCGGCCTTTTCGGACAGGACGCGCGTGGTTCTGTTCAATAACCCCCTGAACCCCGCAGGTGTGGTGTACGGGCGCGAGGATCTTGCGCTGCTCGCCGAGTTCTGCGTGCGCCACGATGCCATCGCTGTCTGCGACGAGGTTTGGGAACATGTCGTCTTCGACGGGCTGAAGCACATCCCGATGATTGCCCTGCCCGGAATGCGGGAACGGACGGTCAAGATCGGTTCGGCCGGCAAGATCTTTTCGCTCACCGGCTGGAAGGTCGGGCTGGTCGCCGCCGCTCCGCCGCTGATGGCCGTTCTGTCAAAGGCGCACCAGTTCCTCACCTTCACGACACCGCCAAACCTTCAGGCCGCCGTCGCCTTTGGCCTGATGAAGGATGATGCCTATTTTTCCGCCATGAGCGCCGGCTTTCAACGCAGCCGGGACCGTCTTGTCACCGGATTGCGCGATCTGGGGCTTGGTGTGCTGTCGAGCAGCGGCACCTACTTCGTGAATGTCGATATCGGGGCGCTGGGGGAAGGCGATGATGTCGCCTTCTGCGAGCGGCTGGTACGCGAGGTTGGCGTCGCCGCCATTCCGGTTTCTGCATTCTATGCCAAGGATGCGGTGAGAACGGTGGCGCGCTTCTGTTTTGCCAAAACCGATCAGACCATCGACCGCGCGCTGGAGCGGCTCGCCAAACTTGAAAAGTAGGTTCTTTTCGCGGCCTCATCCCTGTCATAGGCTGCGACAACAACACTGGACGTGGGAGTGGCCGGGAATGAAGAATGGATCTGTTGCGCGTTGGCTTGCCTTCGCGGTGCTGGTTTCGGCAATGCCGGCGGCAGCGCAGGAAAAGGTTGTCAACGTCTATAACTGGAACGACTACATCGCCCCCGATGTGCTGGACCTCTTCACGAAGGAGACCGGCATCAAGGTTGTCTACGACATCTACGACAACAACGAGATCGTCGAGACCAAGATGCTTGCCGGCAAGTCCGGCTACGATCTCGTGGTGCCGTCGGGCCCGTTTCTCCAGCGCATGGTCGAGGCCGGCGTCTTTGAAAAGCTCGACAAGGCGAAGCTGCCGAACCTGAAGAACCAGTGGCCAGAAATCGCGAAGAAGCTGACGGCCTATGATCCAGGCAACCAGTATGCCATCAACTACATGTGGGGCACCACCGGCATTGGCTACAATGTCGACAAGGTGAAGGCGGCCCTCGGCGATGTTCCGGTCAATACCTGGGATCTGGTGCTGAAGCCTGACGTGGTCGAAAAGCTCAAGGGCTGCGGCGTCAATGTCCTTGATGCCCCCGAAGATGTCTTCCCCGGCGTGATGCGTTACCTCGGCATGGATACGGCAGCGCCGAAGGCCGAGCAGATCACGAAGGCCGCCGAACATCTCCTGAAGATCCGGCCCTCGGTGCGCACCTTCAACTCCTCCTCCTACATCAACGATCTCGCCAGCGGCGATATCTGCATCACCATCGGCTATTCGGGCGACGTGCTGCAGGCCCGTCGGCGGGCGGAGGAGGCCAAGAACGGCGTCAACGTCCAGTATGTCATCCCGCGCGAGGGCGCCTTGATGTGGTTCGACAGTTTCGTCATGCCGAAGGATGCGCCGAACAAGGACAATGCCTACGCGTTCCTCAATTTCATGATGCGGCCGGATATTGCGGCAAAGAACGCCAATGCCATCAGCTACGCCAGTGGCAATCTCGCTGCAAAGGCCGAGATCCGGCCGGACATTCTCAACAATCCGAACATCTACCCCGATCCGGCGACCTTCGCGCGGCTCTTTACCAATTCGGCCTATCCTGCGCCGGTCCAGAAAGTGGTGACGCGCCAGTGGACGCGGGTGAAGACCGGGAAATGACGGAGGATCGCCGTTTTCCCTTTCCGGTTCTGCTGGCCGACATCGGCGGCACCAACGCGCGCTTTGTGCTGAAAACCGCGCCCGGTGCCCCGGCGTCCGCCATGGTCAAACTGGGGACGGACGCCTTTCCCAATTTCGCGGAAGCGGCGCGCGCGGCAATCGTCCAGGGCGGTTTTCCCGCACCGAAAAGCCTGCTGGTCGGCGCGGCCGGGCCGGTGATCGGGCGCGGCGTTCATCTCACCAATGCCCGCTGGACCATTGACGGGCCGGATATTCTTTCCAGTCTCGGGCTCGAACAGGGGATGCTGCTCAATGACTTCGAGACGCTGGCGCTGACGGTGCCGGCGTTGATGCCGGGGGATTACTGCACCATCGGCCCCGATCGGGCCGGCCATGGCCTTGCGGCGGTCGTCGGGCCGGGTACGGGGCTTGGCGTCGGCGCCGTGCGGGAGGTGCGGGGCCGCATCCTGCCCCTGTCATCGGAAGGCGGGCACATGGCGCTGGCCGCCGGCACGGCGGAAGAGGCGGCGGTGCTCGCCCGCCTCGTGCCGGGTTTGCAGCGCCCGACAGCGGAACAGGCGCTGGCAGGTCCCGGCCTGCCGCGCATCGCGGCGGCGCTGGCGGCGCTGGAGGGCGCACCGGATCCGATGTGGAGCCCTGCCGATGTCATTGCCAAGGCCGATGAGAATGCGCTCGCGCGCCGTACGGTGCAGGTGTGGCTTGATCTTCTTGCCCGCTACTGCGGCGATATCGCGCTTGCATTTCTTGCCGAGGGCGGGGTCTGGCTGGCCGGTGGCATTCTGCCGCGCATGGTCCAAATGATCGACGGCTGCCGCTTTCACAGGCTGTTTGCCGAACATCCGACACATGCTGGCTGGCTCGCCCTTCGACCCGTGCGGCTGATCACAGCAACCGAACCGGCCTTCATCGGCCTTGGCGCGCTGGCCGATGCGCCAGAACGGCAGGAACTCAACTGGCAGGACCGGCTCTGGCGCTGACCTCAGGCCGCGCGCGAAGTGTCGCCCTGCGTCAGAATGGAATAGAGCGCATCCGCATCGCGCGAGCTTCGCAGGGCGGCAACAACGGAGGGTGTGCGCAGCAAACGGGCCACCCGGGCCATGCCCTGAAGATGGTCGGCACCGGCCCCCTCGGGCGCCAGCAGCACGAAGATCAAATCGACAGGCAGCCCGTCAACCGCCTCGAAATCCACAGGCCTGTCGAGCCGGGCGAATACGCCGAACAACCGACCGAGCCGGGCAAAACGCCCGTGCGGAATGGCTAGGCCATTGCCGATGCCGGTTGAGCCGAGCCGTTCGCGCTGAAGCAGGGCATCGAAAATGTCGCGCTCGTCAAGATCGCTGCCACGCGCTGCCATGGCAGCAAGTTCCTGAAGAACCTGCTTCTTGCTGTTCGCCTTGAGCCCGGCAGACACCATGCCGGGCGGAAGAATTGAACCAAGTTTCATGAGGCGAAATCTTGCGCGTTTGTCCTACGGTCGGTTCGGGGATGCATTACGCACCCCCGGCAAACAAGACAAGCAAGCCGGATGCCGCTTATCTCTACCTCCTGGACGGCCCGAAGACTCAGCCGATGTCGACCCAGCCGTAGTGACCATCCGGACGGCGGTAAAGCACATTCACGCGGCTAGTGCCAGCATTGCGGAACACCAGCACCGGATTTTTATTGGCTTCGAAGGCCGCGACAGCTCCCAGCACGGTCATCGTCCGGGCATCCGCCACGGGTTCGGCGACAATGGCGGCACCGGCCGAGGTTGTCTCGATCACGTCCACTTCGTCATCATCCCCATCCGGGACGGGACCAGCGTCAACCTTGCCGTTGCCGACACCATGGGCCACATGATCGGATCGCCGGCGCTTGTGTCGCCTGAGTTGCTTGGCGATTCGCTCGACGGCGACCGAAAGGCTGGCATAGGCATCCTGTGCCTCGCCGGTGACGTGCAGATCCGGTCCGTGTGCAAGGTGGATTGTGCAATCGGTCCTGAAGCCAAGACCGTCCTTGACCACTGTCACATGGCCGGAATAGCCGCCTTCTGCATATTTTGCGACGGCGTCATTGATCTTTTCCTCGGCCTGGTTGCGCAGGATATCGCCGATATCAAGATTCTTTCCGGTAACACGTAATCCCATGAAACACCTGTCTGTTGCATCGGCGAATCCTCCCCGCCGACCTCGCTAGGCTAGATCAAGGCAAGGCAAAGGGGAAACAGGTTTTCGCGTCCGCTGCGGGCAGCGTTGATCATTCGTTGCGATTCACCCGGCCTGTCGCGAAACATCCGCCGCCTTTTCACGCCGCCGCACGGAAGATGAGGGAATGCGCATGCTCTCGCGATATTTGGCAACCGTGCGCCGGGCAATATCAATACCGATTGCCTTCAGCGCCTCGACAATCGCATCATCGGACAGGATCGCGCCGGGTGCTTCCGCCTCGATCATCTGTCGGATGCGGTGGCGCACGGCTTCGGCGGAGAAAGCCTCCCCGCCGTCGGCAGAGGAGATGGCGGTCGAGAAGAAATACTTCATCTCGAACAGGCCCCGCGGTGTCGCCATGTATTTATTGGCGGTGACACGAGAGATCGTCGATTCGTGCATCTGCACCGCGTCCGCGATGGTCTTGAGGTTGAGCGGCCTCAGATGCGCGACACCATAGGTGAAGAACCCGTCCTGATGCCGCACGATCTCGCTGGCCACCTTGAGGATGGTCCGGGCCCGCTGTTCGAGGCTGCGAACAATCCAGGTCGCGTTTGTCCATGCCTCATCGGCAAAGGATCGGACGCTGTTTTCCGAATCACGGGCGATGCGGGCATAGAAGCTGCGATTGGCAATGACGCGCGGCAGGGCGTCCGAATTCAGATCGACACGCCAACCACCATCGGGGGCCGCGCGCACGATCACATCGGGCGTCACCGGTTCGGCGGGCGGCGCGGAAAAGCGCAGGCCAGGCTTGGGGTCGAGCTGGCGGAGTTCGCGCACCATGTCCGCCATGTCCTCGTCATCGACACCGCAGCGTTTGCGCAGGGTCGCGAAATCCCGTTTGGCAAGCAGGTCGAGGTTTTCAGTCAGCGCCTGCATGGCCGGATCGAAACGGTCCCGCTCCTTCAGTTGAAGGGCAAGGCATTCAGCCAGAGACCGCGCGCCGATCCCCGGGGGGTCGAACGTCTGGATCAGGCGCAGGGCCTCTTCGACCTCCTCGATCGACACGCCGAGGCGCTGGGCCAGTTCGCCCACCGATTCGGCAAGATAGCCCGTGGGGTCGATCGCCTCGATGATCACACTGCCGATCAGCCGGCGCGTCCCCTCGGGCAGGGCCTCGGAGAGCTGATGGTGCAAATGTTCGGCAAGGCTCGTTTCGGCGGTCAGATACGCTTCAAGATTGGGGTCGTCACCATCAAGCCCGGCCGCGCCGCCGCCACCGCGCATATCCCAGAAGGGGCTGTCGCTGGGGGCATCGGCAGGTCCTGCGGCAGGCGCGGACGCCGCCTCGTCCGGGAAGGCGTTCTCAAGATCGGTGCCGAGGTCGCGTTCCAGCGATTCTCGATCTGCCGGCATCCGGTCAAGGGCCCAGTCGCCGTCCTCGCGCTGCTCCGGCCCGGTATCGGGCGCATCCTGCTGAAAGGGCGCATCCTCATCATTTTCGCCCCGTTCAAGCAGGGGATTGCGTTCAAGCTCGGCCTCGACGAAGGCGCTGAGTTCGGTGGTCGAAAGCTGCAGCAGCTTGATCGCCTGCAACAGTTGCGGCGTCATGACCAGAGACTGGCTTTGACGCATCACAAGTTTCGGACCGATTGCCATCGCGCGACGCTAAACCCTTGAATTTCGGTGATGAGGACACCGCATGGGAAACATGCTTGCCCGGGCATCGCTTAAGGATGCCTTGCCGATGCAGGTTTAGCACATTTCTTGCTTGACCAAAGATAAACGGCAGAAGGGCCCGCTGCGCGCCCTACATCCGGAAATCCTCGCCGAGATAGAGCCGGCGGACATCCTTGTTCGCAATGATATCCTCGGGCGAGCCTTCCATCAGCACCTGACCGGAGTGGATGATATAGGCCCGGTCAATCAGCCCGAGCGTCTCGCGCACGTTATGGTCGGTGATGAGCACGCCGATGCCGCGCGCCGTCAACTGGTGAACGAGCGCCTGGATGTCACCGACCGCGATCGGGTCGATGCCGGCGAAGGGCTCGTCCAGCAGCATGAAGGAGGGGCGCCCTGCCAGCGCCCGGGCGATCTCGCAACGCCGGCGTTCACCACCCGAAAGCGCGATGGAGGGGGATTTTCTAAGGCGCGCGATGTTGAACTCGTCGAGCAGCGCGTCGAGTTCGCGCTCCCGCTTCTTGCGGTCCGGTTCCACCACCTCCAGCACGGCGCGGACATTCTCCTCGACAGTCAGGCCACGGAAGATCGAGGCTTCCTGCGGCAGATAGCCGATGCCGAGCCGTGCC
>JAIUNP010000025.1 GCA_020161975.1 Pseudomonadota bacterium
TGGTAGACGTTGGCGAGCGTCTGCGCCTCCACGCCCTGGCTCGCGTCGACCACCAGCAGCGAGCCTTCGCAGGCCGCGAGGCTGCGCGAGACCTCGTAGGCGAAATCGACGTGGCCGGGGGTGTCCATCAGGTTGAGGATGTAGGTTTTGCCATCCTCGGCCTTGTAATCAAGGCGAACGGTCTGCGCCTTGATGGTAATGCCACGCTCTTTTTCGATATCCATCGAATCGAGCATCTGCTCCTGCATGTCGCGCAGGGCGACCGTGCCGGTGTGCTGGATCAGCCGGTCAGCGAGCGTGGACTTGCCATGGTCGATATGGGCGACGATGGAAAAGTTGCGGATGGTGTCAATCGGATGCGTGGCCATGGCCGCGCTTCTAGAACATGGCGCGATGAAGGGAAAGCCGGTTCATCGCAGGAAAGCGGCTCTATCGGGCCAGAAGAAAGGCCACCATCAAATCCCGGACCTTGCCGAACATGGCGACGCCGTTTGACGTCCGGCAGCCGATTCCCCGCGCAGCCGCGATCAGCGGTGGCACTTCCGGCTTGGTCACGACATCGCCGACGAACATGCCGGGCCGCAGGGTTTCGAGTGGTACGGCCGTCGGGTCGCCCTCGCGCATCCCCAGCGGGGTCGCATTCAGGACAATGTCAAAGCCGGTTGCATCGGCCGGGCCGCTCGTGACGTTGAACTCGGCGGCGCGGAGGCGGGCCACAAGATCGTCGCGACGAGCCGTATCGAGTTCCGCAAGCACCAGTTCGCAGACGCCGGCGCTGGCGACCGCATGTGCAATCGCCGTACCCGCTCCGCCGGCGCCAACGAGCAGTGCGCGTTTTCCGGCAAAATCGCAGCCGTTATCCTGACAGGCCGCCACAAATCCGAGGCCATCGAACATGTCGCCGACCAGTGTGCCATCAGGCAGGCGGCGGATGGTATTGACCGATTTCAGGAAGGCCGCGCGATCCGACAGGCGGTCGCAGGCATCGTGGGCGGCAAACTTGTGTGGCACGGTGATGATCAGCCCGTCCATGTTCTTGGTCACACGCGCATCGGCGATGAAGGTCGCAAAGTCGGCGGGCGCCACCTGCACGGGATAGCAGATGGCATCGGCGCCTTGTTCCTCGAACGCACGGGTGACGCCGCCCGGCGATTTCACCTGGGCGATGGGATCCCCCACGACGGGGTAAAGGCGCGTCGCGCCGGAGAGATTGTCGAGCATGGGCCAAGCCTTTCAAACGACCTTGCCGATCCTCATGGTTCGGGTGCCTCCACCATGAGGATTGGAAGAAGCGGTTATCCCGCCTGCTTCATCGCGCCGCCGAGGAACAGTTCGCCGATGCGTGGATCGGCGAGGATATTCTCGCCGGTATCCTCGATGCGGGTCTGACCCTGTTCGAGCACCAGCCCATAATCGCAGAGCTTCAGAGCCTGCTTGGCATTCTGTTCGATGAGCAGGATCGAGACGCCGTTGTCGCGCAGGTTCTCCAGGATGCCAAAGACCTCCTGCACCATCAGCGGCGACAGGCCGATGGACGGTTCGTCGATGAGGATCAGGCTGGGATCGAGCAGGAGGCCGCGCGCCACTTCCAGCAGCTTCTGCTGTCCTCCGGAAAGGGTACCGGCCTGAACATCGGCCTTCTCACGCAAGATAGGGAAGCGCTTGAACATTGCCTCCATCCGCTCGGGCACGGAACTCTGGTCCGACAGCGCGACGGTGCCGAGTTCCATGTTGTGGCGCACGGTGAGCTCGGAAAAGATGTTGCGGCCTTGGGGCACATAACAAACGCCATTGTCGAGCATCTGGCGCGGCGCGTGGTTGGTCACATCCTTGCCGTTGAGGGTAATCGATCCGGTGCGCACCGGGAGGAGGCCGAAGATGGTCTTGAACATCGTCGACTTGCCGGCGCCGTTGGGGCCGATCACCGTGGTAATCTTGCCCTTCAGGATGTCGCAGGTCGTACCGTTCAGAATGGTCATCTTGCCGTAGCCGGAGACGACATCGCGCAGGGACAGCACCACATCCGGGCGGGCGGCAGCGGGGGCGTTTGCCATGGTGATCCTCCCTCAGTGTCCGAGATAGGCTTCAATGACGTCCGGATTGCTCCGGATCGTTTCGGGCGGGCCTTCGGCGATGATCTGGCCCTCCGCCAGCACAATGATGCGCGTGCAGAGGCTCATGACGAATTCCATATTGTGCTCGATGACGACGAAGGTGGCGCCGGTTTCCCGATTGACCGCCTGCAGCCGTTCCTTCAGCGCGCCGAGCATGGTGAGGTTGACGCCGCCTGCCGGCTCATCGAGCAGCACGAGGCGGGGACCGGCCATGAAGGCCATCGCCGCATCGAGCAGCTTCTGCTGGCCGTAGGAGAGGCCGCCGGCCTTCTCATCCCGCAAGTGGCCAAGCCGGAAGAAGTTGATCATCCGGTCGGCTTCCCCGCCAAGGCCGGCATCGCCCGGCATGAACAGACGCGAGAACATCGTGCCGCGATGCTCCTGTCCCGCAAGGATCAGGTTTTCGTGCACGGTCAATTGCGGGAACACCTGCAACAACTGGAAGGTGCGGCTGATGCCTTTGTGGTTGAGTTCCGAGGGACGCAGACCGGTCACGGCCTGGCCGTCCACCGAAACGGTGCCGCGGGTCGGGGTCAACTGTCCGAGGATACAGTTGAACAGCGTCGACTTTCCCGAACCGTTCGGTCCGATCAGGCCGAGGATTTCACCCTCAAACACATCGAAGGAGACGCCGCGCACGGCGTGAACACCCCCGAAGGATTTGGCGATATCGCGCACCTCAAGGACAGGTTTGCCCTTCCCGTCAGCAGAAACCCGTGCGGTTGCGCTCATGACGTCACCTTTTCAGCAGAGGATTTGGTGAGGGTGGCGCCGGCGCCGAGCGTCGGGCCTGTCACATCGGAATGCGGGCGGCGTTTCGGGGTCAGGAGTTGCTCGATCAGACCGAGGATGCCACGCGGCGCAAGCGCAACCATGATCATCACAATAACCGCAAAGATGATCGGGGCGAGCCCTTCGGTGAAGCGCAGCCATTCGGGTATCAGCACCCCCACCGCTGCCCCAACGAAGGGGCCGAGGAAATAGCCCATGCCGCCGACGAGGATCATCAGGAGATAATAGAGCGAGGGTCCGAGGGCGAAGGGTGCGGGGTCGATAAACTCGACCAGCGGCGCATAGAGCGCACCGGCAAAGCCGCCATAGGCCGAACCGACGGCAAAGGCGAGGAGCTTGTAGCTACGCACATCAATGCCAAGACTTTCCGCCCGCACCGGGTTTTCGCGCAAGGCTGTGAATGCCCGGCCCCAGGGGCTGCGCAACAGCCACCACATCACAGCGGCCAGCACCACTGTCATGAACAGCACAAACCAGTAGAAGACCAGCGGCGGGCGCGTCTTGATGCCGAAGATGACCGGGCGGGGTACATCCTGAATGCCGAACACGCCGCCCGTGAGCCACTGTTCATTGCGGATGAACAGCCAGACGAAGACCGCGAAGGCCAGCGTGACGAAGGCGAGATAGTGCTTTTGCACCCGGAGCGCCGGAAAGCCGAGCAGGATACCGACGACAAAGCAGAGCGCACCGGCAGCCGCGAAGGCCACAAAATACGGGACGCCCAGCTTTGTTGTCAGAAGCGCCATCGTATAGGCGCCGATGCCGAGGAAGGCGGCCTGCGCGAGGGTTTCCTGCCCGGCGTAGCCCATGATCAGGTTCACGCCCATCGCGGCAATGGCCGTCACCAGCCACAGGCTGATGATATAAAGGCCGTAGCGCTTGAAGCCGGTCCACGGAATGCCAAGACCGGTGAGGTCGGCCGGCATGGCGGCCAGCAGGATCAGCGCAATGATCAGCGCCGGAAACTGGTAACGCTTGAGCGTGCTCATACGGTGCGCTCCTCTTTGCGGCCAAGGATGCCCTGCGGACGGAACAGGATGACGAGGACCAGCAGCACCAGGGGAACAGCCTGCCGATAGGCGGTTGAAACGTAAGCGGCTGCGAGGTTGTCGACGACGCCGATCACCAGCCCGCCGACGATGGCGCCGCGCACCTGATTGAACCCGCCGACAATCGCCGCGACGAAGGCGGCCAGGCCCAGCACCTCACCATTCGAGAATTTGGCGAGATAGATCGGCGAAATGAGGAGCGAGGCCATGCCGGCCAGCGCCGCATTGATCAGGAAGGTGTAGAGCACCATGCGGTCGATATCGACGCCGAGGATTTTCGCGACCGTCGGGTTCTGGGCGGTCGCCTGCATCTGCCGGCCCGTCCGCGTCTGGGTGAGGAACCAGTTGAGGACGAGGATCACGACCGTCGCGACAACGAGGACGCCGATTTGCGCCAGGCTGATGTTGACGCCGCCGAAAGACAGCATCGTATCGGGCAGAATGGTGGGGAATGGCTGCGCTTCGGCGCTATAGATGTCCTTGACGCTATCCTTCAGGAATATGGCCAGCGCCAGCGTCGAGATGACCACCGCCAGCCCCGGCTGGCCACGCAGCGGATCGATGATGATTTTTTTGTAGCCGATACCCAGCACCAGCACGGAACAGAGGATTGCCACGATGCAAGCCAGCCAGAACGGCGCCCCGGCCCAGCGCATCGCTGCAAGGGCGAAGAAGGCCGGCAGCATCATGAATTCGCCCTGCGCGAAGTTGATGGTCTGCGTGGTCTGCCAGAGAAGCGTGAACCCGATGGCCGCCAGCGCGTAAATCGCGCCGGTGGCCAATCCCGATATTACAAGCTGAAGAAAATCCGTCATGTCCGCGCTTCCCCTCACTCGCCGTTTTCACCGGCCTGCCACCGGCGTTCTGATCATTTTCTTGCAAAACGGGCGGCCTGATGAGACCGCCCGTTTGTCATTCACACCATTTCGGGAACGGTTTACGGCTTGAGCTTCGGCAGGGTCTGGACAATGACCTGCTTGCCGCCCTTGACCTCGGCCAGATAGGATTCACGGTCGATGTCGCCGTTTTCGTCCCAGGTGCCGTTGAGCAGAATGCCCGGCTCCTTGGCGGGGTCGATGGTGAGACCGTGCAGGGCAGCCGCGATCGCCTTCGGATCCCACTTTCCGGCTTTCTCGACCGCCGCCTTCAGCATGTAGGGGGCCATGTAGCCCTTCATGCCGTTGTGGTCGGAACGGTGGCCGTATTTGGCCGTGAACTTCTTGTCATAGTCTTTGACGAGCGGGTTGTCGGCATCGGCGGTGAGGCCGACATGGCCCTTCACGCCTTCGGCGGCATCCTTGGCAAGGTCGATGACCTTCTGGCCGAGCAGCGTGGTCTCGCCGATCAACGGCTTGGTGACACCCTGCTTCTTGGCTTCAATGAGGAAACGGGCGCTTTCCTCTTCGGTCAGGTAGACGAAGATCGCATCCGCATTGGCGGCCTTCACCTTCACCACGTCCGGCGCAAAGTCAGCCTGGCCGGGCTCGGTGGAAAGGTCAGCTGCAACCTTGATGCCGCGCTTTTCGAGTTCCGGAATGATGGCATTGCGGCCACCCTTGCCAAAGTCGTTGTTCTGGTAGACCACCGCCACGGTCTGCGCCTTGACGCCATCCTTCAGATACTGGGCGATTTTCGGCATCGAGACATTCTGGCCGAAGGAGGTGCGGAACAGGTACTTCGAGCCCTGCGCGGTCAGCGGCGCGGCCTCGCCACCCATGATCTGCGGCACTTCGGCCTCGTTTGTCAGCTTGAGCGTGACGTTGACCGAACCCGAATAGATCGGGCCGAAGATCGCCATCGGCTTGTCGTCGAGCGCGCGCTGCACGCCGGCGCGGGCCTTGCCCGGATCGGATGCGGTATCGACGAACTCCATCTGGATCTTCTTGCCCAGAATGCCGCCCTTGGCGTTGATTTCCTCGACGGCCATGGTCGAGCCGTTCTTCCACATCTGCCCCACCGGAGCGCCGCCGCCGGACAGTTCGATGATGTTCGGAATCTTGATGACATCCTGCGCCATGGCCGGCATGGCAACGCCTGTCGCCAGCACCAGCGCACCGAACACGAAACCAAACCTGTCGATCTTCATGGTTATCCCTCCCTGGAACCTTGACGACTTTCGTCTTAACGGCTTCATTCGCACACGCCATCTTGAAGTGCAACTCAAAATTTGAATGACATTCCAAAAATGACTGTCTGCGCAAAATCTGACAGACTGGTTGCGGAATCGGGAGAGAATCATGAGCGGTGTCCTGGAAAGAACCCTGGGGCTTCTGGAGTGCCTGACGGTGCATCCCGAAGGCCTGCCGGTTGGTTCGATTGCAGACAAGCTCAACATCCCCCCGAGTGCAGCCCATCGATTGCTGACTGAACTCGTTCAGCGTGGCTACGTCAAGCAGACACGCGATCAGGGTGATTACGCCCTGACTACAAAGCTTGTCGCCATGGTTCTTGACTACATGGGCGCCGCAGGCATCGTCGATTTCGCCCAGCCGGTTCTCGACCGTCTGGCACTGGAAACGGGCGAGTTCATTCGCCTTGCGGTGATCGACGGCGACAAGCTGATCTGGGTGGCGCGCGCGCAGGGTGCGCGGCGGGGCTTGCGCTATGACCCCGACATTGATGCGGTGGCGCGTCTTTCCTGCACCTCGTCCGGCCATGCCTGGCTGATGACGCTGAGCGACGAGGATGCGCTGACGCTCGTGACCCGGCAGGGGTTCGGAGTGGCCCAGGATTACGGCCCGAACGCGCCGACAACCGCCATACGGATACTGGAACTGCTCGGACAGGCGCGCAAGCGCGGCTATGCCATGACCCATGACATGTTCGGGGCGGGGCTCTCGTCCATGGCGGTGCCGATTCGGCGCTTCGGCACGGTCACGGTGGGTTCACTCTCCATTGCCGGCCCGTCCGTTCGTCTGCCGCCGGAGCGGCTTGCCAGCCTCGCACCGAAGTTCTTCGAGGCGGCGGCTGAGATTGCGCAGGCTTCTGCGACCTCGCCGCTGTTTGCGACCCGACGGATCATTTCGGAGGCCGAAGCCGCCAAATAGGCGCCCCGATCTATCGCCGTGCGATGACGCCGGCGATTACCGCTTTCGCGGTTTCAAGGCCCCGGCGCGCCCATTCCTCGACACCGAGTTTATCCTTGGCCCCATCATTCGGCAGCTCGATGCTGACAGGCAAGGTCGCCGGCAACGCGGCAAACATGCCGGTGATGTCGATCGTACCCTCGCCTGGCAGCAACCGTTCCTGCCGGGCGGTATGGATCAACTCGGCATCGGTGAAATGCGTGCCTGGCGTTGCATCGCAAATCTGGGCGTAGTGGAGACGGCTTGCCGGAATGGCAAGGAGGTCGTCGAGCGTCGTGGTCGAGCGTCCGGCATGGAGCGTATCCACCAGAATCCCGCCGTTCGGCTGGCCGGCAGCAGTGACGATCCTTAACGCGGATTTCGCATCCTTCACCGCAGTCCAGGCCATGAATTCAAGATCACCGGTCACGCCAAACGGTGTGGCGGCCTCGCAGAAGGCTGCGAAACTCGCCGTGAGACGCGCTTCATCCGGGTCATCGCCCGCCACCAGCACAGCCTTTGCGTTGAGTTCGCCGCAGACCTCAAGGAAAGGGAGGACAGCCTTGGCCGAAAAATCCGCGCCAAGGCGAATGATCTCGACATCGAAAACGGTGATCCCCGTATCGGCAAGCCGACGTTTTGTCTCGCGCAGCAATCTCTTGTCGTCGATCAGCGGATCAAAGATGCCACCCGGAGCAGAGGGCAGTGCGCGCAATCCCACCGCGCCGTAGCCAAGTCTTGCAGCCAGGGAAATGGCCTCGGGGGCAGCCAGCGGAGCCGCCGTCAGATAGGCGAGGGAATAGGTGCGCGTCATTGTCTGCTCCCGGTTCAGGCCAGCGGCGAAATCGCCGTGGGCAACAGGATCGTCGAATGCATTTCGCCTGTCAGCCAGGCCGGCCCCCCCTTCGGCGGCCAGACGCCTTTGGCGACCGATTCAGCGCGGGCCGCCGCGCGGGCATCCAGGCTCGCGAAGGGCCAGATATGTGTGAATCGCGGCGCGCCATCGAGGGCGACCATCGCGATCGTGAGTGGCGAGATCTTGCCACGCTCCGGCATGGCGTTTTCCCAGGCCGCGATGGTGTGGGGAACGCCGCCATGTTTCAGCTTGTAGGTGCGCAATTCGTAGACGTTGCCGAACTTGCCGGGCGTAATCGGAGGCAGGAATGGAAAGGGAAGATAGCTGTCGAACCGCATGTCGAGAATCGCCTCGCCTGCGTTGAACGGGTTCGTCGTGGACAGGACGCGCATCCGCTCCTCGCCGAGTTCGCGCTCATCGGCAAAGCCGCGCAGCAGCACCACCCGGTTCAGTTCGCCGATTTCGCTGGACCAGCAGCCGAGCAGCTGGCCGCGGGCATCTGTCTCTTTCACGAAAGCATCGATGCCGGCGACAACGGCTCCGAGCGTACCGAACTTTATGGACAGAGTGGCAATTTCATAACGCATGGCGGCTCCGGGTTTCAGGGGCTGTTACGATCAAGTGGAACGCCTGCCGCGACATGGGCTGCGACATAGGCGAAGGTCATGGCCGGGCCCAGCGTGATGCCGCCCGCCGGATAGCGCCCGCCCATCATACTCGCCATGTCATTGCCAACGGCGAAAAGGCCATCAGTGGCAGCGCCCTCCGCGTCAAGGACGCGGGCCTCCGGGTCGGTGCTCAGGCCGGCAAACGTGCCGAGACTGCCGGGTATGATTTTCACGGCATAGAACGGTGCGCGGTCGAGTGGGGCGACGCAGGGGTTTGGCCCGTGCCGGGCATCACCCTGAATGCGGTTGTAGGCGCTTGTCCCCCGGCTGAACGCGGGGTCCTCGCCACGAGTTGCCGGACCGTTGAAAGCAGCGATGGTGGCCTCAAGCCCAGCCCGGTCGATGCCGCAGGCCGCCGCCAGCGCGCCGATCGTCTTGCCGCGCTTCAGGTAGTCGTTCGCAAGCCACGGACGTAGCGGGAAGGGGCGAGGCCGCGCACGGCCCAGCCCGTAGCGGCGCTGGAAGGCATGGTCGCAGATCAGCCAGGCCTCCATCGGTTCACCCGCGGGCGTTGCTCCGAAGAGCGCTTTCATTACGTCGTGGTAGGAATTGGCCTCATTGGCAAATCGCCGACCATCGCGACGGACCATGATGAGGCCAGGCTTGGCGCGTTCCATGAGATGGGGAAAGCGCCCGGTCGAGCCACCCTTGCGGGGCACCAGCGAAACGGGTGCCCAGGCCCCGGCATCGGACAGATCGCGGCGAACATGCCCCCCTGCCCGCTCGCCGAGCCGGATCCCGTCGCCGGTGTTTTCTTGCGGCGCGGCAGAATGATGCTCGGCCCCGGTCGGTGCATGTGGGAACAACTCGGCCTTGCGCGCCAGATCATGCGGAAAGCCGCCGGCTGCGAGCATGACGCCGCGCCGCGCCGCGATGTGGACGGTCTCTCCGGCAATGCGTGCAACAACCCCGGTCACGCGCCGTCCAGTCATCGCAAGATCGATAACCGGTGAATCCGCCACGAGTTTAACCCCGAGGTCATCCGCCGATTTCAGCAGCCTTGCGATGAGCGCGTTGCCACCCACGAGATGCATTCCCCGGCCATGGCGCAACAGATCGGCCCAATGGCGCAGAGTGCGCCGGGCAACGTGGCGGAAGGCACCAAAATCGCGGAAGGCGTTGATGAAGTTCCCGAGGTCGGCGCCAGAGGCAATGCCCATGCCCCAGGGCGAGATTTCTTCGAGCGGTCGGCGCAGATCACGGATGCGGCGGCCCAGGTTGCGCCCGTCGTACGGCGCGGCGCAGACCGAACGGCCTCCGCGCCCGGCACCCTCCGACTTGTCATGGAAATCGGGAATGACATTGCCATCGACAAAATCGAGGCTGGTGTGCTGACGGAAAAACGCAATCATGCGCGGCGCCTGTTCCAGAAACCGCGTGACGCGCGCTTCGTCATAGGCGCTCCCGAGC
Organism: Pseudomonadota bacterium; assembly: GCA_020161975.1. Taxonomy (GTDB): domain Bacteria; phylum Pseudomonadota; class Alphaproteobacteria; order Rhizobiales; family Beijerinckiaceae; genus JAIUNP01. The sequence continues at coordinate 9,955 of JAIUNP010000025.1, forward strand.
TCAGACCGAAGGTAGGCTCGCGGCGCCTCGATGTCTTCAGCAATGCCGGCGGCAACCGCGAGTGGATTGCGCGGCACCCAGAGCCAGCCGCCCGACCAGGCGCTGGTGCCGCCAAACTGATGGTGCTTTTCAAGCACGATCACATCGAGGCCGAGAAAGGCCGCCGTCACTGCCGCCGCAAGCCCCGATGCGCCGGAGCCAACGACAACGAGGTCGCAGACGCGCGCGGCGGCCGCTTCAGACACCGGCTGCCCCGCCATGAAGCGCATTGCGGATGGCGCGGTAGGCGAAAGTGATGCCTGGTCCGATGGTGATGCCCGGCCCGGGATAGGTGCCGCCCATGATCGATTGCGCTTCGGCGCCGACAGCATAAAGACCGCCGATGGGCTTATTCCCTGCGTCCAGAACGCGGGCCTCGGTGTCGATGGCAAGGCCGGTCGAGGCGCCGATGTCGCCGGGATAGAGCCGGACGGCATAGAATGGCCCGGTCCTGACTGGCCCGAGCGTCGGGTTCGGCAAGCCCGCCGAAGCATCGCCGTTGACGCGGTGATAGGGCGTTGTGCCACGTCCGAAATCCGCGTCGACACCCGTCTCGGCGAAGCGGTTCATGCGGGAGCCGGTTTCGATCAGAGTCGCGGGGTCCATTCCGAGCTTGTGGGCAAGATCCTCCAGACTGGCGCCCTCGGTCAGATAGCCATCGGCCAGGAAGGGCTTGAGATCATGCGTTCCCATGCGCACCATGCCAAGGCCGTATTTCAGAAGCGCCGGCGCATCGCAGATGATGAAGCAGGGAATGGTCGGCGTCTCGGCATGGGCCGCAAACATGGCGCGCCCGAAATTGTGATAGGAGGTCGATTCATTGACGAAGCGCTCGCCCTTCTGGTTCACGCAGAAGGTGCCCGGCTTCGAGCGATCCATAACGAAATGCGGGAAGACCGCCGTGCTGCCGTCGGCCCGCTTCCGCACCGAGACGGGCGCCCAGAAGGCATTGTCCGCCCCGCCCGTACCATAGGCCGCGCCAAGGCCCAGCGCCAGGTCCTGCGCCGCGCCGGTATGGCCGGGGGCCGCAGGGCTGAACTCCGGGGTCGGGGAGTGCAGCATTTCGCCCCGGCGCTTGAGGTTACGCCCGAACCCTCCCGCTGCCAGCACAACGCCTTTCATGGCAACCAGGCGACGGGTAACGCCCTCCGCCTCGGCCACGACACCGGTGACACCAGAAGAACCGGTCAGTAGCTCAGTGATGCTGGTCCCGGTCACGATATCGGCGCCACGATCCAGCAGCGACTTTAGGAAACGCCCGATCAGGGCATTGCCCATGACAAGACGCGAGCCCCGCTTGCGCCCGAACAGCCGATCCCGACCGTAGTTGGCCAGGATCCGGCTGGCGTGGAGGAAAGAGGCCAGACTTTGCTTCAGCTTGAGCAGATGACCGATGTCGGTGCGGTCCACCATCATGCCGCCGAAGATCGTGAACTCGGGAATTGGCGGGCGGATCAGATCGAGTGCATTGCCCAGGCTCCGCCCGTCGAAAGGCAGCGGCTCCAGCGCCCGCCCGCGCATGGTCGCGCCGGCATGTTGCTGTTCGTAATCGGGATGGGTGGCATAGGGGCGGAATTTGACTTCGCTGTTGTCCTCCAGCGTGTGAATGGCATCGGGCGCACTTTGCAGAAATGCCATGCGCATCGCGGCGCTGGAATGATTGCCCACTGCCGCATCGAGAAACCCCGCCACGGTCTCGATGCTGTCGCTCTCCAGCACCTTCGGCGAATGCCGCGTATTCGGCGCCCAGGTTGTCGCGCCCGACAGCGCGGAGGTCCCGCCGACATATTCCGTCCGCTCGATCAGCAGAACCTTCTGGCCTTCAATGGCGGCAAAGAGGGCTGCGGCCATGCCTGCTGCGCCCGCTCCCAGCACGATGATGTCATAGGTCGCGCCATCGGCGATATCGCCAAGACTGCGGATCACCTGCCTGTCCTCCGGTTGACCATTTTCACTCGCGCGCCAAGACCGCCAGCCATTCGGCTAGCATGGCCATCATTGATTTCCAAATATATTTTTATTTTGGAATTATATTCCAGTTTAATTGACATTGCGAAGATTGGCGCGCAGACTGTCCGGCGCGGTCGGACCTTCGCCGCTCGGACGCAGGAAACTCAGCATGATGTTTGACAAGCCCCTGGTTGACCTGCGCGTCTACACCATCCGCCTACGCAAGATGGGTGCCTTCATCGACGTGTTCGACCGGCTGGCGATGCCCGTTCAGGTCAAGTACCTCGGCTTGCCGCTCGGAATGTATGTGAGTGCGGTTGGAGAATTGAACCAGCTTGTGCATCTCTGGGGCTTTGACGACATGGGTGCCTTTGAGCGCTGCCACGCAGCACGCGACCGTGATCCTGACTGGCCGGCCTATCTTGCCGCTTCAGCAGACCTGATCACGGCCCAGGAAAACCGGCTGATCCGCCGGGTCGAGATGCCGCTGACGGCCGCACTCATCGCATCAGGCGCACCAATTGCCACGGGAGCCGGCCTGTGACGGGCACCGACTGGCTCGGCCTGGGCGGCAAGGTCGCTGTCATCACCGGGGCCGGCGGCGGACTGGGCCGAGCGCTGGCGGGGGCCTTTGCGCAATCCGGCGCAAAGCCTGTGCTGCTCGACTATAATCTGGCGGCTGCACAGGACGTTGCCGCTTCCGTGCAATCCCAAACCGGAGTGCACGCCCTGGCGCTTGCCTGCGATGTTTCTGACCCTGCTTCCGTAAAGGCGGCTGCGGATGAAAGCGCGCACACCGCAGGCTCCGCCGACATACTGGTCAACAATGCCGCGCTGCTGCGCCCCGGCCCGCTTGACGAACTGACCCTCAGTGAATGGAACGCGCTGATCGCCGTCAATCTCACCGGCTATTTTCTCACCTCGCAGACGTTCGCGCGCCAGATGCGCGGACGAGGCGGCGCGATGGTGCATATCGCCTCGATTTCCGGCAGCCATCCGCAGCCGCTGAGCGGCGCCTACAGCGTTTCCAAGGCCGGTATCCTGATGCTGTCGCGGCAGATCGCCATGGAGTGGGGCTGCGACGGTATTCGCTCGAATGTCGTCAGTCCCGGTATGGTGGAAACGCCGATGAGCAAGGGCTTCTATGACACGCCCGGCGTTCGCGAGCGTCGCCGTGCCGTCATCCCCGCTGCCCGGATCGGCCAGCCGCCGGACATGGCGGATGCCGCGCTTTTCCTTGCGTCCGACCGCGCGGCCTATATCACTGGCGAAGAGATCCTCGTCGATGGTGGCTATTCCCGGATGCTGATGGGACTGATCCCGCGCCCCGGCTTTGACAAGACGTGAGGGATTGATGGACCGCAATCGTGAATTCGCCGGCAAGGTCGCCTTCATCTCCGGGGCCGGGTCGGGAATCGGACTGGCAACGGCCGAACTGCTGGCCTCGCTCGGCGCCCGCGTTGCCATTGGCGACATTTCCACTGACGCTGCCGACCGGGCTGCGGCTAAAATCGCCGCGATGGGCGGCACAGCCCTGCCACTTACCGTTGATGTCGGCGATCATGCGGCGCTGGCGCGCGCCGTTTCCCGCATCGAAGCCGATTTCGGCGGTCTCGATCTTGCCGTCAACAACGCCGCCATTCCGGGGCCTCGTGTGCCCCTCGAAGATTATCCCATCGAGGCCTGGAAGGCGGTGATCGACATCGACCTGACAGCCGTATTTTATGCACTGCGCACCGAGTTGCCGGCCATGAAGCGGCGCGGCGGCGGCAGTATTGTCAACATCGCCTCGATCGCCGGCGGGCTCGGCATTCCGCTCACCGGACCCTATGCCGCCGCCAAACACGGCGTCGTCGGGCTGACGCGTGTCGCCGCGCTGGAAAATGCGACCGCCAATATCCGCATCAATGCGGTTGGTCCCGGTTATGTGGAAACGCCCTTCGTGATGGAGCGCGGCGAGGACATCGTGCGCGCCTACCGGGAGAAGCACCCGGTCAAACGCATGGCGACGACGGCCGAGATTGCCGAACAGGTCGCCTTTCTCCTGTCGGACAGAGCCTCGTTCGTCACAGGTGCCTATCACATCATCGACGGCGGTTATTCCGCACAATAGCGGGTGGACAGGGGCCGGGCACGGGGTAGGATGCCGCATCCTACCAAGCTCCGGAAGTCCCATGAAAGTCTCGCTCATCCAGTCCAATCCCGGCGCCGACAAGGCTGCGAACCTTGCCGATGCGAAGATGCTGATCGAACGGGCCATCGCGCTTGATGCGCCGGATTTCGTCATGCTGCCCGAGGTGTTCGACTGGATGGGTTCACCGGGCGTTGACCGCGAACAGGCCTTCGAGGCTGAACGGGGTGGACCATCCTATGAAATGTGCCGCAGCATCGCCCGGCAGAATCGGGTCTGGCTCCACGCGGGCAGTTTCCGCACCCGCATACCGGGTGAGGAGCGCAGCTACAACACGACTGTTGTCTTCAATCGCGAGGGTGAGGAGGTGACGCGCTACCACAAGATCCACCTCTTCGACATCACAAGTCCGGACGGCGCAAGCTACCGCGAGTCTGCTTCCTTCCGCCCCGGCGAGGCCATCGTGACCTATGATTGCGAGGGCGTAACTGTCGGCTGCGCGATCTGCTATGATATCCGCTTTCCGGAGCTTTTTCAGGCGCTCGTGCAGCGCGGTGCGCAGGTGATCGCCCTGCCAGCCGCCTTCACGCTCCAGACCGGCATGGACCATTGGGAGGTGCTGTGCCGGGCGCGGGCCATCGAGACGCAGACGTTCTTTCTCGCGTGCGGCATGACCGGGGCCTTTCAGTACGGCAACGAACGCCGGCACACCTATGGCAACTCAATGGTTGTGGACCCCTGGGGTCAGGTGATTGCAAAGGCGTCGAATGGTGTCGGACACGTCTCCACCCGGCTCGACATCGGGCAGGTTGCCCGGGTTCGGGCCCAGATTCCAGTGGCCGAGCACAAGGCCGTCGGTGTTCGGATCAACGCCTGAGCCCGATTTCACCAGCGGTATGCAGAGCCGTCGGCAGACCTGCTGGACGCCCAGGACGCAGGCTGCATCGTGGCGAACACTCATGCCGATTTCCCTGGCTCCGAACAGCCGGATCGCTACCTCGGCCTCCATCATGGCCGTCGCAGGCTCTACGGAGGCGATGCGGTAAAAGGATGGTCGCAACTGCCGCTTGTCGAGGTTTTCGGGGATAGCGCCGGCATAGCCAGTCGCGCCCCTTCCCGTTTCCTTGTCGCCAATACCTTCGCCACCTTGCATTACCATGTTTACCACCGTCGGTGCATTTCATTTGCACAAGAATGGCTGCATGATTGCGTAACAGCAACGTCAGGTAGCGAGCTCGGTTAAGTTCGCCGGCGGGTTCCACAATATGAAATAGCGCCGCGCCCGAACTGCCGGACCATCTGTTCCATAACCTGGTGCTGAGCAACAAGGCCACGGACCAGATCAGGGAGATCTGGCGCATCGGGTCCTTCCGGAAAGCCGAGCCCGAGCGCGCCTTCAGGACGCCCGTCCCGCCCGAGCACAACGACTGCCAGTTCGCTCCGCCCGTTCAGGGGATTGCGGGCAAGTGCGTAGCCCTGGAGGCGGACCCGGTCGATATCCTTGAACAATTGACGGGCCGCCAACTCCGGCGAGACGGCCGTGCGGATCAATGTGGCAAGTGCAATATCCTCAGCCTCCGCTTCGGGCAGGGCAGCCAGAATTGCAAGCCCGAATCCTCCCTGGCCGATCGTCCGGCGCAGTCCAATCTCGAACCCCTCATCTGCATAACCTGCCTCGCCGCGGGCGATGTCCATGCAGACGAGTTCCTGCCCGGACCGAAGAAAGAACGCGGCATCCGCGCCCGTCGTCGCGGCCAGACGCTCGACCACCGCCCGGGCGGTCGTCCCGACATTGCGTCGGTTCGAAGCGGCGGCAGCCAGCGTGAAGAACTCAAGTCCGAGATAGTAGCGGCGGGTGAACGGGTCCTGCTCGACAAATCCGTAACGCCCCAGGGTCGAGAGCAGGCGCCGCGCGGTCGCTGCATCCAGCGCATTTTCGACAGCGAGGTCCGTCAGGCGCTGTCCTGAACCGTCATGGGCGGCCAGGTGAAGGAGGAGGCGCAAAGCACGTTCGACAGCCTGGGCGCCATTGCGGCGTTCGGGCACGTCTTCGGCAAGTCCGCGTTGAGGTTGCAGTTGTCGGGCAGTCCGGATCACACACGACCGGTAGCAGTGCCGTCTTGCACTTCCCCTGCAAGAATTCCGAAGATTTGAGACGACGGCCCAAACTATCGCCCAAACAGACGATTCAGCTGATCCCGGTCGTTGCTGTTCGGCCCGGCATAGAAGGTGCGATCAGGCTTCGGCTGTGCCTTGTCGACCGCGCCAACAGGCCGTGGCGGCACGGGACGGAAGGTAGTGCCCGTAACTTCCTGACGAAATGCTGTGCCCTCTCGCTCCGCCGACACGACGCGACGCGGGCCGCGCGGCCGCTCCTGCGGCGCATTTGACAGGTTTCCGACAGGTTTCGGCGGCACCAGACGCGGTGTATTTCCGACCGATTCAGGCCTGAGCTGCAACGGCGCGCGTTCAACGGCGGGCTCGCGTGGGGCAGCGACGGGGCGCGGGACAGGGCGGGCGACCGTTCGCTCCGGCTGGGGCATCGGCGGGCGCATGTCTTCGCTGGTGCGGGCATCCGGGTCGTAGTCGCGGGCTGGCGCAGCCTCGCGCGCGGCGGGTGCGGCACCGACAATGCCGGGCAGCGGCTGCACAGGCTGGCCGGCAAGCGCAGAACGCATGAAGCGGCTCCAGATCTCCGCCGGCAGCCCCGAACCCGAAACCTTTTTCATCGGGTCACCATCATCATTGCCGACCCAGACCGCTGCGGTGAGCGCACCCGTGTAGCCCACGAACCAGGCGTCCTTGTGTTCCTGCGTCGTGCCGGTCTTGCCGGCAGCAACCCAGCCGGGAATCTCGGCCTTGCGTGCGGTTCCGCTCAGAAGCGTTTCGCGCAGCATCACATTCATCTGGGCGACGTGATGGGCTTCGATCACCCGGCCACGCGTGGTCGCCTTCCGTTCAAAAATAACCCGGCCATCCGTGCCCCGCACACGGGAGATCACGTAAGGCGTCACGCCAACGCCACCGTTCGCGAAGGCGGTGTAGGCCGTCACCATTTCGAGTGGCGTCACCTCGGATGTGCCAAGCGGCAAAGAAGGGTGGGCGGCGAGCGGCGAATTGATGCCAAGCCGTTGGGCCGTGCGCACGACGTTCTTGATGCCGGCCTCTTGCCCGAGCTTCACTGCCACGGTGTTCAGCGACATTGCCAGCGCCCGCAACAGGGTGACGTTGCCGAAGTACTCGCGCGTGTAGTTCTCGGGCTGCCAGCCCTTGATGTTGACCGGTCCGTCCTCGCGCACCGTTTCCGGCGTCAGGCCCAATTCAAGGGCCGCAAGATAAACGAAGGGCTTGAAGGAGGATCCCGGCTGGCGCCGCGCGAGCACCGCCCGGTTGAACTGGCTTTCGGTGTAGTCGCGCCCGCCGACCAGCGCCCGGATCGCGCCATCCGGTGCCATGGCGACGATTGCGCCCTGATCCACATTCTTGGCATCGCCCTGCGCGTGCAGCGCCGAGGTCAAGGCCCGCTCGGCGGCCTGCTGAATCGGCGGAAGGAGCGTTGTTGTCACCTGCACATCACCGTCGATGGCGCCAACATAATCGTCGAGCACGTCCATCACCCAGTCGGCTGCGTAATTGGCCGAACCGCCACCGATGGTGCGACGCGCCTCGACCTTCGTCGCCATGGCCACCTTCGCCTGGTGCGGGCTGATGTATCCCTGATCAAGCATCTCCTTGAGAACGACCATCGCGCGGTCAGAGGCGCCTTGCGGGTTTCGGCTTGGCGCAAGGCGTGATGGCGATTTCATCAGCCCGGCCAGCATCGCGGCCTCGCCCAGTGTCAGCGAGCGGGCGGACTTGCCGAAGTAGCGTTGCGCGGCGGCATCGATGCCATAAGCACCGGCACCGAAATAAACGCGGTTGAGATAGAGCTCGAGAATCTGGTCCTTGCGGTAGTGCCGCTCCAGCCAGAGGGCGAGGATCGCTTCCTGCACCTTGCGCGACATCGTGCGCTCCTGCGTCAGGAACAGGTTCTTGGCCAGCTGCTGGGTGAGGGTTGAACCGCCCTGCTCGACCTTGCCCGAGGTCATGTTGCGCATCACCGCACGGCCGAGGGCGATCACATCAATGCCGAAGTGCTCGCGGAAGCGCTTGTCCTCGATGGCGATGAAAGCATTCGGCACATGCTTCGGCAGGTCCGAAATCGGAATGTTGCTGCCGCCCGTTTCGCCCCGGTTGGCGATCAACGTGCCGTCAGCAGCAAGAATGGCGATGTTCGGCGGGCGCTTGGGCACGGCGAGCTGGTCAATCGGCGGCAGTTTCAGCGCATGATAGCCGACGAGAACCGCGCAGGCGATAATCCCCCAGACTGACGCGACGGCGCTCCAGTAGACAAGCCGGCGGCCAAAACTGCGGCGCGGGGCGGGGCGGCGCTCCCGCGACGCTTCGCGGCGCTCGGTCCGCTCCGGCGCCCGCGCACGGCGTGGAGGGGGAGGCGGATCATAGCCGTCATCGTGGTCGTCGTAGTCCTCGTCGCGGCGGCGTCGGCTCATGGCAGGTTCCGGTCTGTCCTGGCTGACCGCCCGGCGGGGACGGCGGGGATGATCGTCCCCCTCATCGTCGATTTCAAACGGTGGCGAAAAATCAGGCTCGCGGCGTGCATTGCGGGACCGGCGCACCCTGTCGGACGGACCGGGACGATCATCAGGTTCGAGCGCGATGTCGCCACGACGCGCCCGTTCCCCCATATCGAAGGCAGGTTCGCGCCGCTGGCGGCGCCCGCTATCCCTGTCATCGTCCCAATCGGCCACAACTCAACCCGCCGCTCATCCCGCCTGACAGCCTAGCGGCTTCGATCTTAAGGCGACGTTAGCGTTGGCAACCGGTGACAGCGATTCGCAGCTTTTTCATGAATTTCCCGAGAAAAACCGTCACTTTCCGGCCTTGATCGCGTTCGCACGGATGGTTGAGAGCGATGCGGCGATGGTGAGGGCCTCAGGATCGAGGAAACAATGCAGGATCGCCGGCTTGCCCGAGGCGCGCGCGCGTTCAAAGGCTGGCGCAAATTCCGCCGTGGTCCGCACGGTCTCGCCATGGCCACCGAAGGCCCGGGCATAGGCCGCGAAATCCGGATTCTTCAACCCGGTGCCCGAGACACGCCCGGGATACTCCCGCTCCTGGTGCATGCGGATGGTGCCATACATGCCATTGTCGATCACCAGCGCGATGATCGGCAGGTCGTATTGCACGGCGGTCGCAAATTCCTGGCCGTTCATCAGGAAACAGCCGTCGCCGGCAAGGCAGACTACGGGCCGTTCCGGATAGAGGCGTTTGGCCCCCACCGCCGCCGGCAGGCCATAGCCCATCGAGCCGGAAGTCGGCGCAAGCTGTGTGGCAAAGCGGCGAAAGCGGAAATAGCGGTGCAGCCAGGTTGCATAAAGATCGGAAGAGCAC
>JAIUNP010000026.1 GCA_020161975.1 Pseudomonadota bacterium
TTTGACGGGATCGTGCTTCTGGGCCAGAACCTTGGTAGTCAGGAGTGGTCGCCAATTTTTGTTTCCTACGCTCAGAATTTCGAGGATGTCGCACTCTGGCGTGCGTTGAAGCATGTCCGCAATGGTCTTTATGTCGACCTTGGCGCACAACATCCGGTACAGGACAGCGTGACACGCGCCTTCTATGAACGTGGCTGGCGCGGGGTGCATGTCGAACCCGTCGCCGTCTATGCTGATCTTCTGCGCGCGGACCGACCGGACGAGACAGTGATCCAAAAGGCGATCGGAGCGGAAGCCGGCACGATGACACTGTACGTCTTTGCCGATTCCGGATTGTCCTCGCTCATCGCCGAGTCGGCAGAAGCAGGAGCCGTGACGCTCAAGCGGACGGCGGAAGCGGTCGACGTGTCTGTCATAACGCTCGACCAGTTGCTGGCACCGTACGAGGGCCGCGACATCCACTTCATGAAAATCGATATCGAGGGGGCGGAGAAGGCCGCGTTGTCAGGTTGGTCGCCCGCGCGCTTTCGTCCATGGATCATCCTCGTCGAGGCAACCAAGCCCAACAGCACCGAACCCAATCACCACGACTGGGAACCGCTGATTCTCGCCGGGGACTATGAGTTTGCCTATTTTGACGGGTTAAACCGCTTCTATGTGGCAAAGGAGCATCCTGAGCTTCTTGATCCGATCCGCCGCCCCCCGTCGGTGTTCGACAATTTTACCCAGCACCGGGTCTTCAAACTGGAACAGGCCCTCGCTCGGGAACGGAACAGAGTCCGGCTCCTGCCTGAAGCGTTCCTGACGCGCCTTGGCCGGAAACTTCGCCGGGTGATCAAGGGCGGGGCCAGCTGATCCTTTCCGGATGCCGGTTTTCTTTGCGGCTCTGCCCGCTTCTTGCTAAAGGCCGGACAGCAGCCACTTCCGGCCCAAAGCTTCATGTCGGGATCACATATCATGCGCAGCGCCAGTGTCAGTCGTACAACGGGCGAAACCCGGATTGAGCTTTCCGTCAATCTTGACGGTACCGGCGTCACCGACATTGCGACGGGCGTTGGTTTTCTCGACCATATGCTGACCCTGCTGGGCCGCCATGCCCTGATCGATCTGACTATCCGGGCCGAAGGTGACACCTATGTCGATGATCACCATACGGTCGAGGATATCGGCATCGCGCTTGGCAAGGCCGTGGCGGAGGCGCTCGGCGACAAGCGGGGCATCACGCGCTATGCGGACGTGCACATGCCAATGGACGAGACGCTGACCCGCGTTGCGCTCGACATTTCGGGTCGACCGTTCCTTGTATTCCGAACCGAGTTCACCGGGCCGAAGATCGGCACGTTCGACACCGAACTGGTGCGCGAGTGGTTTCAGGCCTTCGCGATCAATGCCGGTCTCACCCTGCATGTCGACACGCTCTATGGCCTGAACAACCACCACATCGCCGAAAGCTGCTTCAAGGGTCTTGCGCGCGTACTCAGGACTGCGGTGGCGATTGATCCGCGCACACGGGATCAGGTGCCGAGCACCAAGGGGACGTTGTCGGTCTGATGCAGGTTTACACAGTTCACAGGGCAAAGCGCGGCGCGACGCCGGAAGCGGTGGAGTTCGTGCCGGATGGCTTTTCCTACGGCGCCTTCGTATTCGGCCCCTTTTGGCTCGCCTATCGGCGGCTGTGGCTGGTGCTGGCCATCGTCCTGATGGCGATCGCCATCATCACCGGGATCGAGTATGCAGCGGGGCTCAACCCTGCAATCGGAGGTGCGCTGAGCCTTCTGACCGGCCTCTTTCTCGGTCTGGAGGGAAACCAGCTTGTCCGCTGGACACTGGAGCGCAACGGGCGCCCTGCATTGGCGGTCGTCACCGGCAAGAACCTCGACGAAGCCGAGTTCCGCTATTTCAGCGAGATTGGCGGAACGCCGTCCGGCACTTCCTATCCTGCCGGCCTGCCAAGGACTGCGATCTCCGGTGATGCCGGTGGAGGGCCGGTTCTGGGCCTGTTTCCCAGCCCCGGGGGGCGGGCATGAACATTGTACTTGTCGATTATGGTGCGGGAAACCTGCACTCTGCGCATCGCGGACTCGAGCGGGCGCTGACTGATACGGGTCTTTCCGGCTCAGTGACCGTGACTTCGGATGCCGACACGGTCGCGCGGGCTGACAGGATCGTGATGCCGGGAGATGGCGCCTTCCGGGATTGCCGGCAGTCGCTCGATGCGGTTCCGGGCCTTGTCGAGGCGCTGACCCAGGCCGTGAAGGTGAAGGGCAGCCCGTTTTTCGGCATCTGCGTGGGCATGCAGCTTCTGGCCGATATCGGCGAGGAACATGGCGAGACACCCGGCCTCGGCTGGCTCGGCGGCCATGTCCGGCATCTGGAGCCGGCGGACGCCGGCCTGAAAGTGCCGCATATGGGCTGGAACACGCTTCGCCTGCAGCGTCCGCATCCACTGCTTGATGGGTTGAGGCTCGGCGAAGGCGGGCTCCATGCCTATTTTCTCCATGCCTATCATCTGGTCGCGGACCGGGCCGAAGATGTCATTGCAGTGGCCGACTACGGCGGACCGGTAACCGCTGCGGTGGCGCGCGGCACGGTCTGCGGCACGCAGTTTCATCCCGAAAAGAGCCAGACCCTTGGCCGGGCACTGTTTGCGAATTTCCTGAGGTGGACCCCGTGATTCTCTATCCTGCCATCGATCTGAAGGATGGCCAGTGCGTCCGCCTGCGCCAGGGGGACATGGCCCAGGCGACCGTATTCAACGATTCGCCCGCCGAGCAGGCCCTTGCCTTTGAAGGGCAGGGGTTCGAAGCACTCCATATCGTCGATCTTGACGGCGCCTTTGCCGGAAAGCCGGTCAACGCCGCTGCTGTCGAGGCCGTGCTGAAGACCATCACGATGCCGGTGCAGCTTGGCGGCGGCATCCGCGATCTCAGAACCGTGGCGGCCTGGGTCGAAAAGGGGATCTCGCGCGTCATCATCGGCACGGCGGCGGTGCGCGACCCCGGCTTCGTGCGGGCCGCGGCAAAGGCCTTTCCCGGCAAGGTCGCCGTGGGCATCGATGCGCGCAACGGTTTTGTCGCGGTGGAGGGCTGGGCCGAAACCTCGTCGCTCGCCGCTGCCGAGCTTGGCCGGCGCTTTGAGGATGCGGGCGTTGCCGCGATCATCTACACAGACATCGCACGCGACGGGATGCTCTCCGGCATCAACTGGGAGGGTACCATCGCCCTGGCCGAAGCCGTCGCCATTCCGGTCATCGCCTCGGGCGGTCTTGCCTCGCTGGCGGATATCGAACGGCTGGTTGCTCCCGATTGCCACAAGCTTGCCGGTGCGATCACGGGCCGGGCGCTCTATGACGGACGTCTCGATCCGGCGGCGGCGCTGGCCCTTGTCAAAGGCGTGAGGACCCGGACATGACGCTGAAGGTCCGGGTCATCCCCTGTCTCGACGTCAAGGACGGACGCGTCGTCAAGGGCGTCAACTTCGTTGATCTCGCCGATGTCGGCGATCCGGTCGAGGCCGCGAAGGCCTATGATGCGGCGGGCGCCGATGAATTGTGCTTTCTCGACATCACGGCGAGCCACGAGAAGCGCGGCACGTTGCTCGATATCGTGCAGCGGACGGCGGAAAACTGCTTCATGCCGCTGACGGTTGGTGGCGGGGTCCGCACTGTCGAGGATATCCGCGCCCTGATGCTGGCCGGTGCCGACAAGGTCTCGATCAATACCGCCGCTGTGCGCGACCCCGCCGTTGTCGGCCGGGCCGCCGAGCGATTCGGCGCTCAGGCCATTGTTGTCGCCATTGACGCCAAAGGCGTGTCGAAGCCCGGCGAAGCCCCGCGCTGGGAGATATTCACCCATGGCGGGCGGACGCCCACCGGCATTGACGCTGTGGAATTTGCGCGGACAGTGGCCAACCTTGGAGCCGGCGAGATCCTGTTGACCTCGATGGACCGGGACGGCACCAAGAACGGCTTCGACCTTGGTCTGACGCGCGCCATTTCGGACGCAGTATCCGTGCCGGTCATCGCTTCGGGCGGGGTCGGCACGCTCGACCATCTCGTGGACGGAGTGAGGGACGGCAGAGCCAGCGCGGTCCTCGCCGCCTCGATCTTCCATTACGGCACCTTCACCATCCGCGAGGCCAAGGAGCATATGGCCCGCGCCGGACTGCCGATGCGGCTCGACCGGGAGGACGGGGTATGAGCTTTTCGCTTGTCGATCTTGAAGCCATCGTTGTTGCACGGGCACAGGCGCCAGCGAGCGAATCCTACACTGCCAAGCTGTTGGCCGGCGGACCACAGCGCATCGGCAAGAAGCTGGGCGAGGAGGCCGTCGAGGCCGTCATTGCCGCTGTTGCTGGCGAGCGGCGGGAACTGACCGCCGAAGCTGCCGATCTGCTTTATCATCTGATCGTCCTACTTCACGCGCGCGACATTGGTGTGCAGGATGTGCTTGACGAATTGCAGCGCCGCACGGCCCAATCAGGGCTGGCGGAGAAAGCGTCGCGGCCAGCCAAGGGCGGCTGAACCGGACAAGGGGAGACAGCCTGCGGATGGACAAGCGCCTTTCCCCGCTCAGCGAAGCGATTGACCTGTCTCCGTATCGCCTGTTTTCGCGCGATGCCTGGGCCAATCTGCGCGCGGATACGCCGCTGACCCTGACAGTGAGCGATCTGCGCAAGCTCCAGTCGCTCAACGATCCGACCTCACTCGACGATGTGATTGAGATCTACCTGCCGCTCTCGCGCCTCCTGTCACTCTATGTCGCGGCGACGCAGGGGCTGTTCAAGGCAACCCAGCGCTTCCTGATGGCTGAGGATGGCAAGGTGCCCTACATCATCGGGGTTGCCGGCTCGGTGGCTGCGGGAAAATCCACGACGGCGCGCATCCTGCAAGCCCTGCTCTCGCGCTGGGCCAACACGCCGAAGGTTGAGCTTGTGACGACCGATGGCTTCCTGCTGCCCAATGCGGAGTTGCAGCGCCAAGGCCTGATGGAGCGCAAGGGCTTTCCCGAAAGCTACGATGCGCCTGCCATCCTGAAGTTTCTGGCACGCGTCAAGGCGGGCGAGCGCAATGTCGCGGCGCCGGTCTATTCGCACCTCGTCTACGATGTCGTGCCCGGCGAGGAAATCGTCATTGATCGGCCAGACATCCTGATTTTCGAGGGAATCAATGTGTTGCAGGGGCCGCGCAAGGCGCGGGACGGGCAGCCGATTCCCTTCGTTTCCGACTTTTTCGACTTCACGGTCTATATCGATGCCGCCGAAGCGGACCTGCACCGCTGGTACGTGCAACGCTTCATGCGCCTGCGCCAGACCGCCTTCCGCGACCCCAAATCCTATTTCCGGAAGTATGCGGAACTCTCCGAGGATGCTGCGATCGACATCGCGAACGGGCTTTGGGAGCGCATTAATCTCGTCAACCTTCGCGAGAATATCGTGCCCTCGCGCCCTCGCGCCTCGCTGATCATGCGCAAGGGTACCGATCACCGCATCGAGGAAGTGGCTCTGCGCAAACTGTAGGTCCGAACGCCGGCTAAGACGCTTTTCGTCCGGACAGGACCTTCATCAGCAGCCAGATCGGCACTACGATGATCGCGCCCGAGGCGATGTAGCCGCCGATGCGGTAAAGCGCATCGATCCCGTGGCCGAAGAGGTCGTGGAAGAGGTCCCGCACAAAGTGGAAGAAGCCCCAGGGTGTCATTCCAAAAGCAGCCAACAGGACACCGACCAGCAACGAGACCAGCACCAGCTTGAGCAGCAGCGGCCCAGGCGCACTGCCGAGTGATTTCTGAAGGCGGTCGTCGGACATGGAACCTCCGGGCGGAAACTGAACCGCATCCCTTTCAGGGTAAGGGTTCATAGACGGTAGCGTTTAGACACGAGATGAATGCAGAAGCCAGATGTTTCCGGCTGCTGCAAAAATAATCGTCCGGCTTTCCGCGCTGACCGGGGAACCCTGTATACCGCACCGGCGCCTCAGACGCCTTCCACCACCTCGGGCTTACCCTCGCCAATATCGATTTTGGCCGCTGCAATGACAGCCTGTGTGCGGCTTTCCACCCCAAGCTTGGTCAGGATGGCCGAGACATGGGCCTTCACCGTCGCCTCGGACACTGAAAGCTCATAGGCGATCTGCTTGTTGAGGAGCCCTTCCGACAACATCATCAACACGCGCATCTGCTGCGGTGTCAAACTCGCAAGTCGCCGGACAAGATCCGCTGTTTCCTTGTCTGCCGGTCGGCTCTGGTCAAAATCGGGCGGCGTCCAGGTACCGCCGTTCAGAACGGTTTTGATCGCAGCGCGCATCGTGTCGACATCGGTTGTCTTTGGAATGAAACCGGCAGCGCCGAAGTCGAGACAGCGGCGGATCGTTGCGTGTTCACCAGCGCCGGAGACGACGATGACGGGCACGGACGGAAATTGCGCCCGAATATAGGAAAGACCGGAAAAGCCGCTCATGCCCGGCATTTTCAGGTCGAGAAGCACAAGGTCGATCGATTCAGCGCCCTGCAACGCGCCGATCGTCTCATCGACGCTGGCCGCCTCGATCACGCGCGGCATCTTGAACATGCCGTCGATCGCCAACCGCATCGCACCACGGAACAATGGATGATCGTCCGCGATGATGACGGCGACACTCTCCGACCCTGAATTCATGCCCCAACGTCCCCCATTGGTCTTGTTCGGGGCAAAGTGCCCACGTTTTCAGAGGTTTGGCAAGACAATCCTGTACAGGCTCAGACGAAAATACCATTGCCGGCTGCCATTCCGGAGCGGAAATTGGCAAACAGGGATCGCGTCGATCCTTGTGCTGCGCTATCAGGAGCGGGACAGAGGCATGCCGGAGCACCCCTTGCCGTGACGCGGCTCAGAACCAGTGCGATCATCCTGATTTCCCTATTTGCCGTCCTGATTCTGGCCGGAATTGTCGCGGATCGACTGGGCGCCTCGGCTCAGGCGACGGCAACCCTGATGCTGTTTCTGGCGCTGCTTTCACTGGTCGCAACGGCGCTTCTGGCCAGCGCCATGCGCGGATCGGTGTTTCAGGTTGCGGCCGAGACCGGCGCCCCCATCATCATTCTGGCGCTCGCGGGCGTCGGTGTGGGCCTTGCCCTGCTCCCTGGCAGGGGCAGCGCAGGGCTGGATTCCGCGGTTGTCCTTTGTATGGCGGCGGCATTTCTGACCCATGGCCTTCTGGTGCCGGTCGACGTGACGGATCTGCCGGATCAAAGCCTGGGGGATGCGCTTTTCAGGCGCTTTCAGTCCCGGCTGGTTGCGGTTCTGGCGGCGATCTGCGGACTTGGGCTGATGCTGGCCCTTGCCGCCACCCTGGGTCAACGTGCAGTCGACATTCTGACCCGTGTGGCCGATGTCTCACCGGCAGGAGCGCGCGGAATTGTGGTTCTTGTAACGCTTCTGATCATTCTTCCGGGGGGGGCCCGCAGCATTGTCGCTGCCTCTGCCGTTGCAATAGCCATTGGTGTCGTCGGCTGGGTGGCGCCCGTCGCCGCCGGCGCAGTCCGGCAGGGTGCGCTGAGCTTTGACGGCTTCATGGGGGTGCTGGACGGCTATTTCGGCGATGCCCGGTTTGATGACACGAGCCTGGGCTGGCTGCTGGCTGCGCTCGGTCTGACCGCCGTGCTTCACCTGCCGGTTTCAAGCCGGAATGCGGGGGTGAACCGGCACGGTTATGCGCTCGCCAGTCTCGGGCTGGTCGCCGCCAGTGGCCTGGCTGCGCTTGCTGCCCGGTTTCTCACCGGCCTCGACGGCGTCTCGCCGGTCGTTCTGTCGGTTCACCGGACGATCCCGGTGCTGTTCCTGCTGACCAGCTTCGCGCTGGTTGTGCACGGCCTCGCTCGAACGCTCGTTCGCGATATCCTCTACCGCCTCCGGCGTCATTCGGGCACGGCAAGCGGTCGACTGGCATTGCAGCGGCTGGTGGCCCTTGTCCTCGTGCCGGTGACCACGCTGGGGCTGCTGCCACCGCTGGCCCTGTCCGATCCCTTGGCCAGAGCCCTCCTGCTGCTCGGCGCGGCCGTGCCCTGGCCGTTGTTGCTGCTGTCGCGCTGGCGCCGTGTCGATTGGCGCGCAGCAGCCTGCGGCATTGCCAGTGCGCTCCTGGCCGCGCTCGGCGTGGCGGCGGGGATCGTGCCGTCCGGACCGGGCTTTGCCGCGGCGGGCCTGTCCTGTCTTGTGGCGGGCGCGCTTGCGGCAATGGTCTTCCGGCCCCGCGAAAGCAGCCCATCTCCTGCCAGTGCAGCGCCGGCGGATGTCGCACCGTGACCGGGCAGAGTTCGGGCGACCTTTCCGCTGACCGGCGCTACCTTTGGGCCGAAGCGAGCCGCAAGGACGGCGATCTCGCTGCGGCGGCGGATCTTTATCGACAGGCCATCGAGATCGCCCCGGATTGGCCTGCCGCCTGGTTCGGGCTGGGCGAGACTCTGGCAGCGCTCGGCGAGCCAGAGCCCGCAAAGGAGGCCTTTGGCGTTTGTCTTGGTCTGGCGCCGGGCGATCCTTTCGGCGCCAGCCTGCACCTTGCCCGGCTCACCGGGGACACAACGGATGCAATGCCGGCCGCCTACGTAACGAGGCTGTTCGATGATTATGCTGACAGGTTCGAGTCCCATCTGGTCGACACCCTCGATTATCGCGGACCGGCCATTCTGCTCGAAGCGCTGGAACAGACTGCACCGGCGGCGCGGTTTGAGGCGGTTTGCGACCTTGGCTGCGGCACCGGATTGATGGCCCGTGCGCTCGCGTGGCGCGCCGGAGCCATCGACGGCATTGATCTTTCGCCGAACATGGTGGCGCACGCTGAGCGGACCGGCCTCTATCGCCGATTGCTGGCCACGGATTGTCTGGCGGGGCTGGCAACGCTTTCCGGCGCCTACGATCTTATCGTCGCGGCCGATGTCTTCGTCTATCTCGGCGATCTTGCGCCGGTGCTGGCGGCTGCCCGTGCCCGGACGCGGGACGGCGGCTGGATGGCGTTCACCGTGCAGGCGCTGCCGGAGCCAACCGCGACAGACGCGGGTTTCGCGCTCGGTCCGGACCTCCGCTACGCCCATTCCACCGCCTACCTCGTTCAGGCGGCGCGCGATGCGTGTTGGACAACGCGCCTGCTCGCTCCGGCGGTGACGCGAAGAGATGCCGGGCGCGATGTGCCTGGTCTCGTTGTCGTCTTATCGTGCGACGGGGCGTGAGGGATCCTGCGTCCAGTCGGTCATCGAGCCATCGTAGAGGCGGACATCGGGCCGCCCGAGCACTTCCGACAGGACGAACCAGTTGAGCGCGGCCGTATGTCCGGTATTGCAATAACTGATGACCGGCGCGCCGACGGGAACGTCGGCGAAGATCGCCTGAAGGTCGGCAAGCGGTTTCAGCCGGTTCGTCCCGGCATCATAGGGGATCACGTAGTCGATGTTCAGTGCGCCGGGAATATGACCACCGGCCAGCGCTTCGGTAGCCTTCTGGGCCCCGGTGAAGTAGCTCGGAGCCCGGCCATCGACCAGAACGGTCCGACCCGCAGCAAGGGCCGCCAGAACATCAGATGCCCTGGCGCGCAGGCCTTCGACATGTGACAGGTGCCCCTCGGTGCGCCCGGCGAGCGGCGCCCCGGCTTCCAGCGGCAGGCCGGCAGCAACCCAGGCCGGAAATCCGCCGTCGAGCATGGCGACCGGGCGGTAGCCAATCTCTTTCAGCGTCCAGTAGACGCGCGCGGCGGCGGCAAAATCCGAGGCATTCTGCCCTTCCGGCACCAGAACAATATCGCGGTTCGGCACAAGGCCGATGCGGCCGACGAGCGCGGCAAGATGAGCATCGGGCGGCAGCATTCCGGGCGCACCACCGATACGCGCGCGCCAGCCGTCCTCCACGTAATCGGAGTGTCGCGAGCCAGGCAGATGTCCGGCTTCAAAGGCTGCACGCCCCGAGCCGCCGGGGCCGCTCCGGAGATCCAGCACATCCGCGGAACCATCCCTGAGCCGCCCCGCCAGCGTCCAGGGTGAGATCAGCGCGCCGGTCACGAGGCGAGGTCCCGCTCTTCAGCGACGACAAACTCTGTCGTGATCGTCGCCGTGGCCCCAAGCATGATCGAGGCCGAGCAGTATTTTTCCTTCGACAATGCAATGGCCCGCTCGACTTTCGCCGCGCTGAGCCCCTTGCCGGAGAGCGTGTACTTGAGGTGGATCTTCGTGAACACCTTCGGATCACTGTCGGCCCGTTCGGCCTCGATCGCCACCGTGCAGCCGTTGACCGGCTCGCGCCCGCGCTTGAGAATCAGCACGACATCGAACGAGGTGCAGCCGCCGAGACCGAGCAGCAGCATCTCCATCGGGCGGATGCCGTGATCCCTGCCCCCGGCTTCAGGCGCGCCATCCATGACAACGGAATGCCCGCTGCCCGATTCGCCGAGGAACATCATTCCATCGACCCATTTTACCGTGGCTTTCATCAATCCCGACCTCGAAATCTGACCATCGTTGTTGGGAGCATGAAAGCGTCCGTCGTTCAAGTACCGGTTTGGTTGCGCCCAAAGTTGCAGCAACGGTTGACGAGCAGCACCGTATCGGTGCTAACGTGCGATTAAAGAGCCGGCATACGAATTCCGGCGATGAGGGAGAGCATCAATGAAGACCATGATCAGGACCACATTTCTGGCAGGTTCGGCCGCTTTGGCGCTGTTTGCCGCCGGTGGTGCCGCCAAGGCCCAGGGCACGCTGGTGCTTTATTGCGCGGTTCAGGAAGAATGGTGCCGGGCCATGGCCACGACCTTCGAAAAGGAAACCGGCATCAAGGTTGCCATGACACGCAAGTCGTCGGGCGAGTTCTATGCCCAGCTCAAGGCCGAATCGCAGAACCCGCGCGGCGACATCTGGTGGGGCGGCACGGGAGACCCCCATATGCAGGCTGCGGAGGAAGGGCTGACCGAGGCCTATACCTCGCCCAACATGAGCCAGCTCTATGACTGGGCGATCAAGGCGCACAAGGACACGCAGGGGCGCACCGTCGGCATCTACACCGGCGCGCTCGGCTTCGGCTATAATGCCAAACTCCTGAAGGCCAAGGGCCTGCCCGAACCCAAGTGCTGGGCCGACCTGATCGACCCGAAGTTCAAGGACGAGGTGCAGGTGGCTGACCCGAACTCCTCGGGCACCTCCTACACCATGCTGGCGACGATCGTTCAGCTCTTCGGCGAGGAAAAGGCCTTCGACTGGCTGAAGAAACTGCACAAGAACATCAACCAGTACACGAAATCCGGCGCAGCGCCCGCCAAGGCCACCAGCCTTGGCGAGACGACCGTGGGCATCACCTTCCTTCATGACATGCTGGCGATCGCGCGCGAGAATCCGGACGTGAAGGTGGTCGCCCCCTGCGAGGGCACAGGCTACGAGATCGGCTCGATGTCGATGGTCAAGGGCACGCGCAATCCGGACAATGCCAAGAAGTTCTACGACTGGGCGCTCACGCCCAAGCCACAGTCGCTCGGCGCAGAGAACAAGCAGTTCCAGACGCCCTCCAACAAGGCGACGCCCCTGCCGCAGTTCGGCCTCGATATGTCGACCGTCAAGCTGATCAACTACGATTTCGGCAAATATGGCTCCTCGGCGGTGCGCAATGCCTTGCTCGCGCGCTGGGACAAGGAAGTGAAGAGCGCACCGAAGTAAGGCGCGCGGGACGGAAAACGGAGCCTTCCAACATGAGACTTTTCCCAGACCTGGCGATCCGCACCCTCTGTGCGGTCGCCTCCACCGCGCTGCTGTCTGCAATTCTGGCTGGCCCTGCGGCAGCGCAGGGTCAGGTGACGGTCTATTGCTCGATCCTTGAGGAACAGTGCCGGGAAGGTTCGGCCCTGTTCGAGAAGGCGACCGGCATCAAGGTGCTGATGGTGCGCAAGTCCACCGGCGAGACCTATGCGACCATCAAGGCCGAATCGGCCAATCCCAAGGGCGATGTCTGGTGGGGCGGCCCGGGCGAGGCCCATCTTCAGGCCGCAGAGGAAGGGCTGACGGAAGAGTATAAATCACCCATGCTGCCCCAGCTTTACGATTGGGCAGTGCGCCATGCCGAGGTCTCCAGGTTCCGGACGACCGGCATCTATCTCGGCGCCCTTGGCTTCGGCATCAACACCGAAGTCCTGAAGGCGCGGAACATTCCCGAACCGAAGTGCTGGGCCGATCTGCTCGATCCAAAATTCAAGGATGAGGTCCAGCTTGCCGACCCCAATTCCTCGGGGACGGCCTATACGCTGCTCGCGACGATCGTCCAGCTTTTCGGCGAGGACAAGGGCTTCGATTACCTCAAGGGCCTGCACAAGAATATCAGCCAGTATACCAAGTCAGGCATCGCGCCGATCAATGCTCTCAAGCTTGGCGAGACCGGCGTCGGCATCGGTTTCATTCACGACATCATGACCCAGAAGCTGGCCGGCGCGCCGGTCAAGGCCATCGCGCCCTGCGAGGGGACGGGCTACGAAACCGGCTCGGTATCGCTCATCAAGGGCGGCAAGGGCACGGACGCGGGCCGCAAGTTCGTGGATTTCGCTCTTGGGGTCGAGGCGCAATCGATCAACAACAGGCTGAAGATCTATTCGATGCCGTCGAACCGCGAGGTCGTGATCCCGCCCGAGGCACCGGATTTCAAGAGCATGAAGTTCATTGCCTACGACACCGCGAAGTATGGCGCCGCGGAAACCCGCACCAGGCTTCTCAAGAAGTGGGGCGATGAAGTCAAAAGCCTGCCGCGCTGACGCATCCCACCGTGTAGCCGGGACGGGTTTGCGTTCGACCAGAAGGAGTGATCACGCCGCGCAGGCGGCGTGATCAAGAGCAGGGGCAAGAGGCCGGAACGCCTTGGGACGGGTGTTGACGGTTTGGGTTCGGGGAGAATGCAATGCGCAAGCGAGCCTTGCTTTGGGTTGCCGTGGCTCTGGCCGCGCTGGTTCTGGCGCCATGGTACATGGAGCCGGCCGATGGCTCGGTGCCCGGATTCTGGCTGACGCGCGTCATCAACCCGCTCGAATCGGCGCTTGCGCTGGGCTTTGGTGGCCGATTGTGGCTGCTGCTGGCGCTGGTTCCGGCACTCGCTGCACTGAAGCCGGGCGAGGATGTCGCTGCCGCGCGCTGGCTGACCGCCTGCGGTCTCATCGGCCTCGCGCTGGTGCTGGCCCAGGGCTTCCTCATCGGCCTGAAAGGCTGGAATCTCGACATGCTGTCTGCTTTCGGCAGCGGCCCGACGCAGGGCGGCATGGGGACCGGCGGCTTTCTCGTTCTGGCTGCCTTCCTGATGCTGACCTGCGCGGGGCTGGCCGGACAGGGCTGGTGCCGGGGCGATTTCTTTGTCGTCTCGGCCATCGGCTGGGTGATCGGACTGATCGTTCTTTTCGTCTTCATGCCGGTTCTGAACATTCTGGCTTCGGCCTTTCAGGATAACGCCGGCCATCTCATGCCGGCGCTGTTCTGGCAGAAATTCTCCGATGCCTCCATCTGGGGGCTTGGCTGCGTGACGAGCGGCACGGCCTGCGGTGTCGCCTGGAATACGGTGTTCCTTGGTATTCTGGTGGGTCTTTCCTCGACGATCCTCGGCACGGCCTTCGCGCTGATCGCGCTTCGCACCTCGTTTCCGGCCAAAGGCGCGCTGAAGCTTCTGGCGATCCTGCCGATCATCACGCCGCCATTCGTCATCGGTCTGGCGCTGATCCTGATCTTCGGACGCTCGGGAGCCGTCTCGACCTTCCTCTTCCAGTGGTTCGGCATTCCGCCATCGCGCTGGATCTACGGTCTGCCGGGCGTGTTCATTGCCCAGACACTGGCCTTCACGCCGGCGGCCTATCTGGTGATGCTGGGCGTGGTGCAAGGCATCTCGCCAACGCTGGAGGAAGCGGCACAGACGCTGCGCGCGAAACCCTTCACCATCTTCGCGACGCTGACCTGGCCGCTGATGCGCCCCGGCCTCGCCAATTCGTTCCTGCTCGGCTTTGTCGAAAGCCTCGCGGATTTCGGCAACCCACTGGTTCTGGGCGGCAATTTCGAGGTGCTGTCGACCAAGATCTTTTTCGCGGTCGTGGGCGCGGCAACCGATCAGGGCCGCGCGGCGGTCCTGTCCATCGTGCTGCTCAGTTTCACGATGATGGCCTTTGCGGCCCAGCAGTTGTGGGTGGGCCGCAAAGTCTACACCACGATTTCGGGCAAGGGCGATGCCGGCCTCCAGATTCCGCTGTCGCGTCGGGTCGAATGGGGCGCCTATTTCCTTGCCGTCCCGTGGGGCCTGTTCACCATCGCTGTCTATCTGCTGATCTTCTATGCCTCGGCGGTCAAGACGATCGGGCGCGACTACACGTTCACGCTCCAGCACTATGTCACGGCCTTCAATATCGAGAGCGGGGCCAATGGGCTTCTGTTCTCGGGCTCGGCCTGGCCCTCGTTTTTCGCCACGGTGAAGATTGCGGCCATCGCGGCGCCGCTGACTGCCGCGATCGGCCTTCTCACCGCCTATCTGCTGGCGCGACAGAGCTTTGCCGGCAAGCGTGCTTTCGAGTTTGGCACCCTGTTGTCCTTCGCCATTCCGGGCACGGTCGTTGGCGTGTCCTATATTCTGGCCTTCAACGTGCCGCCCATCGAGATCACGGGCACGATGCTGATCCTCGTTATCTGCTTCATCTTCCGCAACATGCCGGTCGGCGTGCGCGCGGGCATCGCCTCGCTCAGCCAGATCGACAAATCACTCGATGAAGCCTCGTTTACGCTCGGCGCCAGCGCGCTGACCACGGTGCGGCGCGTGATCCTGCCGCTCATCAAACCAGCGATCCTTGCCAGCCTCGTCTATGCCTTTGTCCGGGCGATGACGGCGGTGAGCGCCGTGATCTTCCTCGTTTCGGCAGAGTATAACCTTGCGACGATCTACATCGTCGGCCGTGTCGAGGCCGGTGAGCACGGGCTCGCCATCGCCTATTCGGCCACGCTGATCGTGGTGATGGCGCTCGCCATCTACCTGATCAATCTCCTCATCGGCGAGCGGAAGATCGGGCGGCGGGGCGCCGCCCCCGCCCCATCCGCTCCCACCGCCACTCCTGTTCCTGCTGCCTGAGAGCCGTCATGACCAAAGCTCCCGCTTCCGTCGAATTCCGCAATGTCACCAAGGCTTATGGTGCGGTGGTGGCCGTCGATGACGTCTCCTTCGTGATCCCTCCGGCGAACCTCGTCACGCTGCTTGGCCCCTCGGGGTGCGGCAAGACAACCTCGTTGCGCATGATCGCGGGGCTTGAAATGTCGACGAAGGGCCAGATCTTCATCGGCGACAAGGATGTGACCCATCTTTCTGCTGCTGATCGTGACGTTTCGATGGTGTTCCAGTCCTATGCGCTCTTCCCGCACATGAGCGTGCTCGACAATGCCGCCTACGGCCCCTCCGTTCAGGGAAAGCCGAAGGAGCAGGCTCGCGAGATGGCGATGGACAAGCTGAAGATGCTGGGTCTTGACGGGATGGTGAACCGTCTGCCGTCCGAACTTTCCGGTGGCCAGCAGCAGCGCGTCGCCATTGCCCGTGCGCTCGTCCTTGAGCCGCAGGTCCTGCTTTTCGACGAGCCGCTTTCAAACCTTGATGCCAAGCTGCGCCGGCGCGTCCGCGAAGAGATCCGCGAGCTACAGCTTCGTCTCAATCTCACTGTTGCCTATGTGACGCATGATCAGGAAGAGGCGCTCGCCGTCTCCGACAAGGTGATCGTGATGTCCAATTCGCGCATTGCCCAGGTCGGCAGTCCGCGCGAACTCTACGAAGAGCCGGCGAGCCTGTTCGTCGCGGACTTTGTCGGCGATTCCAATCTTCTTGATGGCGAGATCGTCGGCGAGATCAATGGCAACGCACGCGTCCGCATGGGCACTAGTGAAGTGGAACTGCCGAAGGGCAATGCGAAATCCGGGCCCGTCAAGGTGATGGTGCGGCCCAATGCCGTAAAGCTCCATCGCACACAGCCTGCCGAAGCGGCCCTGAAAGCGCGGGTCGGCAAGGCCTCCTACATCGGAAAGCACATGGAATACACAATCGAGACCGCAGTGGGGGAACTCTTCGTTGTCGATGCGGTCCGGCCGGACGCCTGGAAGACGGGTGACGATGTGTTCGTGGTCTTTGATCGTTCGATGGTGAAGCTGCTTCTCGCCTGAAGTGTCTCATCAGGCCGGCAAGGTCACGCGGAAGCACGCGCCGCCGGGGCTGTCGACCAAGGCAATGGTGCCGCCCTGCACGCGCATCAGGTCAGCGGCGATGGCCAGTCCAAGCCCGGTGCTGCCCACCCGGTTCGAGCCGGAAAAGGGCTGGAACAGCCGCTCGCGCCCCTCGGCCGGCACACCCGGTCCAGTATCGGCCACCTCAATATCGATACTTCCTGAGTGACGGCGCGCCCTGATCATCAGATCGCCCTTGCCCTGATGGGTCAGCATCGCCTCGATGGCATTGCGGCTGAGGTTCAGAAGCACGCGCAGCAATTGCTCGGGGTCGGCATTGATCTGCATCGGCTCGGGGATGTCGACGAGAAAGCGGATGGGAGCATCCTCATCGAGGGCAAGAAGATCGCGGACATCGGTGACGAGTGTGGCAAGCTCGAACTTGCGCGGGGTGGGCGGCAGCTCCTGCGCCTTGCCGAAGGCCAGCGTTGCCTGGCAGAAGCCAACCGCCCGGTCGAGCGCCCGGATCAGTTTCGGCGCAAGACGCTGCACGGTCGGATCCGGCACCGAAGCGATGCGGTCGGAGAGCAGATGCGCCGAGGACAGAAGGTTCCTCAGATCATGATTGATCTTGGCCACTGCCAGCCCGAGGCTGGCGAGATGTTCGCGCTGCTTGAGTTCCTTCTTCAGGGCCTTTTGCATCTCCGCGAGTTTCTGTTCGGCGATTCCTAGCTCATCCCTGCGCCCGGAGGGTATGATGACGGTCCGTCCGTGTTCCGCCTCGTGCCCGAAGGATGAGATGCTGTCGGCAAGGCGCTTGACGGGCTTGACGATCAGCGCGCTGAGGCTGGCATAGACCAGCGCGCCCGCGATCGAGGAGATCAGCAGCGACAGAATCAGAAAATTTCCGGCAAACCGCCACATGGTCAAGCGCAGCGGCTGTTCGTTCATCACGACATCGATGAATTCGCCTCCCATTGGCGCGGGCCCCCGTACCCGGATCAGGCTGTCGCCCTGGCTGAACATGGTCTGGAACGAGGCGGCAATGGCCGTGACCATGCCGGCAGTGCGGATGTCATAATCGCCCGAAAGGCTGGGCGGCACATCCGTGGTCGCCAGCAATCGCCGCACCCCACCGATCTTCATCGAGATCGAATGGGCATCAACACTGTCAAGCACTTGGGCGATGAGACGGTCGGAAATGGCTTCGGGCGGCGCTGCTTCAAGGACCAGCGCGGCGGTCTGGGCGGCGGCAATCCGGTCCGTGAGCCAGTTGTTGCGGAAATTGGCAACGGCCGGCAGCAGGATCAGCACTTCGGCGAGCATGATGAAGCCGAGCGTCAGGAGCATCAAACGGCCCGACAGACCAATCAGCGCCGGACGGATGCTTGACGAATCCATCAGCCGAACATCCTGAGGAAGCGGATGATGCGGCCGGGCCAGGGCGAGCGCAACTGTGGCGCCAGTGCGGAGAGTGCCGCCCGCCTTGCCGCCTCAGACAGTGTGGGATAGGGCAGGATGAGATCGTAGATTGCCCCGATCTTGAGCTTCTGTCTGAGCGCGAGCGCGAAGGGCGCGATCATCTCGCCTGCGCCATGCCCCACGATTGTTGCCCCCAGAATGCGTCCCCTGCCATCAATGAGGATCTTCACGAACCCCTCGGGGTGGTGCATCGCCCGCGCACGGTCATTCTCCGAGAACGGCCAGCGCAGGGCACGAACGCCCCTTCGCGCAGACCGGGCCTCCTCTTCGCCGAGGCCAACGGTCGCGATTTCAGGATCCGTGTAGACCACTCTGGGAATGGAGACATAGTCGACGCGGATGGGCAGGCGGAACAGCGCATTCCGAATTACAAGCCCGGCCTGGTAGTTTGCGACATGGGTGAAGCGCGGCGCTCCGGCCACGCAATCCCCGATGGCGTAGATGCGTCGGTTGGCGGTTTTCAGATGTTTGTCGACCGTGATGCCATCCGCCGTGGCAGAGACGCCGGTCTTGCCGAGATCGAGCGCGTCAAGCCGCGGCGTCCGGCCAGTGGCGATGAGAAGATGGCTTGCCTGAAGCAGCGGCGGTGCGCCTTCGCCCACAAGATCAAGCGCGACCCCAGATGAGACCGGTCGGACGGCGCTGACCCGCGCACCCTCGATGAGGCGAACCCCCTCGCGTTCAAGCGCAAGGCGCAGATGATGGACCGCGTCGGTATCCTCGCGGGGCAACAGGCGTCCGGCCTCGATCAGCGTGACATCGGCACCGAGGCGGCGATGGGCTTGCGCGAGTTCCACGCCGACCGGACCACCACCAATGATGGCGAGCCGCGATGGGACGCTATCAAGGTTGAAGATCGTTTCATTCGTGAGGAAAGGCGTCTGGTCGAGACCGGGGATTGCCGGCAGCATCGGCCCCGCCCCTGTGGCAATGACGAACCGGCGCGCGGTGACAAGCGTCTCGCCAACAGCGACGGTGCGCGCATCGACAAAGCGGGCTTCTCCGGTGATGACCTCCGCGCCCATCGCCCGATAACGCTCTGCCGAATCAACGGGGGCGATGGACGCGATGACAGCGCGAATGTGCCGGCCGATGCGCGCACGGTCGATCAGCGGGGCAGAAAAATGAACGCCGAAGGCCTCGGCGCGCTGATCGGCCTTCGCCATGCCCGCCGCTGCGATCAGCGCCTTGGAAGGAACGCAGCCCGCGTTGAGGCACTCGCCCCCCATCGCGCCGCGCTCGATCAGCACCACCGGAACGCCCAGGAGCGCTGCGGAGGCCGCAACCGACAGCCCGGCAGCGCCGGCCCCGATGACGCAAAGATCGGTCGACAGCCGTTGCGGTGTCGCACCGCCCGTTGAAATCGTCTCAGTCATTCACGCCTGTCATCGTTGTTTGTCGCCAGATCGGCGCAGCCAGCGCCGCAGAAAGATGGAGAGAACCATGACGAGGGCAAGGCCAGCAAGCCCCAGAAGCAGGTTCCGCGACAGGAGCATCGCCGGATTGAGCGTCGCACGGCAGGTTGCCGCGCCTGATTCCAGGCAGAGGCGATAGGTTTCCGCTTCCCTGTCCACCACATCGGCAAGGCCGGCTGCCGTCAGCGTGAAGGCCGCCGTTCCGGGCAGAATTCCAAGGACTGTTGTCCAGAGATAAGTGCGAAACGGTGTACCCAGCAGGGCTGCGGCAAGATTGACCACTGCAAAGGGAAAGACCGGCGCAAGACGCATTGCGAGCAGGTAGCCCGCCGCATCAGCCTCAAAAGCACGCCGGATATTGCCGAGCCAACCCTCCGTCCGCTTGAGGAAATAATCATGCAGCAATCCCCGGG
>JAIUNP010000027.1 GCA_020161975.1 Pseudomonadota bacterium
TCTCGCGTCCCCGCGTTGTGTTCCAGAAGGATGAGGCCGGCCAGACGCTGGAGCCAATCGAAGAGGTCTTCGTCGACGTCGATCAGGAACATTCCGGCGTCGTCGTGCAGAAGATGTCCGAGCGCAAGGCGGACCTGCTTGAAATGAAGCCCTCGGGCGGCAACCGCGTCCGCCTCGTGTTCCATGCTCCGACGCGTGGCCTCATTGGCTATCAGTCGGAACTCCTCACCGATACGCGCGGCACGGCGATCATGAACCGGCTGTTCCACTCCTACCAGCCCTACAAGGGCGAGGTGGAAGGCCGCCGCAACGGCGTCCTCATCTCCAACGACATCGGCGAGGCTGTCGCCTACGCGCTGTGGAACCTTGAGGATCGCGGCCCGATGGTGATCGAGCCGGGCTGGAAGGTCTATCGCGGGATGATCATCGGCATCCACACCCGCGACAACGACCTTGAAGTGAACGTGCTCAAGGGCAAGAAGCTGACCAACATCCGCGCCGCCGGCAAGGATGAGGCGGTCAAGCTGACCCCGCCGGTGCGCATGACGCTGGAGCGTGCGCTTGCCTGGATTCAGGACGACGAACTCGTCGAGGTGACGCCGAAGTCGATCCGCTTGAGAAAGCGCCTGCTCGATCCGAACGACCGCAAGCGCGAGGAAAAGGCCAAGGAAGCGCTGGCAAGCTGAGGACCTCCACAGGAGGCCCGGCGGTCAGCAGGTAAATCCGTAGATCAAGACCAAAATGATTAGGCTCGTCACAACTCCGGCGAGAACTCCGAACGTGCCCAGCACAAACCGGAGTATGGGAAATTTTTTATCGGACGGGCTGTCGGCCAATGGCGAGGTGACAGGTGGCGTGGCCGGCATGGAAGCGTCGTTTTCCTGAAGTCTGACATGGGCGGTCACGGCGGCAGCCTCACAGTTTGGCGCGGTTGGCAATGCGCTGGTTCACAGCCGGCATCAGGTCATCAATCGGATGGCCGCTCTTCTTGACGGCCGATGCAATCTTGTGAGCAGTAAGCCCACCAGGCCGTGACGCTTCCGCCAATGCCCAGGCGCGGGCGGCGCGCTGTCCGCTTCGGCAATAAAGCAGGACCGGCCCCTTGACCTGCGCAAGGGTTGCCCCGAGTTCATCGACGATTTCATCCGGGAAGCTGTCTGCCGGCGTTGGCAGGTAGATGAAGGTAATGCCGGCTTTATTCGCGGCGCTGCGCAGTTTCGTAGTGTCGACCTGAAAAAATGCTTCGTTTTCCGGTCTGAGATCGACAATTGTCCGGAAGCCCGCTGCTCGGACGCGCACCATGTCGGATGGATCAAGTTGGCCGTAGACGTTGACGCCCGTGCGCAGTTCGGACGTAGCCAGCGGGGTGTCAATGCTTCTGGTCGCCCGAGGTCGATTGCCATTGATTGTTTTCATAACGACAACATAGCCGACGAGGATTGCTGTTGTTAAAATAAACGGGATGAAAAATGCCCTTGCCAGCCTGAAAAAAGTCATGACCGCCAATTCCTGAACGATGAGTTGGCAGAGGATGTTGTTGAATTGCGACTGAATTTTGGTCGAATGACATCGGCTTTTTGGAGCAACTCCCGGTCCGGAAAATTATCGGGCGCGGGCAATCATGATGCGCCTGCCGGTGCTATGGTGCCGCCACAGGAATCACCATGCCCGTCCGCCGCCTCGACCCCATCC
This sequence comes from Pseudomonadota bacterium, assembly GCA_020161975.1. Lineage (GTDB taxonomy): Bacteria > Pseudomonadota > Alphaproteobacteria > Rhizobiales > Beijerinckiaceae > JAIUNP01. Next base: position 1,693 of record JAIUNP010000027.1, read on the forward strand.
TGATCGACCGCATCGCCGCCGGCGAGGTCATCGAACGCCCGGCTGCGGCGGTGAAGGAACTTGTCGAGAATGCGCTGGACGCCGGCGCCCGCCGCATCGAGGTGGTGCTGGAAGCCGGCGGTCGACGGCTGATCCGCGTCACCGATGACGGGCATGGCATGGATGCGGGCGATCTCGCCCTTTCAGTCGAGCGTCATGCGACCTCGAAACTGCCTGACGGCGACCTCACCCGCATCATGACGCTCGGCTTTCGCGGCGAGGCGCTGCCCTCCATCGCCTCTGTCGCGCGCCTCGCCATCGAGACGCGGGGGGCGGGAACGCCGAACGGCTGGGGCATCCTCGTTGATGCCGGACAGAAGGAGGAGGTGCGCCCGTCTGCCATGGCGCGGGGCACGCGCATCGAGGTGCGCGATCTCTTTCATGCCACCCCGGCGCGGCTGAAGTTTCTCAAATCCGACCGCGCTGAGGCGCTTGCCGTCAGCCAGATGCTGAAGCGCCTCGCCATGGCGAACCCCGAAACGCGCTTCATCCTGGCGGGCGATAACATTTCGGGCTTTGACTATGCCGCCTGCGCTTCCGGTGCCGAAGGACAGTTGCAGCGCCTCGGGCAGGTGCTGGGCCGGGAGTTCCGCGACAATTCCGTGCCGGTCAGCGCAACGCGGGAGGGCGTGGTGCTGGAAGGGTTTGCCGGCCTGCCGACCTATCACCGCGCGACCAGCCAAGAGCAATATCTCTTCGTCAACGGGCGTCCGGTGCGCGACAAGCTGCTGCATGGCGCGGTGCGCGGCGCCTATCAGGACATGATGTCCGGCGACCGTCATGCTGTGGTGGCGCTGTTCCTGACGCTCGATCCGGCGGAAGTGGATGTGAACGTTCACCCGGCCAAGGCCGAGGTACGCTTCCGCGATCCCGGTCTGATGCGCGGGCTGATTGTGGGGGCCCTGCGGCTCGCGCTCACCAACGCCGGCCACCGCGCGGCCACCACGGGTGGCATCGCTCTGCAAAGGGCCTTCCAGCCCGGGCCGATGCCGCATCACGCGGCAGGTGTCGCGCCGCGCGCGGATTTTGACTGGCGCGCCTCTCCCTATGCGCCGAGCGTACTGCATGAGCCGCCGCAGGCGGGCCTTGCCATGGATTTTGCGCCCGCTGCGCGCGCCGAGACGCTGCCGGCGGCGGAGCCGACGGAGTTTCCGCTCGGCGCCGCGCGGGCGCAGCTGCACAACACCTACATCGTCGCCCAGACGCAGGACGGCTTCATTCTGGTCGACCAGCACGCCGCCCACGAGCGCCTCGTCTACGAGCGGCTGAAGGCAGCGCGGGCGACAGGCGGTATCGCGCGGCAGATCCTGCTGATCCCGGCCGTGGTCGAGTGTGAGGAGGAGATGGCCGAGCGTCTGGCTGCCGCCGCAGGCGAACTCGAAGCCATCGGTCTGGTGCTCGAAGGCTTCGGCCCCGGTGCGGTGATCGTGCGCGAGGTGCCCTCCGTGCTCGCCGGCAGCGATGTTACAGCGATGGTGCGGGATCTTGGCGAACATCTCGCCGAGTGGCGGGGTGCCGATAGTGCCGCCGCGCGGGTTGATCATGTGCTGAAGACCTTTGCCTGCCACCATTCCGTGCGGGCCGGGCGCGGGCTCCGGGTCGAGGAAATGAATGCGCTCTTGCGCGAAATGGAAGCAACGCCCGGCTCCGGCCAGTGCAACCACGGCCGCCCCACCTGGATTTCGCTCAGCCTGGCCGATATCGAGCGGCTGTTCGGGCGATAAAGTCAGGCCTCTTTCGCCGGCGCGGCCTTCTCGCCGATCAGCCCCGTTACATGGCGTCCCGCTTCGATGAAGGGCGTCACGAGGCCCGCTTCGAGCGTATTCACGTCATAGGCCGCGTCGATGCCGAAGGTCAGGTTTTCGTTTTCCTTCGCCGGCACATAGAGTGTGCCGAAGGCCCAATCCCAGATCGACAGGCAGCTTCCCATGTTCTTGTCAAAATGGATGGGGTTGTTCGAATGATGCACCTGATGATGCGCAGGGCTCATGAACAGCTTGCCCCAGATGCCCCGGAACGGAATCCACACCTCCGAATGCTGGAGGTGGATATAGAGATGGATGAAGACGACCAGCACGATATTGGTGCCCGAAAGCGCATATTCCTTCACATTTCCACCGAACACCTGGGTCATCATCGCCATAGCCACGGCAAGGCAGATGGAAAGGATATTGCCAAAGATGATCGCGTTCACCGGATGCATCCGCCATTGCGTCAAGGGCGTCAGATGGGTCGCTGAATGGTGGACCTTATGGAACTCCCACAGGATCGGAATGCGGTGGCTGAGGTAATGATCGAACCAGTAGCCGAACTCATAGGCGAGGAATAGGACGAGCGTAATGATCGATCGCGCGGCCCAGTCGGGCAGGGTGGTCGGGGTCGGCGCGCCGAACAGCGCGGTCAGCCCACCGGAGACGACATTATAGACCGCCTGCCCTGAAATGGCGGCAAAGCCGAGCACCCCGCCCAGCACAAAGCCGTTGATGAGGAACATCCAGACGTCGGCGCGGGTGGAGGCATGCCGCCAGATCCGGCGCGGAAACAGCCCGGCAACCAGCGTGCGAACCCTGAGCCGCCGCCCGCGATTGAGCCGCCGCCAGATGATGTGTCCACTCGCGATCAGGAGGGCGCAGCCCAGCGAAGTCAGCGAAAACACCGAGCCGTAATTGAGAAAGATGCTCGCCGCGACGGCAAGGAAATTGTCGAGTTTCTGGCTCAGGACATCCATGGGCTTTCTTTCGCGGGGGGGCCGAACTGAAGTCGCGCACCCACGCTAGCGGCCCGGCGCTAACGGCTCGTAAACCGTTGCCCTTCAGCCGTGCCCTGCGACAAGATACCGCCGCAGCGCAACCCCCGCCCAGATCGCTTCCACAACCCCGAATGGCCAGGCGCCCGCAAAAAGCCATAGGCAGAGCCGAGCCCGCAGGCGATGGCAAAGCCGAGAATGTAGATGCGTCCGCGCGGCTCCAGCGCATAGAAAACCAGCATTGCCGAAACCGCAAAGAGACCGAACAGCGTCAGCCCGTCGAGTGTCATGACCGGTTGAGTGCCCGCGCTGCAATGTCCGAACGGCAGAAGCCCTCCGGCCAGTCGATGGCGCCGACGGCGGCATAGGCCCGCGCCCGCGCTTCTTCCACGCGGCTTGCCATGGCCGAGACGCAAAGCACCCGCCCCCCGTTGGCGCGGAGGGACTGGCCCTCGCGGCGCGTGCCGGCATGGAAAACGGTGACGCCCGCCATCGCCTCTGCCTTGTCAAGATCGCGGATTTCGCTGCCTGTGGCGTAGCTGCCGGGATAACCCTTTGTCGCCAGAACCACGGTCAGGGCCGTGTCGTCATGCCATTCCGCCTGCTCGGCGCCGAGCGTCCCGTCAACGGTCGCGAGCAACAGCGCGAGGAGATCGGATTTGAGGCGCAGCATCAACACCTCGCATTCAGGATCACCGAAGCGGCAATTGTATTCGATCAGTTTCGGCCCCTCATCGGTGATCATCAGCCCGGCGAAGAGGACGCCGCGATAAGGCGTGCCGCGCCGCGCCATTTCCCGCGCCGTCGGTTGCACGATGTCTGCGAGCGTCCGCGCTTCCATGGCCGGGGTCATCACGGGGGCAGGGGAATAGGCGCCCATGCCACCGGTGTTCGGGCCCTGATCGTTGTCGAAAGCCCGCTTGTGATCTTGCGCGGAAGCGAGCGGCAGCACCGTCTCGCCATCGACGAGGCAGAAGAACGAGGCCTCCTCGCCCACCATGCACTCCTCGATCACCACGGTCGCAGCCGGTTCGTTCGCATAGAGCGCGTCGATGGCAGCCTGCGCCTCGGCCACCGTTGCCGCAACGGTCACGCCCTTGCCGGCCATCAGCCCATCGTATTTGACGACGATCGGTGCGCCCTGCTCGAAGACATAGGTTTTCGCCGCTGCTGCATTGGTGAAGCGGGCATAGGCGGCAGTGGGGATATTGGCGGCATCGCAGACCACCTTGGTGAAGGCTTTCGAACCCTCAAGCTGTGCCGCAGCTTTCGAGGGGCCAAACACCTTGATGCCCGCTGCGGCGAGATCATCGGCCAGCCCCGCCACCAGCGGCGCTTCCGGGCCGACGACGACAAGCGCGATGTTCTCCGCCTTGCAGAAGGCGACGACGGCGGCGTGATCTTTCGCATCGAGCGCGACGTTGCTTCCGCAAGCGGCGGTGCCGGGGTTGCCCGGGGCAATGAACAGCCGCGTAAGGCGCGAGCTTTTGGCGAGCGCCCAGGCCAGCGCGTGTTCGCGGCCACCGGAACCGATCAGCAGAACGTTCATGGAGAACCCCTTCATTTGCTGTGCCGTCTATGGCCAAGAGCGCGGGGCAGGGCAACCCCGCAGCGGAAAATTCAAGGCCCCTGCCGCCCGTCGAACCGGCGCTGCGCGGCGATGACATCGACGATGCGGGCCTCGATCCAGTGGTCGAAGGCCTTGACCACCGGCACCAGCGATCGGCCAAGGTCCGTCAGCCGGTAATCGACCCGCGGTGGCACTTCGTTGTAGGAGCGCCGCTCGACAAAGCCGTTCCGCTCCAGCTTGCGCAGCGTCTGGATCAGCATCTTTTCCGAAACCCCGCCGATGGCGCGGCGCAGATCCGATGTGCGTTGCGGTCCTTCCGCCAGCAGGTGGAGAATGAGCAGCGACCACTTCTCGGAAAGCTGCTCCATCACCGCCCGCGACGGACAATCCGCATTGAACACATTGCCAGGCCCGCCTGACGACATCGCACGCGCCCTCGATCTCAAAACTTACTGTAAGGTATGTACTTGCAATGCAGAAAGCAAGATGCCAGTTTGGCTGCATCGAAGCCGAAGAGGAAAATCCCATGGATCTCTATTACAAGGCCGGAGCCTGCTCGCTCGCCCCCCATATCGTCGCCGTTGAAGCGGGGCTGCCCCTCAACACGATCAGCGTGGACCTCGGCACCAAGAAGGACGCGACCGGCGGTGATTATCTTGCCGTCAATCCGAAAGGCTATGTGCCGGCGCTGCGCACTGATGCAGGGGTGGTGCTGACCGAGGTGGGCGCCATTCTCCAGTATCTCGGCGACATCAACCCGAAAGCCGGGCTGATGCCGCCGGCCGGAACCGCCGCGCGCGTGAAGCAGCAGGAATGGCTGTTCTTCATCTCGACCGAAATTCACAAGGGCATGGGTGCCTTTTTTAACCCCATGATGACACCGGATTGGCGCAAGGGCGTGGAAGCGACCCTCGGCCGGCGCCTGGCATGGCTCGAAAAGACGCTCGGCGATGGGCCCTATCTCAGCGGAGAGACCTTTACCGCCGCTGACGCCTATCTCTTCGTTGTGCTGAACTGGGCGAAGGTTGCCGGTTATGACCTCGACAAGTTCCCCAAACTCGTCGCCTTCCGCAAGCGCGTTTCCGAACGCCCGAAGGTGCAGGAGGCGCTGAAAGCCGAGGGTCTGATCTGACAAAACGGGAAAAGGGGGCGCCTGCCCCCTTTTCCCCGCCCGGCAAATCGGCTTTGGTGCGGCCATGGCCGAGCCGAAATCCAATGCCCCGGAACTCTCCGTTTCCGACCTTGCGGGCGCCCTCAAGCGCACCATCGAGGATGCCTTCGGCCATGTGCGGCTGCGCGGCGAAATCTCCGGCTATCGCGGCCCCCACTCTTCCGGCCACGTCTATTTTTCGCTGAAGGACGCCAGCGCCCGCATCGATGCGGTGATCTGGAAGGGCGTGTTCGGGCGCCTGCGCATTCGGCCCGAAGAAGGCATGGAGGTGATCGCCTCGGGCAAGATCACCACCTTCCCCGGCAAGTCGAGCTACCAGATTGTCATTGATTCGCTGGAGCCTGCCGGTGTCGGCGCGCTGATGGCGCTGCTGGAGGAGCGCAAGCGCAAGCTGGGCGCCGAGGGGCTGTTCGAGCCGGCGCGCAAGCAGCTTCTGCCCTATCTGCCGCGTGTGATTGGCGTCGTTACCTCGCCAACGGGGGCAGTCATCCGCGACATCCTTCACCGGTTGGCCGATCGTTTTCCCCGCCATGTCCTTGTCTGGCCGGTGCGGGTGCAGGGCGAAACCTCTGCCGCTGAGGTCGCCGCCGCAATCAATGGTTTCAACGCTCTATCTGAGGGGGGGCGTTTGCCACGCCCGGATGTGCTGATTGTTGCGCGCGGCGGCGGCTCGCTGGAGGACCTCTGGGGTTTCAACGAGGAAGTCGTGGTGCGCGCGGCGGCGATGAGCGACATTCCGCTGATCGCCGCAGTCGGCCATGAGACGGACTGGACGCTGATTGACCTTGCGGCGGATGTGCGCGCACCAACCCCCACCGCGGCGGCTGAAATGGCTGTGCCGGTGCGCACGGACCTGCTGGCCACCACGCGGGACCTGGCCGCCCGGCTGACCGGCGCGGTTGCGCGCGGTTTCGAGCGTCGGCGGACGGATCTGCGCAGCGCCGCCCGCGCGCTGCCCGATGCGGAAGCGCTGCTCGCCACGCCTCGTCAGCGGCTCGACATGGCGGCGTTGCGCCTTGGCAGTGCCACCCGCAGCAGGTTGGAGCGCCGCCGCCAGACCCTGCAAGGCAGCGCACGTCGCCTGATGGCGCAGCGACCCGAAGCACGGCTCGCCCGTTTTGTTGAGCGGCTGCGCGGTCTTTCGGCGCGCCTGGAGGCTATGCATGTTTCTGCCGGGAGGGAGCGGACAAAGCGCCTCGAAACGCTGGCACAAAGGCTGGAAACAGCGCTGAAATCCCGCCTCATTCTGGAAAAGCGCGATCTTGCGCGCGGGCGGGAGCGCGTCGCCGGGGCCGGCGAACGTCTTGCCAAAGCCATGGCGGCGCTCAAGGCCGATCGCGCTCGGCGCCTTGCGGGCGCTGATGCCTTGCTGAATTCGCTCGGTTACCGGCAGGTGCTGGCGCGCGGCTATGCGCTGGTGCGCGACGGCGAGGGCAAGCCGCTGCGCAGCGCAGCCGGCATTGCTGCGGGCGCGGCGCTGGCCATTGAGTTCGCAGACGGCAAGGTGCAGGCGACCGTGGGTGACGGGGGTAGAAAGCCTGCCACACGGAGCGCCAAGACCTCTGGTCCTGGGGGGCAGGGCAGCTTGTTCTGACGCGCGCAGCCGTTTGCGATGTCGCATTGCGATTGCAGGCGCAGGCAAGGAGAATTGCCGTCCCGGCCTGAATCACGCATGGGTGGAAAATGCTGAAGAACCTCCTGCGTGTCGGTGGCTGGACTCTCCTTTCCCGCGTAACGGGTTTTGCGCGCGACATCCTGATGGCGGCCATCGTCGGCGCCGGGCCAGTGATGGATGCGTTCGCAGTCGCCTTCCGTCTGCCGAACCATTTTCGCGCCATTTTCGGAGAAGGCGCCTTTTCCAGCGCCTTCGTGCCGGCCTATTCGCGCGTGCGCACGCAGCAGGGCGCGGCGGCGAGCGATCTTTTCCTCGGGCGCATCCTGTCGCTCCTCCTGCTGTCGCAGTTGCTGTTGCTGGCCGCGGCGCTGATCTGGACATCCGGGCTCGTTGCGGTGCTCGCGCCGGGGTTTGCGCAGAAGGGCGGGGTCTATGACCTGACGGTGGACCTCACCCGCATCACCTTTCCCTATCTCCTTTGCATGACGCTGGTGACGCTCCTGTCCGGCGCACTGGCGGCGGAGAAGCGGTTTTCCGCTGCCGCCGCCGCGCCGATCCTGCTCAATCTGGCCATGATCGGAACGCTCGCTGTGGCTTTTCTGTTCAGGACGCCGGCCCATGCGGCGGCTTGGGGTGTCTTCATTGCAGGCGGGCTGGAACTGGCGTCACTGCTTTTTGCGGCCCATCGGGGTGGAGTTCTGGCTGGGCCGCGATGGCCCACCCTGTCGCCCGACGTGCGGGCTTTTTTCAGGGCATTCGGTCCAGCGGTGGTCGGATCGGCGGGGGTACAGCTCGCCATGCTTGCCGATACCGTGATCGTCACCTTCCTGCCGGCGGGCGGCGCATCCGCGCTGTATTATGCGGACCGGCTTTATCAGTTGCCGGTGGGCGTGATCGGTATCGCGGCCGGAACCGTGCTGCTGCCGGAGATGGCCCGTCTGATTGCCGGCGGCGATGAGCCAGGTGCGCATCGGGCGCAGAACCGGGCGATTGGCTTCACGCTGGTGCTCTCGGCGCCGTTTTTCGCGGCATTTCTCGTCATTCCCGATCTGATCGTCGCGGCCATGTTCCAGCGGGGCAGCTTTGACGCCACATCTGCCCGGACGGCTGCGATGGTGCTGGCGGCCTATACCGTTGGCCTGCCGGCAGTGTTGCTGCTGCGCAGCGTGATCGCCTCCTTTACGGCACGGGGAGACACGACAACTCCGCTCTGGGCATCCCTGACCGGCATTGCCTGCAATCTTGTGCTGAAGCTGGTGCTCTGGCGCCCTTATGGCGCCGCCGGCCTGGCGCTTGCCACGGCCATCGGTGCCTGGATCAACATCGGCATCCTGTGGTTTCTGGCGCTGCGCGATGGCAAGGCCAGCCCCGATTCAATGCTCTTGCGCACAGCGGCAATGGTCGGCCTTGCCTCGGTGGCGCTCGCGCTGGCGATGGTGCTGCTGCGGGGCCCCGTGACAGCTTTCGCCGCGCAAATGTCCGCGCATTACGCACGGGAGGTCGCGCTCGTCCTGCTCGGACTTGCCGGTTTAGTGCTCTATGGCGGACTGATCATCCTCGGGGCACGGCTCTTCAAGGTGCCGCTCAGACGGCGATAACGCTCAGTACTTCGTCACGACCGGGGGCGAAGCTGTGCGCGCCGGATTCGTGCGCGCCGGATACTTTCCGACGAAAACAGCGGTGCAGCGGGCATAGCCGGGAGGCATCGGATGATGCGCCCGGTTGCGGGCGATAAAGGCCTCGCAAGCGCTGGCGGTGGTGAAGCAGCCCTGAAAGGTGCGATAGTCCCGGCCCGTGCCGTCGCCCCATGCCCCGTTGCGGTTCTGCCCGCCCAGCACCGTGCCGACATACAGCGTATCAAGCCCGGTGGCGTGGGAAATGGCCCGGCAATTCGGGCCGTCATAGGCGGTCGGACCGGGCAGGGAGCGCGCGCCGGCCTCCAGCGAGAACAGAGCGAGCAGGGGGGCGGCGAAAACGAGGCGGCGCAGCATGGCTTTCTCCAGAAGACTCGACCCTCAGGATAAGGATTTTTTGCCGTCCGTCGAGCGCTCTCCGCGCCGTTCTGTCACAGTCGTGAAGCGCATCGGGGGTTGTCCAGCCGGCGGTGTTTCCTGTATATTAGAAAAACCTAAAATGGAGGGTGTCATGAAAACGAACGTCGGCGGCCTCGACCGCATCCTGCGCATGTTCCTCGGGTTGATCCTGATCGCATTCGCTATCCCGATCGGCTTTGCCCAGACCGGCTATAACTGGATTGGCTGGATCGGCATCATTCCGCTGGCCACGGCAATTTTCCGTTTCTGCCCGGCCTATCTGCCCTTCGGCATTTCGAGCTGCGCGCGCGAGTGATGACGGGGCGCGAGCCGGTGAAAATCTCACCGGCTGTGCGCAAAATCCATATAAAGCTGGCGCGCGCGGCGCATCAGCGGGCCGGGTTGCAATTCCCGGTCGTCGATGCGGGTAATCGGCACCACCTTCGAGTAATTGCCGGATGAGAAGATTTCGTCCGCACTCTGGAAATCGGCATAGGTCAGCGAGGTTTCAACCACGCTGATCCCGTCCGCACGGAGCAGCTGCATGGTGCGCTGGCGGGTGATGCCGTTGAGGAAGGTTCCATTCGGAATGGGCGTGAACACCACGCCATCTTTCGCCATGAACACGTTCGAGGTGCAGGTTTCGGCGATATTGCCGAGCATGTCGCGCACCAGCGCATTGGCAAACCCGCGCGCTCTGGCTTCACGCAACGCCCGCCCGTTATTGGGATAGAGACAGCCAGCCTTGGCTTCGGTCAGCGCACTTTCGGGCGTGGGGCGACGGAACGGCGAGAGCGTCACGCTCATGCCCGTCGGCTCCGGCATCGGTGCGGCGAAGAGGCAGAGACAGAAGCGCGTCGATTCAGGATCTGCCAGCACGGCATTGCCGTCCTCGAATTCCGCCCAGTACATCGGCTTGATGTAGAGCGCTGTGCCAGGGGAAAAGCGCTTCACGCCCTCGGCGGCCAACGCCAGCATGTCTTCGAGGCTCATGGTGGCCTTGAGGCCGAGACTGGTTGCCGAACGGTTCACGCGGGCCAGATGCAGGTCGAGATCGGGCTGCACGCCGTCAAAATAGCGCCCACCGTCGAACACACTGGATGCAAGCCAGAAGGCATGGCTGCGCGGCCCCGTGAGGCCGGGATTGCCTTCCAGCCAGCGCCCTCCGAAAAACGTCCACGTTTCCGACCAGCTCTTCATCGCACCCTCACCGGAGAATTACATTCCTGCCGAAGGGACACGCTTGCCGGGCGAAGGTCAAGGGCGGCGCGTTGTCACTCCAGCACGGTCCGGACATGCCGGTTCTGCGCCCAGCAGGAGACATCGGCGCAACGCATGGTGGGTTCGCTGTTGCCACGGCTTGTTGTGCGGATGCGGCCGCCATCGACGCCTCGCTCCATCAGATAGGCCTTGGTCGCTTCCGCCCGCTTCAGGCCCAGCGCCTTGTTGGCTGCCGGCCCGCCCGGCTCATCGGCATAGCCCTGCACCTTCACGCGGTAGCGGGTATATTGATTCAGCCACGCCGCCTGATTGTTCAAGGTTTCGCGGGCCGTGTCGTCGAGGGTGGCCTCGTCCTTCGCAAAGAAGATTCGCCGTCCGACATTGACGATGAAATCCTCCTTCGAGCCTGCGGTGACATTGATTCCCGCCCCCACCGGCGCATTGGTCACATCACCGACCGGGCCTGAGCTTAAAGGCCCGTCCGTTCCGAGGCAGCCGCCGAGGGCCACAACCATCGCCACCGCACATACGCGCGGAATGAAACCGGACATCAGGCGTCTCCTGGGATTTTCAAGCCATGCAACCCGCGAAATGAACGATACCCGGCCTCAACTCGGCAAAGACTTATCGAGATGTTCAAGCACGAGCACCCGCGTTCCGACAGGAATCCTGCGGTAAAGGTCGATCACATCCTCGTTGACCATGCGGATACAACCCGAGGAATTATCGCCTCCGATGCTCCAGGGCTCGTTCGTTCCGTGGATGCGGTACAGCAGGTCGCGACCATCGCGGTAGAGATAGAGCGCGCGTGCGCCCAGCGGATTGTCGGCGCCGCCTTCCATGTGGCGCGGCAGATCGGGCCGGCGTTGCAGCATCTCGGGCGGCGGCACCCAATCCGGCCAGCGTGCCTTGCGCCCCACCTGCGCCCGCCCGGACCACTGGAAGCCCTCGCGGCCAACACCGACGCCATAACGCAGCGCCGTGTTGTTCTCGAAGGTGACGTAAAGGAAGTTGTTGCGGGTATCGACGACGATGCTGCCTGGGGGTTCCTTGTGCTTGTATTTCACAAGCTGGCGCCGCCACTGCGGATCAAGTGTCGAAAGCCGCGTTCTGGGAAAGGTGACGGTGCCGTCCTGGGCGTATCCGTCGTAATAGCGTTCCCAGTTGGCAGGCGCTTCGGCCTGCGCTGCCGCCCGTCCGCTGAACAAGGCCGCTCCGGCCATGCCCAAAAGCAACTCCCGCCTGCCCAGCGCCATTCCGGCCTCCCATACGCAACCCTGCCCAGACCCTGTGAATACGAATTAAGCGTGAAATCGGGCGACTGGCAAGCAGTGTCTTTGCGGGGTGGACCGCCCCTTGCAACGCGAGGCACCACGGGCGATAAGGGGGATCATCAGGGGATCAATTGGCGCCATGAATCTGTTTGAACGGCCTGAAAAACTCGGTCTTGAAGCGAAGATCGACTTTCTCGATGGCGACTATCGCATCATGCGTCAGGGCTCGTTCGTGCGCTGTGCGGTGACGAGCCAGCCGATCCCGCTCGATGACCTGCGCTATTGGAGCGTCAAGCGCCAGGAGGCATATGCGACGCCGGAGGCGTCCCTTGCCGCCGAGCGCGGCAAGCGCTGAGTTTTTCCACCACCAGGGTGACAAGCCCTTCCGGCAGGGGCAGGCGGATTGGCAGGGCGAAACTGGCCTGACGCAAAGCGTCGCGCGCGGGCGTGCCGGTCAGTCGCGCAAGGTCCTTTTCGGTCGTCACGGGCAGGAGAGCCCGCGCCTTGGCCGCCTCCAGCAGCATGGTCGCCTCGGCATCTGTGAAGGCGTGATGATCGGGGAAGGGGTGCGCGCCCTCGATCTTTGCGTAAAGATCGACCAGCGTCTCAAAGAACTTCTGAGGTCGCCCGATGCCGGTAAAGGCCAGGACGCGGGTGCCGCCGAGCCGATCTGCGACCGCATCGTCCACTGAAAAATTGCTGCGGAATACTGGCTTGCCCGCCGCCGCGCCCACCCCGACCGCTTCCGTAATACCCTTGCCCATGCCGATGGCGAGCAGCGCATCGACATGCCGGCTCTGGTCCCTGACCGGTGCGCGAAGAGGGCCGGCAGGAACCGAAAGACCGTTGCCGAAGCCAGCCCCGCCATCGACCACGGCAATGGCGATGTCTTTTTGCAGCGCCGGGTTCTGCAAGCCATCATCCATAATGATGAGGCTCGCCCCTGCTGCCACCGCCGCGTGTGCGCCCGCCAGTCGATCCCGTGCGATGATGGTAGGGGCAAGTCGCGCCAGCAGCAGCGGTTCGTCGCCCACCTCGGCAGCGCTGTGGCGTCCGGTCTCGACCAGCAGCGGCCCGGCCTCTGTCCCGCCATAACCACGGCTGAGGAATACCGGACGTTCGCCGTGCGCCATCAACGCTTCGGCGAGTGCGAGCGCGGTGGGGGTCTTGCCCGCGCCGCCCGCCGTAAAATTGCCGATGCAGATGACCGGAACCGCCGGTTCGAGGCCCTTGCCGGCCATGCGGTGGGCTGTGATTGCGCCATAGAGCGCACCGAACGGCAGCAGCAGCCGGGCAAGAACGCCCGGTGACCGATCCCACCAGAAATCCGGCGCCTTCATGGCTGTTTATCCCTAGCGACCGGCAGCAGCGGCGCCAGTGCCGCAAAAATACGCTGCTTGGCGCCGCCGAAACGCTCGGCGGTATCGCGCGCGTGGTCCTGCATCGCCGAAAGCCGTGCGGTATCGGTGATGAGGCCGATAATCAGCCCGGCGAGATCGTCAGGGTCGCTGACGCACAGCGCACCGCCCGCTTCATCAAAGGCGGCATAGACATCGGTGAAGTTGAAGACATGTGGACCATGCAGCACGCCAAGACCCAGCTTGGCGGGCTCGATCGGGTTTTGCCCGCCGTGGGAAATGAACGAACCGCCGAGAAAGGCGAAGCCGCCAAGCCGGTAGATCAGCCCAAGCTCACCGATGGTGTCGGCGATGTACAGATCCGTCGTCGCCGTAATCGCCTCGCCGAGCGAGCGCTGGGCCGCCGCGAGCCCGCTGGTCGTCGCCAGTGCACGTAATGAGGCGCCGCGCTCCGGGTGGCGCGGAGCGATGATGGTGAGAAGGCCGGGCCTTGTGTGTCGCGCGGCCAGATGCGCCCCAACCACGATCTCCTCTTCGCCCGGATGTGTGCTGGCGGCGATAAAGACCGGGCGCGCGCCAATGGTTTCGGCGAGCAGCCGGTGCTCGGCAGGGTCGGCACCGAGGGGCGCAACATCGAACTTCAGATTGCCCGGACAGCGCACATCCGCTGCGCCGAGCGCCCGATAGCGCGTGGCATCGGCCTCGCTTTGCGCCAGCACCAGGGTAAAGCGCGCCAGCAGCGTCCGGATTGTCCCCCGCAGCCGCGACCACGACTGCCGGGAGCGCTCTGACATTCGCCCGTTGACGATGGCGAGCGGTACTTCTGCTCTGGCAGCAGCCAGAATGAGGTTGGGCCAAACCTCCGATTCCGCGATCAAGCCAAGGTCTGGCCGAAAATGGGCGATGAAGCGCTCCGTCGCGCCCGGCAGATCGACCGGGATGAACTGGTGAAAAGCCCCCGCTGGCAGGCGCTGTGCGGCAAGCGCGGCGGATGTGACGGTGCCGGTCGTCAGCATCACCGCAAGCCCGCGCGCCTGGAACTCGGCAACCAGCGGCAGGAGCGACACGGTCTCGCCGACGCTTGCACCATGCAGCCAGACGAGCGGACCTTCAGGGCGCGGATAAGTGGGATGCCCGAGCCGCTCGTTGAGCCGCGCCGCGTCCTCCTTGCCGCGCTGGAGGCGCTTGCGCAGCAAAATCGGGGCAAAGGGCGTCAGCGCATAAGAGGCAAACCGATAGAGGAGGAGGCCCGGCGGCAGGCTCATGGCGGCAACAGCCGGGCTTCTGCGCGCGCCTTTTCGACGCTGTCTCGCCCGGCGCCGGGGTCGGTATCATTAATGGTTCCGTAGGCGATGGCGTGGGCGCGGTCGAGTTCCACTTCCACCCGCTGACGTGCGGCTTCCAGCGCCGCATCGTCGGCATCTGTCGGCACGCTGATCGCCGGCCCGAGCGCGAGTACGGACGTCCCGAAAGGCGCGCCGATGCTGGTCTTGTCCCAGGTGTCGAAATTGAAACGCCGGCTGCACACCAGGGCGATGGGAATGATCGGCCGACCCGATTTCTGCGCCAGCGTGATGATTCCGCGCCCGCAAACGCGCGAAACCTTCGGCACGTCCGCAGTCAGCACCATGTTGTCGCCGCGTTTGAGCACATCGAGCATGGCGAGCAGGGCTTTGACACCGCCGCGCTTCATCACCTGATCGGAGCGCTGTGCGCCAGAGCCGCGCACGAGGTTGATGCCGAACTTGGTGACAGCGATCGCATTCATTTCCCCGTCGCCGTGGCGCGAGATCAGCACCGAATAGCGCTGATCCGGCCGCTTGCCGATGGGAATCATGAAATGCTGGCCATGCCACATCGCCAGGATGTAGGGCTCCTGGGTCTTCAGCCAGTCATAGGCGTCGGGCGTGGCAACGACAAAACGGTTGGTGTGCTGCACGAAACGGAGATAGGCCGCCAGAAGGCTGCCCATCGTTTCCTGCACCGGTCTGGAACGCCAGAGGGTTTTCAGCACACCGTGCGCCCTGAATCTCAGTGGTGATGATCGTCGCCCGACGGATCAAGCAGCCGGTGCAGGTGCACGATGAAATAACGCATCTGCGCATTGTCGACGCTCATCTGGGCCTTGGCTTTCCAGGCGGCGGCGGCGGACTTGTAGTTGGGAAAAAGCCCGACGAAATCGACCTTGGAAAGGTCCTTGAACTCGTTGCGTTCAAGATCGATCAACTCGCCGCCAATCACAAGATGAAGAAGCTGTTTGTTTGCGCTGTCGTCAGCCATTGTCGTCTATCCGGGGTCTCGTCCAAAAATGAAGGCGTCAGGCTTCGGCCCCGACTGCGCTCAACGCGGTGATCAGCCGCTCCGCAGTCGCCGCCTCTGCCGCGACGAGCGCTGGATGCACCGGATTGGATGCGTTGTAAACAGCGCGCGCGCCGTCGCGTGTCAGGAGCGCACAGCCGGTTTCACAGAGCAGCACTTCGGCGGCGGCAATGTCCCAGTCATGGGCGCCTTCGGTGGCAACAGCCACATCCTCGCAGCCTGCCGCGACGGTCGCCAGCCGATAGGCCAGCGCCCGGTATGTCTCACCCCGCTGAAACGCTGGCCATACCGGCGCGAGCGTGTCGAGCAGCGGGCGCGGGCCGGTGATCCGCCCCCCCGCGGCAGAAGGCGTGCGGCGGGGCAGGGGGCGAC
Organism: Pseudomonadota bacterium; assembly: GCA_020161975.1. Taxonomy (GTDB): domain Bacteria; phylum Pseudomonadota; class Alphaproteobacteria; order Rhizobiales; family Beijerinckiaceae; genus JAIUNP01. The sequence continues at coordinate 17,411 of JAIUNP010000027.1, forward strand.
CATTGAGCGAGGCGCCGCCACCGCGCGCGGCGGCAAAGGTCTCGCCCCGCGCTGGCGCATGGATGACGCCCGCAACCGGCACGCTTTTCCGCATCAGCGCGATGGAGACACACCACTCGCTGCGTCCCTGAATGAAGGCACGGGTGCCATCGATAGGATCGATTACCACGACATCGGCATGGTTGAACCGGTCGGAATTATCGGCAATTTCCTCGGAAAACAGCGCGGCACCGGGCATTTCAGCGGCAATCACCGCCAGTGCAGCCTTGTTTGCGGCAAGATCGGCCTCGGTGACGGGGGAATTGTTGTCCTTGTAATCGACGCGCGCGGTTGTCGTCGCGCCGGGCTGGAAGTAGGCCATGGCCACCGCGCCCGCCGCTTCCGCAGCGCGGATCAGGATCGGCAGGGCGGCAGCTGGATCATTGTGCAGTGCAAACATGCGTTCGTTGTGCCGTCCCCGGACCATGGAGTCAAATCGACCGTGCCGGCGCAGTCCTGGCCTGTCGCAGCAACAGCAGCGGTGCGCCCGGCACGCCAGCAGGCGAACACCGCCCGGCATCGAAAAATCCGGCAAGGGCGCCCATCAGCAAGAGGGCGATGTCGAGAAGGCTGCGCAGACTGTCTCCTTAAGGACTGGACAGGTGATCCCGTACTTATCGGCTGCTGCGGGTGATGCTGCCGAGCACCGAGCGGAGAATGGCGGTCCCGATCTGCCGGCCGACCGAGGTCGCCGCCGATTTTGCCGCGTTGGTGATCATCTTTTCAGCCAGCGTTGGCTGCACGCGCCCACCGCGCGAGCCGGGCCCGGACTTGGGGCGCGGCGCATCGCCGCCGCCGAACAACCCGCCGAGCATTCCGCCAAGGCTGTCGAGCACGCCGCCCTCGGTCGGCGCTTCGGCTTCAGCCTGCGACGCCTCGACACGCTTTTGCAGCATCTCGTAGGCGCTTTCGTTGTCGATCATCTCATCATAGGCGCCCTTCATCGGGCTTTTGGCAATCAGCGCCGCCCGTTCGGCCGGTGTCAGCGGCCCCACACGCGCAAACGGTGGCTTTATGAACGTGCGCTCGACCATCGACGGCGTACCCTTGCCCTCGAGCATCGAGATCAGCGCCTCGCCCACGGCAAGCTGGGTGATGGCCTGTTCCGTCTTGAACTTCGGATTCTGCCGGAAGGTTTCGGCGGCGGCCTTGACCGCCTTCTGGTCGCGCGGCGTGAAGGCGCGCAATGCGTGCTGCACGCGGTTGCCAAGCTGCGCCAGCACCGTTTCCGGCACGTCGAGCGGGTTTTGCGTGACGAAATAGACACCGACCCCTTTCGAGCGGATGAGGCGCACCACCTGCTCGATGGAGGTGAGCAGTGCTTTCGGCGCATCGTTGAAGAGAAGATGTGCCTCATCGAAGAAGAACACGAGCTTGGGCTTGTCGAGATCGCCTACCTCGGGAAGCTGCTCGAACAGTTCGGAGAGCAGCCAGAGCAGGAAGGTCGCGTAAAGTTGCGGCGAATTCATCAGCTTGTCGGCGGCCAGAATGTTCACATAGCCGCGCCCGTCCTTGTCCTTCTTCAGGAAGTCATGGATGTCGAGCGCCGGCTCGCCGAAGAACTTCGCGGCACCCTGGTTCTCCAGCACCAGCAATTGACGCTGGATGGCGCCCACCGTTTGCGGCGTCACGTTGCCATAGGTCGCCATCAGCTGTTGCTGAAGTTCCTTGTTGTTGCCGAACTCCGCCAGCATCGCCCTGAGATCTTTCAGGTCGAGGAGCAGCAGCTTGTTCTCGTCACAATAGCGGAACAGGATGTTGAGCACCCCCTCCTGCACCTCGTTGAGTTGCAGGAGACGCGAAAGCAGCAGCGGCCCCATTTCCGCAACCGTGGTGCGGATCGGGTGGCCTTGCTCGCCGAAAAGGTCCCAGAACACGGTCGGGAACACGTCAGGGTGATATTTGACGCCGATTTCCTCGCAGCGCTCCACGAAATGCGGTTCGCCCCGTCCCATCGCCGCAATGCCCGAAAGGTCGCCCTTGATGTCGGCGGCGAAGACCGGC
>JAIUNP010000028.1 GCA_020161975.1 Pseudomonadota bacterium
TGAGTTTGAAGCGCTCGCCAGCGGGCTGGGTCTTGATCCGGCACTGGCTTTTGCGCTGATGCATCTGTCGATCCTGTCCGGTCGGTTTGAAACGGATGGCTGTACGGCCTGGGCCCGCCCTTTGCCCGGCGGAGGGGCGATACTGGCCAAGAACCGCGATCTCAGCGGCGCCCATCGCAATTTTCAGCGCGTTTTCCTGCACCGGGATCCACGCGCGCCGGGCGGCGCGATGTTGGCCGTCGGCACATTCGGGGCGCCGGGGGTTTATTCGAGCGGCATCAATGCGGCTGGCCTTGCGCTTGCCGATACCGCCATCGAGGCGCCGGTCCACCAGATCGGCTGGCTTCGCTATTTTCTGATGACGCGCATCGCGTTGACCTGCACCACGGTGGAAGAGGCCTGCTCACTGGTTGCCAGCCTGCGTCATGCTGGCGGCGGCAGTTTGCTGCTTGCCGATGCATCGGGCGCAGTCGCAACGGTTGAACTGCGAGCCGAGGGGCCGATCATCGACCGGACGGCGCCGGCAGCGCGCACCAACCATTTCCTCTCCGAGCCGCTTGCCGATACGGCAGCGCGCCAAAGTGTGGCGGCGTTCCGGTCGACCACCGGGCGCCTTGAGGCTTTGACCCAAGCGCTGGCCGGCGGATTGGGCTTGAAAGCCGAACCAACGGTGCGTGCAGCGATGGCCACCCACAGCGATGAAAAGATTGAGGGTCTCTGTCGGCACGGGCATGACGATCGGTCGCATACGGTCTCCGCAGCCATTTATGACACGCAAGGCGTCACGCTCGAATTTGCCGATGGTTATCCGTGCTGTGCGGAATGGCGCCGCTATGTGTTGGGAGGTGAACCGTGAGCGCAGGTGTCCCGACGCCGGAGATGATCCTGGGCGAGGATGAAGCCATTGCCAGGGTGCGCGGACTGGTGCGCAAGGCGGCGGCGAGTCCAGCCCGCTGCATCCTGATCTACGGCGAGACCGGCACGGGCAAAGGGCTTGTCGCGCAGGTCATCCATGCGCTGTCGCAGCGGTCTTTGGCACCTTTTGTCGACATCAACTGTGCCGCCATCCCCTCGGAATTGGTCGAAAGTGAGCTGTTCGGCCATGAGCGCGGTGCTTTTACCGGCGCCGCAGCCAAGAAAGTCGGTCTGGTCGAAGCGGCCGATGGTGGATCGCTCTTTCTCGATGAGGTGCGCGAACTCAGCCCCGTTCTTCAGGCCAAGCTGCTCACCCTGATGGATACGCAGCGGTTCCGTCGCATCGGCTCGGTGCAGCCGATCAGTGTCGATGTGCGCTTTATCGCGGCAACCAACCGTATTCTGTTCAACGAGGTGCGCGAAGGCCGGTTTCGGGAAGACCTGTATTACCGGCTTCAGGTCATCGCCATCAACCTGCCGCCGCTCCGCGAACGCGGCCACGATGTGCTTTACCTGGCGCGCCGGTTTCTGGACGAATTATGTGTCCGCTACGGGCGCCCGCTCATGCATCTGTCTCCCGAGGTCGAGGCGATCTTCCAGCGCTACTCCTGGCCTGGCAATGTCCGCGAGTTGCAGCATCTGCTTGAACGCATCGTCGCCCTCGAGGATGGGTAGCGGATCGAGTTGGCCCATATTCCGCCGCGCGTGCTGCGGGAGGTCGCCCTGCCGCCCGGTGCCGACCCGCGCACCGCCACAGACTATCAGGCGGCCACCCGTGCATTTCAGCGCCAGCTGGTCGAAGCGGCGCTGGCGCGGGCAGCCGGCAATATTGCGCTGGCTGCCGAAGACCTTGGGCTGAGCCGCCATGCTCTCCGTCATCAGATGCTGAAACTGGGCGTTGGCCAGGATGGCTGACGCCCTTCAAGAGGAGTATACCCCGTGAGGTCAACCCTGAAAGTCATCTGCCCGAACGAGCACCTTGGCTTTGCCCCGTCCAAGACGGCGAGCTTTGCCATCGGTGTTGATGCCGATCCCGACATCATCGCCGCCGATTCCGGCTCTGATGATGTCGGCCCTGGTCCGCTTGGTTCGGACACATCGACAAGTCCGCTGGCCTGGCAGACCCATGATCTGGAACTGATGCTGCTTGCGGCGCGCAAAAAGGGTGTTCCGATGATCATCGGTTCAGCAGGCGACACCGGCACCAACAGCCGGGTCGATCTTTATGTCGACGTCATCCGCCAGTTGCAGAAGAAGCATGATCTTGCTCCGTTCAAGCTCGGCTATTTCTATTCCGAGGTGGACAAGGAATGGCTTCGCGAGAAAATCCGCAGCGGTGATGCCGTAACGGGGCTGGATGCGCGCCCCGATCTCGATGAAGCGGAGCTGGACGCCACCGATCGCATCGTCGCCATGGCGGGCGTCCATCCCTACATCAAGTTGCTCGACATGGGGGCCGAAGTCATTATCGGCGGTCGTTCGTCCGATTGCGCGCTGTTTGCCGCCCCGGCCATCCGTGCCGGCTATCCCGAGGCCTTGGCCTATTATCTCGGCAAGGTGCTGGAATGCGCCAGCTTCTGTGCCGAACCCTATGGTGGCAAGGAAACGGTGATGGGCGAAATCAGCGCGCAGGATGTACGCGTCACCGCCATGAACCCCGATCAGCGCTGCACCATCGCCTCGGTGGCGGGGCACGCGATGTATGAGCGTTCGAACCCCTATTACGAATACGTCGCCGGCGGCTGCCTCGACATGAACCAGTGCAACTATGAACAGATTGCCGAAAAAACCACCCGCATCACCGGGCCAAAGTTTGTGCCGGCCGAGCAAATCCGGGTCAAGCTCGAAGGCGCCGGCAAGATCGGCGAGCGCTTTGTCGGTCTGGTCGGCATCCGTGATCCCTACACCATCGCCAATGTCGACAAGGTGATCCAATGGGCCCGCGACCAGGCCAGCGAGCGCTTCGGCAACCAGCCTTATGAGCTGCACTACAATGTTTACGGTCGTGATGGTGTGATGGGCGCGCTCGAAACCGAGCGCAGCGTGGTGCCGCATGAACTGTGCGTGATGGTGCAGGGGATCGCGCAGACGCGGGAACTGGCCGAAGAGGTCTGCATGACCGGTACGCGGCAGATGTTCTATGCGCGGCTACCGGATGTCAAAGGCACGGCGGGATCGGTTGCCTTCTCCCTGGACGAGGTGATGCACGCCTCGGCTGCCTATCGCTGGACGTTGAACCACACCGTTGCCGTTGACGATCCGCTGCAGCTCTTCCCCTGTCACACAACCATGATCGGCGCCTGAGAGGATCAGCATGACACCGCTTTCCAGCCTCGCCAAAACCATCCGCTCGAAAAATGCGGGCACTGACAAGATCACCTTCGACATCATCTTCACGGATCGCGCCACCTATGAGCGCGTGAAGACCTCCGGCGCACTGACCCGTGAAACGGTCGCCGCGCTCTACAGGATCGATGGCGACAGGATCACCGATTTTGTGAATTTCGATCCGGCCTTCGCGATCAAGTTCACAATCTTGCGTGAGCGTCCGTCCGGCTCTCCGGGCGACGGCGATATTTTTGGGGCTCAGCAATATGCGCCGTTGCTGTCGATCCAGATTGCAGAGCCGGCTTGACGAGGCCTTTATCCGTGCAAGGGTCGGTCTCTGCAGTTGAGGCGGAACTGGTCGTAGGCATGCGTCCGGGCTTTTTGACTGTGGAAGCGGGCAGGGGGTGAAGCCAGCGTCCGGTCCACCAGGCGGGGTCTTTCTCGCCCGGCGCCCGGGGGCGGGATCGCTGCGACCGCCGGTTTCCCTACGCGGTGCCGTAACCTCGAGCGCAAACGGCTTTTGGGTTCCGGCGTGGCGATGCACGGATTGCGTCTACGGTTGAAGGCTGAATTTGACTCAAAAGAAATATTTTTTATATATGTAAAAAGTATCATTCTCCGATGCTGCCCGATACGCCGTATCAGAATCTACATGCTCTGGTTTCTTGGCCCGCTGGCATTTGGCCATGCGCATATGCAGATCAGGCGCACGCCGAAAGATGTGGCCAAATGCCCTGCCTGACGCATGATCCGTCAATCTATCTCGACGAAGAGACCCTGGTGGAGTTGGTCGAGAACCTATCCTGGCGGTTCCGGCGCAATTCCGATTTGCGTCCTTTGCTCAATCATCTTGTCGGTAACCGGTGGCAGGAATTTGAAGGAGACCTGACGCAGTTCTGGTTATGCATCTTGCAACAGACGGGTGGGCATGAGGCGGCCATCGATGCGGCCTTTGCCCACTGCGACGCAGTGGATGCGGCTCAAATCGAAAGACTGGCGGCCCTGTTTCTGGATTCCTGCCTTGAGGTTCTGCCATTTCATGCCGCTGCTTCCTTCGCTGAACTGGCGGAGCGGATTGCCAATGTGCTGATCGAGGCAATGGAACCGCAGGATGGGGCGGACGGGGTCGGAACAGCTGTTCAGCGGCAGGTCCGCTTGGCGCGTGCCCAGGAAATCCTCAAAGCCGGAGCGATTTACCGATAAGTTCGGGTCGTGGGCTTGCGCATCACGGCGCAGTCAATTGAGGTTCTGACGGCAGCAGCACATTGACTTTGGTGAGTGAAATATCCGCCAGGGTGTAGCGGTTCATTGTGCTGATAAAGGCGTCCAAGGCCTCGTTCAGGATCCGGGGGAGGCGGCAGTATCCCGTGATGACGCAGGTGTTGCCAGTCAGGAAGCACTCGACGAGACCGAAATCCGGTTCTGTCGAACGGATCACATCGCCGATACGAATTTCAGAAGCAGGCCTTGCGAGTTGCAGTCCGCCCGAGCGCCCCCGGACGGCTTCCAGAAAACCGGTCCGCGTCAGTTGGTTCGCAACCTTCATCAGGTGCGCTCGCGAAATGCGATAGCGCTTTGCTGCCTCCTCAATGGTGATCAGCCGATCCCCGGCAGCATCCGCCATCATCAGAAGGCGAAAGGCATAGTCAGAGAAACTGGTCAGTCGCATGTGGATGTCCTCAAAAAGATGCAACAAAAATCTATCTTTATCATGTTGCGTCGTATAGATGCATTTTAAGTACATCATAAATCGGAAGCCACAATGCGACAGCCTCACCCCAATGCGCCCGGCATGGCGCTCGAAGTCGATGAAAATCTCATCCGGGCCATCGTGGACGATTTTTATGGCAACATTCGCATGGACGACCGGCTCGGCCCCATCTTCAATGCCGTTGTGCAGGACTGGGACGAGCATCTTCACAGGCTCCGCCAGTTCTGGTCGTCCGTGGTCTTGCTTACCGGCAGCTACAAGGGGGCGCCCTTGCAGGCTCATCTTGCGATGCCGGAGCTTGAGGCCGTGCATTTCGAGCGCTGGCTGGAGCTTTTTGAAAAGACGCTTTGGCGGTTCTGCACGGCGAGCCAGGTAACCCTGTTCATGGACCGGGCCAAGCGCATCTCACAGAGCTTCCAGATGGGACTGGCGCAGCAGCGTGGCGGCATTCCGTTCCGGTAGCGCCGTCTGTGGCCGCTTTCGAATCGTCTTCCCCCTTAGCCAAGGAGATCACGCAGATGTTGGAGACCACCCATTCAATGCGTCATCTGCCCGACGGCGCTGCCGGTTCGGTTGACGTGGCGGCACAACGAAGCCAGCCGGCTCGGGGTGATGTTACCGACCGGCTTCATCCGGCGATCATCAAGATCATGGTGGGATGTTTTGTCGTGATGATGGTTGTGTTCTGGCTCACGCTCAAGGCGAGCGGCGAAGCCCTGTTCTCGATTGTTATCAGCAGCTTTTATCTTCTGATGTACTGTGGGGCGCCCTGGATCATGGGTCGAACCGGTAGCAAGCACGGTGTGGATCGGGGTCAAGCAAGAGATCTGAACGAATTTCTTGGCAGCCATATGATTACGGCCACTGGAGAGCTGACCGGCTGGGAAGTTCTCATTCAAGTTTGTAGTATTGCTGCGTCCTTGATGATTGCAACAATTGGCATTTGCATTGTGATTTATTTGACGTGAAGGGCAGGCCGGAAGATGCTTAACAAGACAATTTCCACTGAAGATACCCCTCATAGCCTGATTCCGGCGATGATTGAGCTCCTCAAGAGTGCGCCAAACCAGGTCAATATCCGCGCGCTGATGGAGCACCATCTCACAACCGCTGTACAAAACCAGGATAGCGAAGAGGTTTTCTACTGGGCAGTCATCCACTACGGCGTTGTTGGCGGTACTGTTGATCCCGCGCTCCGGGATGTTCTGGTCGAGTTACTGAACCGGGCAGCGCTTCAACAGAGGTGAGCGGGATCAAGGTCTATCATTCAATATATGATTTTCAGCAAATCGTTCGATTGTGTGACTCATTCCTTGCAGGCTGATCTCATTGGTGTCATCCGTGACGCGGATTACGCAGCATGAAGGATGATGCCAGATGGCCCCCAACCCCGGGCGAACCCGAATGGTCAACAAGACCCTTGCCGCCCTGCTCGCGATCCGCGTGGAGCAACTGGCCCAGGCGTACGGCGACCTCGGGGCCTTTCAGAAAAAGGCCGGCATTTCGCCCGGAACGTACTACATCCTGATCCGTGGCGACGGGAACCCAACACTCGACACCATCGAAATGATCGCCAAGGGGCTTGGCATGTCTGTCTGGGATCTGCTCGGGCTGGATACTGCGATTGTCAAATCCGCCGTGGCCGAGCATGGGATCGATCTTGACGCGATCGAAGCCGCCAACAAGGCGCGCGCCAAGGCTTTCGCAAAGCTGGATGGGCAGCGGGTGCAGGGCAAAAAGGCGGTTGCCGCCAAGTTGTCCGGTTTGAAAAAGGCTTGACGGACCGTTCAAGCCCGTGCCCACACGCGTGGGCGTAGCCCTCTTTTGTAATCTTCCGGGGCGCGGACAGGCCGCTTCGCGCTCTTTCTTCGAGAGAGGGGCGTTCCATGTCGTGCATCAGGAAGGCCACATGGCGGTTCAGGGCTGACTGGATGCCTGAGGGTCGAGATACGGCTCCATGCCATTCAGAATGTGCACCGAAAGCGCGTTTGAAGCGGAGGCCAGGTCGCGTCTGCGCAATGCATCGATGACCGCTTCATGCTCTTTTACGATGACGTCCACGTTGTCGGGCCCCCGCCCGAAGAGCGTCTGGGCGACCCTTTGATGATAGCCTAGCTTCTCATATGCATCGATGATGAAGCTGTTCTCCGTCAGCCGAACGATGATCGTATGGAATTCGGCATTCAGCGTCAGAAATTCTCTGAAGCTGAGAAAGCTTGGACCGTAGCTCCCCTTCCTGATCTGGTCGTTGATTGCGGCCATCTTCGCAATCGTCTGATCGGTGATCCGGTTAAAGCCCTGTTCCAGAACGCCCTTCTCGATGATCAGCCGCGCCTGAAAAAGCTGACGCATCTCAATCGGTTCAGGTTTGGGCGCAACCTTGTAGCCCTTGTTCGCTTCATGCGTGACCAGCCTTTCGGCCTTGAGGCGCGCGAGCGCTTCCCGGATGGGAACCAGGCTGACACCGAACTCCAGCGCCAGCCGGTCAATGACAATCCGTTCCCCACCGCTCAGCAGCCGGTCCGTGATCCTGCGATGCAACTCGTCATGGATCTGGTCGACCAGATTGGCCCGCTGAAGTGGCAGCGCGGTGCGGGCCCGGGCGTCTTGGCTCGAGTCGGAAGGTGACGGCTGCATTGGGGTTCTCGCGCTGTTCTGCTGTTTCATAAAGCGCACTCTGCCAGAGGTTGGCAGCAAAAAGAAACGCCTTGCAATCAGCGATCATATATGATTTATGATGTCTGTCAAAATTGCTGGTGGATGCTGTGCCGAAGGCGGGAAAGATGAAATCGCGGGTACTCGACGGTGTGCAGGTTCTGGACATGACCTTGGCGATGGCGGGGCCGCTGGCCACATCGCGCCTCGGTGATCTCGGGGCGGATGTCATAAAGGTCGAATCACCGACCGGTGACTTTTCCCGGCACTGGCCCGTTGACGGCTACTGGCATGGCCAGGAATCCAATGCCTTTCTCATGCTCAACCGCAACAAGCGCGGGGTCTGCATCGATCTGAAGCAGGAAAAGAGCCGGGACATTCTGATTGAGCTGGTCAAGCGATCCGACATTCTGGTTCAGAATTACCGGCCGCGTGTCGCCAAGAAGCTCGGGATTGATTTTGAGACGCTGCACAAGATCAATCCGCGACTGGTTTACGTTTCGATCAGCGGATACGGCGATTCTGGTCCGATGGTGGATCGGCCCGGGCAGGACCTGTTGGTCCAGTCCTTCTCCGGGTTGGCGTTCAATGGCGGCTCCGAAGATGGGCTGCCGCAGCCCTCGCCGGTTTACATGATTGATACCTGTGCTTCGCATCTGGCGGCCGAGGCGGCTCTGGCCGGATATATCGAGGCAGCGCGCACCGGGCAGGGGCGGCATTTCAAGGTTTCCCTGCTGGCTGCAGCGCTGGAAATCCAGATCCAGGAAATTTCGACATACCTGAACACCGGGCGGCTGGCGCCGCGCTCGGCCTATCCCTTCGCCTCGGTCTACATGGAGCCGCCCTACGGCATCTATCGGACCCTGAACGGATATCTTGCCATTGCGCAGGCCCGCTTTCCCGACTTGGCAAAAGCGTTTGGCGAGCCGGATCTTGCGGTTCTGGGAGAACAGGCACCGCCGCATTCCGATCTTGAGGCGCGCAAGGCGTGGCGTGATCGTGTTGCCAAGCGCGTAAGTGACTACGTCGCGCGCTACACGACCGAAGATCTCATCGAAAAGCTGACGCCGCTCGATATCTGGGTCAATCCGGTGATGAATTACGAAGATCTGGCCAAGCATCCGCAGTTTGCACCGCTCTGCCGGACGGTCGAGCACAAATCCGGCAGTTATCGGACGCTCGCGCCGGCCATCGACACGATGGAGAGAACCGAAATCACAACGGCGCCGATGCTCGGCGAACACACCGACGCAGTGCTTGAGGAACTGGGCTATGGGCCAGCGGCCCGGGCGGCATTTTTCGCGGAAGGAACGGTACGTTGAAAAAGGACATTTACGTCGAGCAATCCGGAAATGTAGCCGATCTGGTTTTGAATCGTCCGGCAAAGCTGAACACCATGACCCCCGATATGTTCAGCCTGCTGCGTGATCTCTGCCAGGAGATCAACCAGACCCGCTCGATTCATGCGGTCGTGCTGCGCGGGGAGGGCGAACGTGCATTCTGCGCAGGCACGGACATCAATACGCTCAAGAGTTATGCGGACTTCTGGGACTGGCGCAATCGCATCGATTATGTGAGCCAGATCAGGTCGCTGCGCCAACCCGTCATCGCTGCGGTGCGTGGCTGGGCGCTGGGTGGCGGGCATGAACTTGCCGTTGCTGCGGATATCCGCGTTGCCGGCAAAAGCGCTGTTTTTGGTGCGCCTGAAATCACGCTTGGCTGGGTCGGGGCGGGCGGCACGTCCCAGTATCTGCCGCGCTTGCTGGGATATGGCCAGGCCATGCGCATTCTTCTTACCGGTGAGCGCATTCCGGCCGATGAGGCGCTGCGCATTGGTCTTGTCGAGGAAATGGTCCCGGACGAGAACGTGCTGACGCGTGCCCGCGAAATCGCGACGCTCATTGCCGGCTACTCGCCTGTCGCAACGCAGGCAACGAAGGCGGCGGTGCGGGCGGGCATGGCGGGCAATATTGATCTTGGGCTCCAGATCGAGAACGAACTGATGGCCCTGTGTTTTGCGGCGGGCAACGACAAGGCCGGCGCAGAGCTTTTTGCCGGTCGCAAGACCAAGGAAAAGGTGCAGGGAGCGCAGCGGTGAAACGCGCACCGCGCCTGCGGGGCGTCACCTGGGGGCACCGGCGCGCCATTGATCCCCTCGTGACAGCGACTGAAGCCTACGAACGCACGTTCGGCCGTGTTGGCGCTGACTGGTCGGTCCGGGATTTAAAGGCCTTTGAACATCAACCGCTGGCGGAGGCTGTGGCCGATTGCGATCTTCTCGTGTTCGATCATCCCTTTATAGGCGAAATCGCGGGTTCCGGTCTCTTCCGGCCTGTCGATGATTGTGTCGCGGCTGACGATGACGCGTTCGCCGGGCCTAGCCTTGCCACCTATCGCTGGCACGGACAGCTCTGGGGCGCGCCGGTCGATGCCGCGACGATGAACGCGATTTATCGGGATGATCTGCTGCGACAGGTGGATCATGAAATCCCTCAGAAATGGCAGGATGTCATTGCGCTGGGCGACAGGTTGCGGCGCAAGGGCTTGTGGCTTGGGCTTGCCAATGGCGATCACCATGGTTTTCTCGCCGCCGGCACGTTGATGCACAACGCCGGTGCGTCCTGGGGCGGTGGGTCGGACGGTCTTGTCATCGACCGCGATGCTCTAGGCGAAGCCCTTTCTGCCCTCGCCGAGGCCAATGCCTTTGCACCACCAGAGTGCCTTGGCATGAATTCCATCGCGCTGCATGATGCGATGACATCGCGGGACGATATCGCCTATTGTCCGATGACCTATGGTTACGCGACCTATGGCGAAGCTGATTTCGGGGTTCGGCGCCTGTCTTTCGGGCCAAGTCCTGGCAGGGTGGCGCCCTACGAAGCCGGAACGCTGATCGGTGGGGCGGCGATCGGGATAACGGCACATTGCCGCGATGTCGAAGCAGCCAAAGCCTTCGTTGGCTGGCTCGTTTCGCCAGACGCGCAGCTTGGCATTTTTGCTCAGCATCATGGCCAGCCAGCCATCGAAGCCGCCTGGATCGATCCGGCCATCGATCGGCGGTTCAACGGATATTTCTCGGCGGTGCATTCAACGCTGCGATCCGCAGCGGTCAGGCCGAGGTTCCGCGGCTTCGGGCGGTTTGAACGCGTCGCAGGTCAGATCGTGGGCCGTTTTCTGGGCGGCGAGACGACGCTGCCCGCAGCGGTTGCCGCAATCGTGGACCTGTCCGGCGCACATCAGCCGGCACCTGATTGAGCGCGAGGCGGCCGACGGATTTCAACATCGAAACAGAATGACAGGAGGAATGACCCATGAAGATCACGCGACGTTTCGCACTCACCGTAATGACGGCGGTCGGCGCCTGCCTGGGCGCTTCGGCAACCATGGCGCAGACGACCTTGCGGATCGGCACAGGGCAGGCGGCGGCAGAACTTCAGAACGTGATCCTTCAGGAGGTCGCGGACAAGGTGAAGTCGCGCACGAACGGCAAGCTGATCCTGCAGCTGTTCCCCGGCGGCCAGCTCGGCAGCGAGCGCGATGTCCATGAACAGGTGAAAATGGGCGCCCCGATTCTGACGGTGGTCGATTCAGGATATTTCGCCAACTACAGCACCAAGGATGTGGGCATTCTCTCGGCCCCCTTCGTGTTCAAGAGTTTCGATGAAGTCACGCGACTTCTCAACTCCAGCCTTGCCAAGGAATGGTTGGCGCTCGGCGAGAAAAACAACATCAAGATGCTCGCCTTCAACTGGTACTTCGGCGAGAGAAACATCATCGGGCGCAAGCTCTATCCCAAGGTCGCCGACCTGTCGCAGGTCAAGTTCCGCCTGGCGCCGATCCCGATCTACATCGATTCCTTCAAGGCGCTCGGCGTTGCTCCTGTGACCCTTGATTTTGCCGAGGTCTACAGCGCACTTCAGCAAGGGGTGGTGGATGCCGCAGAAGGGCCGACCGGTTCGCTGTTCGCGTCCAAGCTCTATGAAGCTGCGCCGAACATCACCCTGACCGGGCATGTGAAGCAGGTTCTCGGCATCATGATGAACAAGTCGGTGTTCGATAAGCTGCCGGCCGATCAGCAGAAAATTCTGGTGGAAGAGATGCAGGCGGGTGGCGCGCGCTACAGCAAGCAGGGCGCCGACCGGGTGGCTGATCTCAGAGCCCAGATGGAAAAGGCCGGGACGAAATTCGTCCAGGCAGATATCGAGGGCTACAAGGCCGCTGTCTTGCCAATGTATTCGAAGTACAAGGACTGGAGTGCCGGCCTTTATGATCGCGTCCGCAAGATCGTGGCGGGCCAGTAATCCCGGAACAGGCGGTGGCGCGCAGGCCACCGCCTGCCATTCCGGCCTTTCAGACGCGGCTAACATGGGTCGGTGCTGTCGAGGACGGGCCAAACCAGGCGAGTTTGGTGCTGGTTTCCTTTCTGAACGCTGACCTTCCGGACTGGCAGGACTGATGTTGGTCCGGCATTGGCTGCACGAGAATCTGGCGGTGCATCAATGAAAATACTGAACGCTCTGACGTGGCTCGAAGATCAGTTGCCCGGCATGTTGCTGGCAATCATGACGTGTCTGGTCGTGATCGATGTCACAGGCCGATACATCTTCAACTGGAGTTTTGCGGGCGGGGCGGAACTTGCAACGGCGCTTTTTGTCTGGCTGGTCTTTCTTGGCTCAGCGTCCGCGTTCCGTAAATTTCAGCATATCGGCATCGCTGGCATCACTGACTGGCTTCCGCCCAAAGTTCTTGTCGCGGTCAATTTTGTCATCACGCTGATGATCATCACCGTTTCCGCCTACATCGCGAAGATCAGCTTCAATCTGAGCAACGCTTCGTGGGACCGCGAGATCGACATGGTCGGCATACCGTATTTCTATGTCTATATCGTCATTCCGCTCAGTTTTGTGCTGATTGCCGCCCATGCCATCCGGCAAGCGGTTGATCTCATCCGCAATGGCACCCACGCTCAGGCCATGGCAGGGCGGCTCTCGCAGGACGGGGATATTTGACATGACCGCCCTGCTGCTCGGAATTGCTGCGTTGATCGCATTTGGCGCGCCGATAGCCTTTGCGCTGCTCATCCCTTGCGCTGTCTATTTCGTATGGCTGGGCTTGCCCGAGGCGATTTTTGCGCAGCGCCTTGCTGCCGGAACGGCGTCTTTCCCGCTTCTGGCCATTCCGTTTTTTGTGCTTGCCGGAGAGATCATGCAGCGTGGTGGTATTGCGCGCCGCTTGATTGATGTGGCACGCGCGCTGGTCGGCCACATGCACGCCGGATTGGCCCAGGTCGGCGTGATCGGTGGCGCGCTCATCAGTGCGGTTTCGGGATCAGCGACCGCCGACACGGCGATCCTGGCCAAAACGGTTTCAAAGGAAATGGTGCGGGAGGGCTATCCCGCTGGCTTTGCTGCATCCATTGCTGCGGTCGCGGGTGTGCTTGGCCCGATGATACCGCCGAGCATCATGCTGATCCTTTACGGATTGATGGCTGAGGTCTCCATCGGCAAGCTGTTCATCGCCGGCATCATTCCCGGATTGTTGATTGCCGGCCTGCTCATGGTTGCCAATCTGGTGGTGATCCGTCGCAACAACATCGATGTTCCGGTACGGCCAAAGGCGACATCGGCAGAACTCAGGAAGGCCCTGAAAGACGGCTTCTGGGCCCTGATGTTCCCGGTTTTTGTCTGGGTGGGTTTGCGTGGCGGGCTGTTTACCCCGACAGAACTCGGCGCGTTCGTTGCGGCATACAGCCTGGTCGTCAGCCTGTTCGTCTACAAGGAAATCTCATTCAAAGACCTTCCGGGCGTGTTCCGGGAATCGGCGACGCTGACCGCCATCATCATGTTCATTCTGGCCGCGAGCATGGCCCTCAACTATGCCATCGCCTGGGAGCGGTTTCCGCAGACCATCTCGCAGTGGTTTCTGACCGTTTCCGACAACAAGTACGTTGTGCTCATGATCATCAACGTGCTGCTTCTGGTGCTGGGGCTGGCGCTGGAAGGTCCGCCGCTCCTGATCATACTGACGCCAATTCTTGTCCCGCTGATGAACAATCTGGGTGTCGACCTCGTTCACTTTGGCATCGTTTTCGTGTTCAATCTTGTTCTGGGCGCATTGACGCCGCCTGTGGCGACATTGATCTTCGTGGCGAGCAGTATCGTCGGGTGTTCGTCGAAGGAATTTATGAAGTATTTCTACATAATTTTCTTATTCATGATTCTTGGTTTGCTTTTCATAACTTATATTCCCTGGTTGAGCCTGGTTCTGCCGTCCCTGTTGTTTTAGACTTTTCGCTAAAGAGCATCCGGGTTTGACGGCGGCCCTGTGGCGAGGAGCGGTCATCGACGCTCCTCAAGGCGCGACCAGTGCATCGCCCTGACCGGAGCGTTGGAGTGCAGCGGCGATAAAGCCGCTCGCCTTCAGCTCGACCAGCAGTGCATCGACCCACGCGGGCGCCGGCGCCTTCCCTCGCGGAATCGCCACCGCCTGCCGGATCTGCATGAAAGGTTCGGCCAATACGCGTAAACCGCCGTGCCGCGCAGCAAATGCGGCGGCCGGCTGGCGGATGTTCGCGCCGGCTTCCAGCCTGTCCCGCAGGAAACCGTCGAATACATCAGCGGAGGTTGGATAGCGCACGAGTTCGGCGCTTTTCAGTTCGCGGCTGAGGAACAGGTCATAGGCCGCACCCTTGCCGACCCCGATGCGAACGCCGGGCTGGTCGATATCGGCAGGCGTTTGATACGGCGCCTCATTGTGGACGATGTATGCACCCTCGATCAGCACGTATGGCGCTGTAAAATCGATGGTGTCGGCGCGTTTGGGATCAACTGCGAGGAAGCCGATGTCGTAGGCGCTGCTGCCCAACGCGTCCACCACCTTTGCTGCCGCATCAAAGCCGGTGAGTTGAACCGGAACGCCGAGTCGATGCGCGATTTCGCGGGAGAGATCGACGGTTACGCCGGAGGGTGCGCCATCAGTTCCCCTTTGCGCCAGCACAGCATTGCCGAGGTTGATTGCGGTGCGCAAGGTGCCGGTTGGCGCGAGCGCTGTGCGGACTTTATCGAGTTCTCTCATGCCGGATTGCCCTCCCGCTACTGGTTTTCAATCTGCCCGGTCACGGCATTTATCAGATGTGGCTCCAGCAATGCTACTGCCTCCGATGCGTCTCTCGCTTCACGTTTGGCGGGCATGCCGATCCCCGGCTCCCCCGTGGTGCGGCAGATGTTTGAGAGCGTGCGGGCAAGGCAACTTTTGTGGAAGCGTTTACCCTGATGGGGCCGCCGGTTGATGCCGACGTGACCCCGTCCTTGCCAATCGGGCGGCGAGGCGGCAAAATCGGACCCGGAGCCGATTTCCGCTGACTGCTTTTCCGAACGGGTACCGAGACATGCGTAACGCCGAAATGATCCACGAGCGCCATCCGATGACCGACGCCGGCGAGATGTGGGCCGTGCCGCGGCGCGGCGGGCTGAATCGCCGCTTTTTCCTGACCGGTGCCGTGGCGAGCCTGGGCGCGGTTGGACTTTCCGGTTGCGAGACGGTCGATGGTGGCATGACGCGGGCCGAGGCTGAAAAGCATTACGGCGCCGTTGCGGACAAGAAATTTCCGATTGCTGCGGTTGATGTCAATCAGGTTGATCCGAAATACTACAAGCGGGTTGTGCAGTATGAATCGAAGGAGGCGCCGGGCACGATCATCGTCGATCCTTCCAATTACTATGTCTACCGCATCGAAGGCGACAACAAGGCCACGCGCTATGGCGCCAATGTCGGACGGCAGGGCTTTTTATGGAGCGGGGAAGCGTATGTGGGGCGCAAGGCGGAATGGCCAACCTGGACCCCGCCGCCGGAAATGATCAAGCGCCAGCCGGAGGTTGCGAAATACGCCCGCGGAATGCCCGGTGGGCCGGAGAATCCGCTCGGCGCACGCACACTCTATCTGTACCAGAAGGGCGTCTACACGCTTTATACCATCTACAGCACCAGTGAGCCCGACACGATTGGCACTAACCTTACGAGCGGATGTACAGGTCTTTTGACGCAGGATATGATCGATCTCTATGACCGGACAGCGATCAACACTAAGGTGATCGTGCTGCCAGCTTGAACGGCAGCTGTGAGCAACCCGGTTTTCCATGGCAGGCAAAGAACAAAGGACTGACGGGCAGCCGGACGGAGCTTCAGGGGCTGCCGCGGACAGGCACCTGCCAAGGCTCGTCGTTGACAGGCGCGCGCAGCCCGAGCAGCCGGCGAGCCGGTACCGTCTGTGGCTTTATCGGGCGCGCTATCTGCCGCTGATCTGGCTGCTGCTGGTTTCCGGTGCTTTCATCGGGCTCTACTTCCAGCCCCCGCTTATCCGTATCGCCATCGAAAAACTGGGCTTCAAGCCGGGCGGCGGTAGCAGCAATCCGGTGGTTGTGCTGGCGCCGCCGCCAAAGGCCGCTGCGCCGGCTCTGCCGCCAGTTGTGGTGGGGCTTGGCAAGCTTCTGCCCGAGGGCGATGTCCGGACCATATCGGTGCCCTACGGTGCGGGGGATGCACGCATCGCCGAACTCAAGGTGCAGGACGGCGATACGGTTATTGCCGGCCAGGTGCTTGGCGTTCTCGACAATGAACGGGCGTTGCAGGCGGGCCTGATTTCGGCCCGTTCGACCCTGGCGGCCAAAGAGGCAGCCTTTGAACAGGTGCGCGCCACGATCCGGGCCAGTCGCGATGAAGCGGTTGCGGCGCTGGGGCGGGCAGAGAATGCCCTTCAGAATGCCCAGCGCGAGTTGGAGCGGACAGAGCAACTGCGACGTGGGGGGTATGCCGCCGAGGCAGCGCATGATCTCAAGCGGACGGCGGTGGGCGATGCCACGCGTGAGATGGAGCGGCTGAAAGCCACGCTGTCGCGTTATGGTGGTGCGCTGGACGCGCAGCCTGATGTCGTTCTTGCCGCCCGAACGCGTGATTCCGCCGCAGCCGATGTCGGCCGGGCCGAAAGCGACCTCGAAAAGGCCTATGTGCGTGCGCCGATCGCCGGCACCGTGCTGAGCATCGAGGCGCGACCGGGAGAAAAGCCGGGTGTGCAGGGCATCATGAAGCTTGGCGATCTTGCGCATATGAAGGCCGAGGTTGAGGTGTACCAGGCGCAGATCGGCCGGGTTGCGGTGGGCAACACCGTGACACTTGCTGCTGAAGCCTTGCCGCGTCCGCTGACAGGAACCGTCAGCCGCATTGGGCTTGAGGTTGGTCGCCAGACCATCACAGACAGCAGCCCCGCCGCCAATACCGATGCCCGCGTCGTCAAGGTGACCGTGGTGCTTGATCCGGAGATGTCACGGATTGCCGCGCGCTTCACCAACCTTCAGGTGACAGCCCGGATCACGGTTGACGCGCGGCCATGACCCGTCTTCTCGAACGCTTGCTGGGGCGGCTGCCGATCGGCTGGCTGCAACTTATCCATAGTCCGGCACGATTTACGGCTGCACTGATCGGCGTCGCTTTTGCCAATATTCTTGTTCTCATGCAGTTGGGATTTCTGGGGGCGCTGACCGGATCGATCCGCTTTCCCTATGATGCGATGGCAGGAACGATCCTGATTTCCGGTTCCGACATGAACACGCTGGCCGATGGTTCGCCGCTGCCGCGCCAGCGCATGTTCCAGGCGCTCGCGGTTGACGGCGTCGCGCGCGCGGTTCCGCTGTACAGTTCCCGGCTCGACTGGAAGCAGCCTGACGGCAGCCTTCGCACCATGGAGGTTTATGGTGTCGACCCGGGCGTTCAAACCTTCAGATCGTCGGTGATCAGCCCGGAGCAGCGCGAGGGGCTGGTCAATGCTGATCGGGTGCTGCTCGATGCCAAGACACGCAATCTGCCCAAAGGGGTCGCGGAACAGGTGGCCGGTGGCGAGCGTTACAGCTTTGAAGCGCGGGGGCACACCCTTTCGGTCATCGGGCTTTTCACGATTGGCGGGGGCTTTGCCGCTGACGGTTACATGGTGACCTCGGACCAGACGTTCCTTCGGCTCTTTCCCGAGCGGTCCGCCGGTGCTCCGAACCAGATCATCGTGACCGTGGCGCCGGGTTTTGCTGCGGCAGATGTCATTACGCGGCTGAAAGAGATCCTGCCCGAATACGACACCAAGGTGCGTAGCATCGATGAGGCCGCGCAACGGGACCAGACCTTCCAGACCACGCAGCGTCCGGTTGGCCTCATTCTCGGCTTCGGCATGGTGATCGGGGTGCTGGTCGGCATTGTCATTGTCTATCAGGTGCTTTCGACCGATGTTGCCGACCATCTCAAGGAGTACGCGACGTTCAAGGCTATCGGGTACCCGCAGCGGTTCTTTCTCAGCATCGTGTTTGAGGAAGCGCTCGTGCTGGCGTTGCTCGGCTTCATGCCTGGCTTCACGCTTTCGCTCGGGCTTTACGCACTTGTAGGCGCCAAAACCGGGCTGCCGCTGGCGATGACAGTGTCGCGGGCGGCGCTGGTCTTCTTCGGCACCTTGCTTCTCTGCTCGTTTTCCGGCGCGCTGGCGACCCGCAAGCTCGCGCGCGCCAATCCGGCGGATCTGTTCTGATGACCGGGCGGGAAGAGGTCCCGATCCGTGTGCGCGGGCTGAATCACTGGTTCGGGGTGGGCGAAGCCGCCAAGCAGGCGCTCTACGACATCGATCTCGAAATCGGGCGAGGGACGCTGACGGTGCTGATGGGGGCTTCCGGTTCCGGCAAGACGACGCTCCTGACCCTGATCGGCTGCCTGCGGCATGTTCAGGATGGCAACATCCAGCTGCTGGGCCGGGAGTTGGCTGGCGCAGAGGAGGCAGAACTCGTCCGGATGCGCCAGCGCGTCGGGTTCATCTTCCAGGCGCACAATCTGCACGACAGCCTGACGGCCATGCAGAACTGTCGCATGGGGCTTGAGGTGCATGGACCGGCGGCGATGCGATTCTGGCAGGAAGCCTGTGCCGAACTCCTGACCCTTCTGGGGCTCGGAGAACGGCTTGATTATCTGCCCGGCAATCTTTCAGGCGGGCAGAAGCAGCGCGTGGCCGTTGCGCGGGCGCTGATCGGCAACCCTGACATCGTATTTGCGGATGAGCCTACCGCTGCGCTCGACAGGGAAACGGGGCTTCAGGTCGTCCGGATGCTGAAAGCCCTCGGGCAGGCACGTGGCACCACCACGCTGATGGTGACGCACGATACCCGCATTATGGACCTTGCCGACCGGATTCTGACCCTCGAGGACGGGCGTCTGGTGGGCGATGAGTGGACTGTTACTCCATGAACCAGCCGTGGCTGGCGACCAGCGACTGGCCGGTCAGCGCATTGGTCTTGAAGGCGGCGAAGGTGTGGGCGACCTCGGCAATATCCTCGACGGTGGTGAACTCGCCATCGACGGTGCCGCCGAGCATGACCTTCTTGACCACATCCTGTTCCGAAATGCCGAGCGTTTTCGCCTGCTCGGGAATCTGCTTGTCGACCAGCGGCGTCCGCACGAAGCCCGGGCAGACCACATTGGCGCGCACGCCATGTTCGGCACCTTCCTTGGCGATGACGCGGGCGAGGCCGAGCAGGCCGTGCTTGGCCGTCACATAGGCCGACTTCAGCGGCGAGGCTTCCTTCGAATGCACCGAACCCATCATGATGATGGCACCCTTGCCGGCCTTGTACATATGCGGAAGGCAGGCCTTGGTGGTCAGGAAGGCGCCGTCGAGATGGAT
>JAIUNP010000029.1 GCA_020161975.1 Pseudomonadota bacterium
TTGTAGCTGCGCCAGTTCCGGGTCTTGTAGGTCGGGGGTGTCGGTCTGCTCATGCAGCCCAGCTACCACGCTGGATTCACGAGATGAATCCCTCAAGGGATTTGTGCAACAGAGCCGCGTCAGAGAGCCAAAACACGTCGGCGACGATTTGAATGGCAAGGTCAATCTGGCCTTCCGGCACACGTTCCGAGACCTGCCATTCAATCAGGCGCCACAGCGCCTGTTCATAGTTGCGAAGGGGCTGCCGGTCTTCCATGGTCACAGCCCGCAGAAGGCCCGGAAGCCGTCCGACCAGAGGACGGCAGCCATGGTGCCGAGCGTGGCGAGACCCGCAGGCAGGGCGGTTTTCAGGAGAACGGGCACCAGCGCCTTGAGAATGGAGCCGCTCATTTTGCGGCTTCCAGCGCGGCGGCAATGGCCTCAAGAGCCACAATTTCCGAGCGGATCATAAACGCCTTATAGGCGCGACCGCCGGGAACATCTTCGCTCACCAGATCATGGTTTGCGAGACGGGTTGCCGTGATCAGCAGATCGGACTTTTTCGGACGGGTTGCCATTTTTCATCCCTTGATTGTGACCGGGCAAATCGCCCGGCAGGGATACGCTACACCGCTTCGCATAATCTATATTAAGTGATGCGAACAGGTCACACCACATATTGTAGTGGTAGCACAGAGGGAAGGGGGGATGTCAAGAGGGATATGCAACAAAGAGCAGCTAGTGAGACAGGCCCCGACTGCCCTCAGCTATGTGGGGAGCAGGTCAGTCGGGGCCTGCCTCAGATCAACGAGGAACAGGAGGCTCACGACGAACAGAAGAAGACGAACTAGGAGACCGAGTCGGGCGATAGTCACGCTCTAAAAAGCGAACAAGCGCCAACCAAAGCCGCCAAATCATATAGAAGATAGCGACATAAAAAAGCAACACGAACACAACAGCGCCAGAGCCAAGAAGCAGCCTAACATCATCCATAGCAGATCACCTGATCATCTTAAGAAGCATGAAGACATCCCCCTCAGGGACACCAGCATCAACAAGATACTTAGCAAGACGATCCGTCAACTCACCTTGCGAGTAAGCTGGATTTTCCGAAATCCAAGACTGAACAGACTTGATAATACCAGCAGCGCCGCCGAGCTCTTGCGCAATTTGCCCCTTACCATACTTGGAAACCCATTCATCAAGCGCAAAGCGAAAGGGAGCGAGGGTAGTTTCCATACGATTACGATCAGCAGAGGAAAGGTTAAGGTCAGCCTGAGTGTTAGAGGTCTTCTCCTGCGACCAGTTGAGATTGATACGCGAGTCAGATTCGCGCATCTCCTGGGCGAGACGCCCGTTAGCCATCATCTCAGCCTTCATGCCGTATTCCTGCGGGAAGACGCCAGCAGCCTTGAGGACACGTTCCGCAGTCGCGTAGTCGCCGTTCTGGAAAGCCGTGTTAGCGAGAGCAGAGCCAGCTTGAAGCCGGGCACTGGCAAGCGCAGTATGCGACGCACGTTGAGATTCGCGGTCACGTTGAGCGAGTTCCTCAGACTTAAGAGCGACATCAGTGAACGCGCCGCCGCCTTGAGCGTTACCACCACCGCCGAGTTGTTCCCAAGGAGTAGTGCCGGGGAAGGCAGCGTCATTGAAAGATTTCTGAGCCATACCAGCGATTTTGCCAGAGACACCAGCGAACATACCTTGACGGGCGACCTTGCCCATATCGTCGATGACATCGCCGAGGAAGTCTTGACCATTGGCACGAGCTGAGCCAGCAAGCCCCGCGGGAGGCGGGGCAGGGGAAACAGGATCAGGAGGGGCAGGGGGCACCATCGAGGAATTGGGCGCGGCAGGCTGCTGGGGAGAACCCCCAGCAACCGAACCGAGAACGCCCTGAAGAAGGTTCGCGATCCACGACATATCAGTTCACCGAAAAATCAATCGCGTTATCAGGGAAGGCAGCACGAAGCACCGAAATCGAAGACCGATAGGAGGCCAAGTCGATCGAAGCAGTAGTCGGATTGCCGAAGGCCAGACCAGCGACGAACTGGGAATTGGCGGGCAGGATACCGTCGAAGACCTGAGACGGGCGAACACAGCCGATGAAATCCGCCGTAGCGTGATTGCCGAAAGCGAACTGAGCGCCGACCAAAATGTCATGGACAGTGACAGAGACGTTGACACCAACAGAGGTACACGAACCGAAGAAGGGCAGAACGACACCGGCAGAAGGAGTAAAGCGACCGAAGCCCTTGAGCGAAAGCATGTAAGGCTCACGCCGAAGAAGATCAGACGGGAGAACAACACCAACACCACACCAGAGGCCAGCGGCAATCGTGGTACCAGTGCCATAGCGATTGATGGCAGCGACATCACCAAGAGCGACAGTAGAAGCCTTGATAGTGCCAGAGTTAAGGGCAGTGAGGCCAGTCGTGCCGAGAAGGGAAGATTCCGAAACAGGACCGAAGCCTTGGGGAACCTCATTATAGGACGGGCGCAGCATATCACAAATCTCCAAAGACAGAGCCAGAAGCAGAGGGAAGGGGCCGCCACGCGGTAACACCATGGCGACAAGAGGCAATTGCGTGACGATTGCGAAGCGTTTGAAACATCGCATCATAATTGCCGACTTCGATAGTCGCAGAAGGAGAGGCGGGCTTGGGAAGATACTGCCAGCCAGTATCAGACCCATACATATCGTAATGGATATAGGACGGGTGATCCCGATACCATTCATAGGAAGGCACATAGCCAAGCGAAGCAGCACCGCCACCTTCAAAGACATCTTCCATAGTCAGTTTGACGGGAGGAAGGTTTGCAGACGAAGGGACGATATGCTGGAAAGGCCGATTCATGTCATCGAGGTATTGCTTGGCCTCGATGAAAACAGGCGGCATGCGAAGAAGGCCGAAGACATAGAGCGTGCCATGTTCCGAGAAGAGACGGCGAGGCATCCGAAGATTGACCTGACCGACAGCCTTGCCAACAGAAGCACCGAGATCAGCGCCGGAAGTGCCGTTGATATCGAAACCAGACATCCAGCCAGATTCAGACCAGACCAGCTCGGGCACATTGTCCGAATAGTCAGAAGGTTCAACGCCCGTCATATTCTTGAGAATTTCGGTATAGCGTTGAGAAACGAAGTCGCGGAAGGTCTCACCCTTGGCCTTATTGAGACGGTCCTGAATGTCATAGACCGAGATAGTGGGCGCCGACGAGTCCAGATTGTAAATGGAGTCCGTCAGATCGGCATTGAGCGCCTGAGCAGTTCCCCACGACTTGAGGTGAGCAGTTTTGAGACCATACCGCCGAGACGCATTATCCACGATAGGGGAGGTTTCAGAGATTTCAGCCCACGAAGGATCGCGAAAGTAGTAGTTCCAGATGCGGGCGGCATCGGCCCAGATATGGCGAGGGTAAACGGCGGTATTGAGGCACAGCCACGGTTGGGTATGAATACCAGCGCTGATAGTGGGAAAGGTGAAAGCTTCCTTGGTGCCAGATTCGATGTAGCTGACCCAATCAGGGTAAGCATAGCGATAGGGGCAGAAGAAAACGAAGACATCCATTTTGATGTCAAGAACCAGCGGCCGCCGCAGCTGATTGAGGCGGAAGAGAAACGACGAGTTGAGCTCGAACGAGTCACCCGCGATGACCGGAATACGAGAGAGACACATCAGCCGCCCGATATCCATGGGCTGGAGAGACTGATGGGTCAGATCACAAAGTTCACGTTCCATGTGAGATTCCTATGGTGAGAGGGAAGCGAGGGCGAAAATCGCCCTAGCTAAGTTCAGGCCGTGATAGCCTTGCCGGCAGCGTTATTCAGGCGACGATAGCCTTCTCGGCAGCATTGTATTTTTTCGCGACC
Source organism: Pseudomonadota bacterium (assembly GCA_020161975.1). GTDB lineage: Bacteria > Pseudomonadota > Alphaproteobacteria > Rhizobiales > Beijerinckiaceae > JAIUNP01. Next base: position 3,854 of record JAIUNP010000029.1, read on the forward strand.
GAGGACGCGAACTGCGTGAAAGCAGGATCACCACGCATGGCCGCGTCAGCGGCGAAGATCATGGTGAGCATCTTGGCAGGCGAAACACGCTCAATCTGCGCCGTTTCATCCGTATCGAGAATATCCTTGGCAGCACGGAGGCCGGATTGCCACGAGGCGCAGACCGCCCAGTTGATGGGAGAAACAAGCGAAGCAACGATGGCAGCGAACATCTCAGCCGGAATATCCACGCGAGGAAGACCGACCATTTCGGTAACGGCATACATCATCGTATCGAGGGTTTGGCGAAGGCGAACACGCTGATCAACAGACCAGAGAGCAGGCCCCTTGACGATATCCATATCAGCTTGCGAAACGCCGGCATTGACGATAGCGCGCAGGTAGTGGTCTTCAACCACAAGCCGAGCGGCGCTCATGTAGAACAGTCCATTCATTGATGAAGTCCTTTAGAAGCTGGATATCTATGGTTTCCAGCAGGTGAGAGACGACTTTGTGAAGATCATCCATATCGGCGTCGTCCAGAACCGATTGAAATTCACCAACCTCAAGACAAACAGCGAGGGAGGTGCGATATTTTACGAACTGGGACAGGAGATCATCATATTGCGTAAGCCTATCCCTCAGATGATTTTTCCAATTGACACTGAAAGTGTCGTTACCCGGTAAGGGTCCAAGCATCCGTTAAAGCCGACCCCGCGATTTACTGAGTCGCCAACATTCGTGAGGGTGAATTCTTCCGTCACGAGCATCTGCGCTGCTTGCGCTACGGAGCCAACCTTTGTGGGCGGCAAAGGAAGGCGGGGCAGTTTCCCGAACAGCTTTTTCGCGGCGCATCGCTTCAAGCTGCTGGGGGGTGGGGCCGACCGGAAGGGCATCCGGTTGATGAACGGATCCGGGTTGGAGTGAAGGATTTCCACCGCCTCCAGATCCGTCATTTGTTCCAGATTGAAGAGGCCGAAGCCCCGGCTCATTTTGCTGCGACATCCATTAACCTCGTCTGTAGGTTTGGTCAGATATTTGGCCATGTAGAGAGCGACCGCGACGGGCGAACCAGTTTTTTGCCCACGAGGCCAACGCCAGCCGATGCGGCCATATACATCACGCGGCGAATAGCGAACGGCGACCGGATTAGAGAGGCCATAGGGCCAGAACCCGCGAAGCTCAGGAATTTCCTGCCGATTGCCACCGGGCCGATTATAATTAGGGCAGGTGCAGCGGCTCAGATCAGCGAAAAGAAAGAGGCAGTGATAATGAAGGCGACCCTCAGCGCCACGCTCAACAACACAGCAATATTTGAAATCACCGAAGCGAGAGCGAACATTGCGGAGCCAGTTTTTGAATTCTTGCCGACCCTTGGCAATGATGCCCTCAAAGCGAGGTTCACAGGTAAGGGTCCAGAAGACAGGGTAGACGTCAGCCCCGGTCAGTTCTTCCTGAATACGGAAAGAGAGTTCTTCCTTGCGATAAGAACGAGCGCGCTTGGCGGCTCGATCATAAACGCGATTGAAGGGAGTAGGTTCGTCCTTGTCGAAACAGAAGCCAGCGAAACGCTCAAGACGATCCTTGTCTTGCACTTCCTTGAACCAGCGGTCAGTCAGGGACTGAACTATAATTACATTATAATCAAGTCGGGGGAGACGAGAAGAAGCGAGGCGAAAGGCGACAGCAAGGCGAGGATGTTCACGAGCAACATCAACAGACCGTGAAAGCCGATCATAGGCAGACACGATTTTACGATAAGACGAAGCAATGCGTTCAATCTTGAAGGTGGGATAATTCACACCGACAAAGTTTGTGCGAGTTTGCGAAGGACATGAAGAAAGAGCCCTCTGCAAGAGGGCCGCACAGTTGGGAGTCATGGGAGTTACTCAGTTAACCCAGAGCGAGAGGCGTTTTTTGACGAGGTGGCGAAGATCGACATGGATGAAGGTTTCATAGAAGCCGACACCAGAGAAAGAAGCGAGCGCCTCACGAGCGAGCGCATGACGATCAGAGACAGAAACGGGCCAGACAAGATCACAAGCAAGCCCGCGAAGGTGCATACTATCCCTAGCACCGCCAACGAGAGCATTGCGCTTGGGGCAGCGAAAGCCAGATGCAACCTCAAGAGGAAATCCGACCATCTCACGAAGATCATCGAGAGCGTCACGAAGAGCGGGCAGGATGTCCTGCCCGCAGCCACATTTGCACTTGGTCTCAGACGGCTGGAAGTAGGTCATTTGGTGACACTTCCAAAAGCAGATGAACAAACTTCAACAACCACCTGAGAAGGAAGGAAATCGAAGTATGCGGCGACAGCCACGAGAGCGACCACAACCAAAAGGGCAGGGGACTTCTTGCCGCGCTGGAGGATGGCCGAGACCAGTTTGGGGATGATGGAGTTCACAGACGACGACCTCCGATGTATTTCTTGCCGGGCTTTTTCTTGGGGCGCATGAGTCAACCTCCGATAGCATTTTGCGCATAATCTATATTATGTCATTATAAGTTTCCGCCGCCCATGCCGATACAGCCCTGAAATGCCTGACAAACCGTCAAGGCAGCGAACAATCATCTGTGGGAGGTTTGGCGCACCCAGCACGATTCGAACGTGCGACCTTTGCCTTCGGAGGGCAACGCTCTATCCAGCTGAGCTATGGGTGCCTTGTCGCGCTGCTATAGCCTGACACGCCCGGCGGTGCAACGCGAAACCGCCGGGAAGTTCAGGCAAAAAGCTCGTGACACAGTTCCAGCGCCGAGATCAGGGCATCGACTTCCTCGGTGGTGTTATACAGACCGAAGGACGCGCGGCAGGTCGCGTGCTGGCCCATCCGCTCCATCAGCGGCATGGCGCAATGGGTGCCGGCACGCACGGCAATGCCGCGCTTGTCCAGCACGGTCGAGATGTCATGCGCATGGGCGGCCCCTTGCAGCGTGAAGGAGAAGATCGCACCCTTATCGGCCGAATTTCCCTGTATCTGCAACCAGTTGAGGCCCGAAAACCGCGCTTGGGCATAGTCGCGCAATGCCCGCTCATGCGCGCCGATATTGGCCATGCCAAGCGCCATCAGATAGTTAAGCGCCACACCCATGCCGATCTGCTGCACGATGCCGGGCGTTCCGGCCTCAAACTTCATCGGCGGGTCGTTGTAGGTCACCGTGTCGCGTGTCACCTCGCGGATCATATCGCCGCCGCCAAGGAACGGCCGCATCTCGGCCATCCTCTCATGGCGAATGAATATCGCACCGGAACCGCTTGGCCCGTATAGCTTATGTCCGGTGATCGCATAGAAGTCGCAGCCCATGGCCTGCACGTCCACCGGCATATGCACCGCGCCCTGACTGCCATCGACCAGCACCGGCACGCCACGCGCCCGGGCGGCGGCGCAGATCGCGACAACATCCACCACGGTTCCGGTGACATTCGACATTTGGGTCACGGCGACCAGTCGGGTTTTCGGCCCGATGGCGTCGATCACCGCCTGCGGGTCAAGATCGCCCTTGTCGTCGCAATCCACCCATTTTAGCACAACCCCTTGACGTTCCCGCAGAAAATGCCACGGAACGATATTGGCGTGATGCTCCAGCACCGACAGAACAATCTCGTCGCCCGGCTGCAAACGCGGCGCGGCCCAGGCGTAAGAGACCAGATTGATCCCCTCGGTCGTGCCCGAGGTGAAGACGATCTCCTCTTCCGACCCGGCATTCAGAAAGCGCGCAACAATGCCGCGCACCGCTTCATACTTTTCGGTCGCAAGATTGGAGAGATAGTGCAAGCCACGGTGAACATTGGCATATTCCATCGAATAGGCCTGCGTGACCGCATCAATCACCACCTGCGGCTTTTGCGCCGAAGCACCGTTGTCGAGATAGATCAGCGGCTTGCCGTTCACCTGCCGCGACAGGATCGGGAAATCGGCGCGGATGCGGTTCACGTCATACATGGCTTAACCTCCCGGGCTGATGCCCAAAATCCCGACAAACAGCACGCCCACCGCCAGCGCGGTGGCCAGAATGCCCAGAAACACCATCCCCAGCCGGCGAAAACCATGCAGCTCGGCGGTAAAGACCGTCAGCAGCCACAGGAACAGCCCCATCGCCATCAGCCCCAGCAGTTCGGCCAGAAGCGGCAGCGCCAGGATCAGCACAAGCTGCGCCAGTTGCGCCAGGAGCAGCACCGCCTCAAGCCAGGCCATCAGCGCCACTGCATCCGACAGCGCCCCGCGGCCGCCGAACAACCGTCCGATGAAGAAAATCAGAAAGGCCGCAACGCCTTGCACGGCGACCTGCATCAGCGCAAGGCCGAAGGGGCTGCCAAAGACCGCGGCCATCGCCGGATCGTCGCCCATCCCCGAGGCGAGGAATGTCAGCGCCGCCAGCACGGCCGCCAGAACCGAGGTGAGCAGAAGCGCCAGAACCGCCGTGCCCAACGGCAGCCGCAGCGCGATCACCCGCTGCGCGCCCGCCCGCGCGTCAATCACCGTATCGCGGGCCGCAAGCACTAGACCTTCCAGCATCAGCCGCGCTCCGCCTCGACCAGCATTGAAAGCCAGATCCACAAAAATCCGCCCCCGGCAAGCAGTTGCACCGCGATCAGCCCCGGGCTGGGCCCGATCATCCCGGCCACCAGACCCTGCAAAAGCGCCACAGGTGCCACCGCCAGAAGCGCCCAGAAGAACGCCAGACGCGCCCCGAACCCCTGCCCCTTGCCGCCGACCGCCCGGGCCACCAGATGACTGAGACCCGCGACGGCATAGGCCAGCAGCGGCAGCAGAAACAGGCTGCCCAAAAGCGCCCCGCCCAGCCGCGCGTCAAGCGGGGTGGTGGGGTCCAGATAGGCGGCGCGGGCATGAACCGGCCATTGCGCCACGAACAACAGCCCGCAGGCCGCCATCAACAGCGCAAGGGCGCGGTCTTCGCGCGGCCCCTGCCCCAGCTTCTCGCGGATCAGCGCCCTTGGGTGCCGCCATGCCCGCAGCATATCGGTCGAGACGGCCATTCAATGCGCGTGGCGGTGAAGCCAGCCCTCCAGACGGCTGCGGATGTCTTCGGCAATCGCCTCATCCTCGATCTCGCCAATCGCTTCGGCCAGGAAGGCCAGCACCAAAAGCGATTGCGCCTGCCGCAGCGGCACCCCACGCGAGCGCAGGTAGTAAAGCGCGGTATCGTCGATCGCGCCCGAGGTGCTGCCATGGCTGCATTTCACGTCATCGGCGTAGATTTCCAGTTCCGGCTTGGCCAGAAACTGGCTGTCGCCGTCCAAGAGCAGGCTTTGGGAAATCTGATAGCCATCCGTCTTTTGCGCGCCGGGCTTCACCAGGATCTTGCCCTGAAACACGCCGACGGCGCCATTCTTCAGCACCTTCTTGAAAACCTGACGGCTTTCGCAACGCTCGCCCTCATGGGTGATGAAAACGGTGTCGTCATGGTGGAAATCGCCGTCGCCCATCGAGGCACCCGCGACATGGGCCACGGCATCATCGCCCACCAGTTCCAGCACCGCATCGTTGCGCGTCAGGCGGCCATTGGCGGTCAGGGTGAAGGATTTGAACAGCGCCCCTGCCCCGATCCGGGCAAAGACATGGGTCGCCGCGCGGCGGGCGTGGTCACGACCCTGCGCACGGATGTGGTGGAAGCGGGCGCCCGTCCCCACCTCGACCTCCAGCACCTTGGTAAAGCGCGCGGCAGCGGGGCCGTTTTCCAAGAGCGTCAGTTCGGCACCCGGCTCAAGCTTTACGCAATGGTGCAGAATTGCATCGGAAGTCTCTGACACATGGCGATAAATCAGGGAAACCGGCTTGGCCGCCCGGCCCGTCACCCGGATCAGCACGCCGTCCGTGGCAAAGGCGCTGGCCAGCGCCGCCAGCGGGCGTTGCACCGGATTTTGCCCCCGAGCCTCCAGCACGCCATAAAGGCCCTGCGCCCAGTGGATATCGGCCCCGCCAGCCTCGGCAAGCCGTTCGATCTCGACCCCGGCCAGCGTCAGATCGTCCGAAGCGTCCGCATCGAACACGCCATCGGTGAAGACCAGCTTCACCCGGTCGATACCGTCGAACACCGGCGTCTCATCGCCGGCGTCAAAGGCGGCGGCGGGCGGCGGCTCGGGCGTGGTCAGGCTGGTCGGATCGGTATAGCGCCAGTATTCATCGCGCTTGCCCGGCAGGCCCATCGCGCCCAGCCGCGCCAGCGCCTCGGACCGCGCCGCACCCAGCCAGCCACGGGCGTCAAATGACAGGCCCGCAAGCCGCGCCGTCAGCGCATCCTGTTTCGCCTTGGGAAGGTTCATTGCGCCACCTCGGCCAGAAGATCGGCGTAACCGTTGTTCTCAACCTCAAGCGCCAGCTCCGGCCCACCCGACTTGATGATCCGGCCTGCGGCCATGATATGCACCACGTCGGGTTTGATATGGTCCAGAAGCCGTTGATAATGCGTGATGACAAGGAAAGACCGCCCGGCATCGCGCAGCGCGTTCACGCCATCGGCCACCAGCTTCATCGCATCCACGTCAAGGCCGGAATCGGTCTCGTCCAGAATGCACATCTTGGGTTCCAGCATGGCCATTTGCAGGATTTCGTTGCGCTTCTTCTCGCCGCCCGAAAAACCGACATTGACCGGACGTTTCAGCATTTCCGCGTCGATCTTCAGCGTCTTGGCCTTGGCCCGCACCAGTTTCAGGAAATCCCCGGCCGAGAGTTCCTCTTCGCCGCGGGTCTTGCGCTGCGCATTCAGCGCGGTGCGCAGGAAGGTCATATTGCCAACCCCCGGAATTTCCACGGGATATTGGAAGGCAAGGAACAGGCCCGCCGCCGCCCGCTCTTCCGGCTCCATCTCCAGAAGTTCCTGCCCTTCCAGCGTGGCGGAACCCTCGGTCACTTCATAGCCATCGCGGCCCGACAGCACATAGGACAGCGTGGACTTGCCCGAGCCGTTCGGCCCCATGATGGCATGCACCTCGCCTGCGCCAATCTTCAGATCGACACCGCGCAGGATCACCTTGTCCTCGTCTTCAAGCTTCACATGCAGGTTGTTGATTTCCAGCATTTTATCCTCATTCTACTTTTGACGGCCCCGTCAGCGCGGGTCCAGATAGCTGTCGGCCAGCAGCCGCAATGCCGCAGGCGACAGGGCTGTGGGGGTGAGTTCGAACCGCGCCAGCCGGCCGGCCTTTGCCACCGGCTGCACCAGAGTTTCGACACGGTGATAATGCGGGCGATCGTCGTAATCGTCCCAAAGCACGGTGACCGGATGCGGCGTCTTCAGCATCACGGTCAGGAAACAGGCGATGCGGAACCGCCCGTCAACCAAGACGACATCCGGCGCAACGAACCCGGGTTCGTCCCAGATTCCAATGGGATAACCGGCCCATTTCATGTGGCTGCGCAGATATTTCGGATAGCCCCAATCGCGGGTCGTGCCGATATCCGCATGATGGACCGTCACCGGCGAGGCCGGGGGATGCGCCGCGAACCAGTCCCGCATCCGCTGCGCCCAGGCCCGGTCGCTTTCGACCGTGGTCACCGTCTTGCCCGCCATTTCGGCCGCCAGCACGGTCGAGCCGCCCGAGCCATATTCCAGGATCACCCGCCCGGCCGCATAGGCCGCCGCGACCGCTGCCGCCTCATCAGGCGGCAGGGTCAGTATGGGTACCGTGTCTGCGGGCGGGACACTCATTTGACGGCCTTGAATTTGGGGGACAAGAGATGATCGGGCAAAAGCCGCAGATAGGCGTCGGCCAGATTGCGCCGGGCCAGCCCGCGGCGCACCGCCTCGTCCAGACAATACAGCACAAGACTGTGACTTTCGAGGACCAAAGACGCCAGCAGCGTCAGATGCAGAACCTGCTGGTCACTCCATCCGGCGATCCCGGCAGGGTTGCGGATATAGGCCACATCGCCATCAACCGCCTGATCGGCCGTCGCCTCACGCGCCAGAAACTTGCGCCGCGACGAGTTCAGTTGAAAACTGTTGATCGACAGCAGCTTGTGGATGGCAAAGCCCTGCGCCGCCAGCACGGCATCCACGCCAGCCGCCATCGGCTCGCCTTCATAAAGGCGGAAATAGCGCTGTTCGGTGATCACGACCACGGCTTCGCCCAAGGCGCCAAGGGCATGGGCCAGCACCGCCGCTTCGCCGCCCTGAATGTCGATCTTGATCAGATCAACCGCGCCCAGCGTATCGAGATCGTCCAGCCGGACGGTCTGGAACGGCACTTTGGCAGTGATTTCCTGCCAGTCGCCGGTGGCAAGGATACGGGCTTCAGGATTGGGCGGAAAGACCGAGGCGAAGCCCTGCGAGGTGTAAAGATGCAGGATCTGCGCACTGCCATCGCCGACGGCATGGGGAAAATAGGTCTCGTTCGGGCCCTTGTCGCGCATCAGGGCGGCAAATGCTTTGTCCTGCGGCTCGAATCCCACCACGTCGCATCCGCCCAGCCGCAGCAAGGCCGCATAAGGCGCCGCGTCCAGCAGCGGATTGGCACCGACATCCACCACCCGCGTCAGGCGCGCGAAAGGCAGTTCGGCGCGCAACAGCGCCAGATGTGCCGCAAGTGTCGAGACCTCGGTCTCAGCCAAGACGCACCGCCGTTCCCGAGGCCGAGACCATCAGCATGTTGTTGATCACCTCATAGTCGAGGTCCACCCCGACAATGGCCTGCGCCCCCAGCGCCGCGGCCTTTTGCTCCATCTCGCGCAGCGCGGTTTCACGGGCGCGGCCCAATTCCTGTTCATAGGCAGCCGAGCGGCCACCCACGATGTCACGGATGCCCGCGAAGAGGTCGCGGAAGATGTTGGCGCCCAGAATGGCCTCGCCGGTGACGATGCCCAGATAGCCGGTGATGGCACGGCCTTCGATCGAGGGGGTGGTGGTGACGATCATCCGTTTGCTCCGCTTTCGGGGGTCATCAGACCCGGCAACTCAAACCCGAGGTTTGCGAGCCCGGCCTGAAAGGCGCCGTGGAACGGCAGCCAAAGGAACAAGCCCATCACAAACCCCATCAGAAACCGGCTGGTCCTTATGGCCCCCATGAGGGCAAGGCTGATCAGCCGCCACAACACCACGGCCATCAGCGCCGCTGCGATCACCGCCCAAAGGCCCTTGGTCTCCAGATGGTCAAAAGCCCAGTCCACCACATGCGGCCCCCGTGTCAGCAGCGCCGCCGAACCGGCAAAGGACAGGAACAAAGCACCCGACATCAGCCCGGCAACGCCGCCCAGCGTGAGGTCGATGGCCGCGCGGTCTGCCCCCGGGTCGCGGATTGGCTGCACCGCCGCGTCGGCTGAACCGGCTGCCGCCCGTCGCGCCCGCAGATGCGGCACCATCCACAGCGCCGCAAAGGCCAGCGCGAGCGGCAGCGTCACCTCGCGCCGCTCCAGCAGCGCCGGATCACGCCAGAGTGCAACGCCGATTCCGCCGCCCAGAACGGCCAAGGCCGCACCGCGCCAGAGGCGGCCTCCTGTGGCAATCTGGCGCGCCCGCTCCGCCATCAGCCCACAGAACCCTCAAGGCTGATCGCCACAAGGCTTTGCGCCTCCATGGCAAACTCCATCGGCAGGGCTTGCAGCACTTCCTTGCAGAAGCCGTTCACCACCAGCGCCACCGCCTCTTCCTCATCCATGCCACGGCTGCGGCAGTAGAAGAGCTGATCGTCGTCCACCTTCGAGGTGGTCGCCTCATGCTCGACGCGCGAGGAGTTGTTCTTCACCTCGATATAGGGAACCGTATGGGCGCCGCATTTGTCGCCGATCAGGAGGCTGTCGCATTGGGTGTAGTTGCGGCTGTCGGTGGCCTTGGGGTGCATCGACACCAGCCCGCGATAGGTGTTCTGCGCGTGGCCCGCCGAAATGCCCTTGGAGACGATGCGCGACTTGGTGCGCTTGCCCAGATGGATCATCTTGGTGCCGGTGTCGGCCTGTTGGGCATTGTTGGCGATGGCGATGGAATAGAACTCGCCTTGGCTGTCATTGCCGCGCAGGATGCAGGACGGATATTTCCAGGTGATCGCCGACCCGGTTTCCACCTGGGTCCACATCACCTTGGCCCGGTCGCCCCGGCAATCGGCGCGCTTGGTCACGAAGTTGTAGATGCCGCCCTTGCCGTTCTCGTCGCCCGGATACCAGTTCTGGACGGTGGAATATTTCACTTCCGCGTCTTCCAGAATGACGATTTCCACAACGGCGGCATGAAGTTGGTGGGTGTCCCTTTTCGGCGCGGTGCAACCTTCCAGATAGGACACATAGGCGCCCTTGTCGGCAATGATCAGCGTCCGCTCAAACTGGCCGGTGTTTTCGGCATTGATGCGGAAATAGGTCGAAAGCTCCATCGGGCATTTGGTGCCCGGCGGGATGTAGACAAAGGAACCATCTGAAAACACGGCGGAATTCAGCGTGGCAAAGAAATTGTCCGACTGCGGCACGACCGAGCCCAGATATTTCTGCACCAGTTCGGGATGTTCGCGCACCGCTTCGGAGATCGAGCAGAAGATCACCCCGGCCTTGGCCAGTTCCGCCTTGAAGGTGGTGCCGACCGAAACCGAATCGAAGACGGCATCCACGGCCACCTTGCGTTCCCCCTCGGGCGCTTCGACACCGGCCAGAAGCGCCTGTTCCTTCAGCGGAATCCCGAGTTTCGCATAGGTGGCCAGCAGTTTCGGGTCCACCTCGTCCAGCGATTTGGGCTTCACGCCCATGCTCTTGGGCTTGGCGTAGTAATATTGGTCCTGATAGTCGATTTCGGGGTAATGCAGCATGGCCCAACGCGGCTCTTCCATCTGCAACCAGCGGCGATAGGCGGCAAGGCGCCAGTCCAGCATCCATGCCGGTTCGCCGTTCTTTTCGGAAATCAACCGCACGATATCCTCTGACAGGCCCTTGGGGGCATATTCGGTTTCAATCTCGGTTTCCCAGCCGTATTTGTATTTGCCCGCCATGGCCTGAACGGTTTCGATGGTTTCCCGATCGACGCCATCCCGCACTTCAGTTTCCAAAGCCGCCATGGCTTGTCCTTTCCTCATAAGGGGTTACCCCCCGTCATTCATGCGGCGCGCGAACGGATGCGCCGGTAGTCGCGGCTCCAGGCTTCGGTGAAGCGCAGAACCTCTTCCTCGGTGGTCGAAGGGCCGATCGAGATGCGGATGGCCTGTGCGGCCTGCCCCTCGTCATAGCCCATCGCCCGTAGCACGCGGCTGGCGCGCACCTTGCCGCTGGAACAGGCCGAGCCTGCCGAAACGGCAAAGCCGGCAAGGTCCATCGCCATCACCTGCGTCTCACCCTTCCAGCCGGGCGCGATGATGCACAGCGTGTTGGGCAGGCGCGGCACCAATTTTCCGACTGAAATAGTCTCAAATCCCTGGGCAGACAATGCTGAGTCTAGAATATTTCTAATCTCCGCCACCTGCTCCCACACCCCATCGGCCAGATCGCGCGCAGCCGCAGCCGCAGCCGCGCCAAAACCCGCAATGCCAATCAGGTTTTCGGTGCCCGCACGGCGCCCCATTTCTTGCCCGCCACCCTTGAGCTGCGGCGACACATCCAGCCCGCGGCGCAGCACCAGCGCACCTACGCCCTTCGGCCCGCCCAGCTTGTGCGCGGCGACAAGACCCATGTCACAGCCCAGCCAGTTGAAGGCGAGCGGCAGCTTGCCGAAGCCCTGCGTCAGGTCTGACACCGCCAGCCCCTGCGGCAGATCCTGCACCACCCCGGTTTCCGAATTGGCCAGTTGCAGCGCCGTGCGGGCCGGATCGGTCACCGCCACCCTGCCCTGCGCATCCACCGGCAGCACACCATCACACCAGGCGGCCACCGCCTCATGCTCCACCGCTGCGCAAGCCAGCCCCCGCCCGGCGCAGGCCAGTGCCGCCGCCTCGGTCGCGCCCGAGGTGAAGACGATATCTGCCCCTTCCGCCCCCAAGGCCGCCGCCACCTGCACCCGCGCCTTCTCGATCAGCGCCTTGGCCGCCCGACCTTCGGAATGCACCGAGGAAGGGTTGCCCACCACCTCCATCGCCGCAACCATCGCCGCCTTCGCCTCGGGGCGCAGCGGGGTGGTGGCGTTCCAGTCGAGATAGCTGCGCCTCACTCGTCCACCACCTGAAACAGCGCCGGAACCGCCGGGCAGGGCTTCATCTGATTGCCGATCACATCCGAAAGCCGGGTCTGGTGCAGGAAGACATAGACCTGCGCCGAAAGCCCCTCCCACAGCCGGTTGGTCATGCTCTGCGCCCGTGTGCCCGAGACGCCGCCACTGGCCCCCGCCCCGGTGTGCAGCGCGTCCACGGTCTCTTCCACCGCCTCCATCACCTCGCTGACGCGGATATCGGCCGGCGGCCGCGCCAGACGGTAACCGCCGCCCGGGCCGCGCACCGCCTCGACCAGACCGGCGCGGCGCAGCTTGACGAAAAGCTGCTCCAGATAGGGCAGCGAGATGTCCTGCCGCTTGGAAATCGCGGCCAGCGACATCAGCTCATCGCCGCCCGCCCGCGCCTCGGCCAGCGCCAGATCGGCCAGCGCCACCATCGCATAGCGCCCCTTGGTCGAGAGTTTCATGCCTACACCTGCAAATCCATTGACGCCAAAGCCCCCGGACATTACCTGCAAAAGGCAATGCCATCCATGGGCTTCACTCTTGGAATGGTTCTAAGTTATCCGAGGGATTCCGTCAAGAAATCCCTCGCGCAAGAGGCGGATCGAATGCCCGAAGTGATTTTTGCCGGCCCCGAGGGGCGTCTGGAAGGCCGCTACCACCCGCAGAAGGACCGCGACGCGCCGATTGCCATCGTGCTGCATCCGCACCCGCAATATGGCGGCACGATGAACAACAAGGTGGTGTATAACCTGCACTACGCCTTCTATAACCTTGGCTTCACGGTGATGCGGTTCAACTTCCGCGGCGTCGGGCGTAGCCAAGGCGAATATGACATGGGCATCGGCGAATTGTCCGATGCGGCCTCGGCGCTCGACTATCTGCAAAGCATGAACCAGAACGCCAAGCATTGCTGGGTCGCTGGCTTCAGCTTTGGCGCCTGGATCGGGATGCAGCTTCTGATGCGGCGGCCCGAGATCACCGGCTTCATCTCGGTCGCGCCGCCGGCGAACCTCTATGATTTCAGCTTCCTTGCCCCCTGCCCCTCGTCCGGCCTGATCATCAACGGCACCGCCGACAAGGTGGCACCGCCCAAGGATACCGTCAGTCTGGTGAACAAACTGCACGAGCAGAAGGGCATCACCATCACCCATGAACAGATCGAAGGCGCCGATCACTTCTTCAAGGATGACGAACATCACATGAAGCCGATGATCGACACCGTTTCGACCTATGTGAAGCGTCGTCTGGGCGAGGTCAGCCGCTGACATGGCCATCCTTCAGGATCTGACCGAGGCTTTGGCCAAAGACGTGCTGGACGCGCAGGATGAGCTGGGCGACGACCGTTTCTATGAAAAGGTCTCGAAGATCCTGCTGGATGCCTCACCCACCACGCAGGAAGCCTTCATGACGGCGGTGCGGGTGATCCTGGCCGAGCGGCGGGCGCGCAAGTTTCTGGAAGGCAGCCTGAAGGCCAAGCGCACTGGCGGCGCCGCCCCGATGGCGCCGCGCGATTCGGTGGGGCATTGAGCCGGACATCGGGGCGGGCTCTGGCCGCCTGCGGCATGGCGATCCTGCCGCCGGTGGCACTTCTTGCCCTTCTGGCGCGCGCCGAACAATCTTGGCGCGAATGCTATTATGAAACGCCCTTCGGCTATGCGGCGGCCCTGAAATCTCAGATCACGCTGCTCAACCTTGCGCTGGCCCTCACACCCTTTGCCGTTCTTGCCGCCCTCTGGCTGCGGCGCACGCGAAAGACCCGGACATTCCTGATCTGGGCCGCCCTTGCCACGCTGTGCCTTGCCACGCTGCTGCCGGTTGAGGGGCTGCATCATTGTGACAGAAAGGGGATGCAGGGCGGGTGGCTTGTCCTCCTCCTGCTGCTGCCGCTTGGGCTGCTGGCCATCGGCATGGCCCTTTGGAACACCAAACACGAGGCCGCAACATGAGCGCCGATCTTGACGCCCAATTCGCCTTTCTGAACGAGGCGGACCGGCTGAAATCGGTGCTGCGCGCCACGACGCTCTGCGATGGCTCGCGGCGGGAAAACTCGGGTGAGCATTCGTGGCATCTGGCGCTTTATGCCATGGTGCTGGAGGGTCAGGCGGCGCCGGGCGTGGACATCAACCGCGTTATCCGAATGCTCCTGATCCACGATCTGGTGGAAATCGACGTGGGCGATGTGCCGATCCATTCGGCCAATGGCCTTGCCCATGCCAGCGCCGATACGATGGCCGCCGAACAACGCGCCGCCGACCGGATTTTCGGCCTGCTGCCGCCGGATCAGGCCGTGGCCTTCCGCGCGCTCTGGGATGAGTTCGAGGCAGCCGAAACCCCCGATGCGGTCTTCGCCAAATCGCTGGACCGCGTGCAGCCGGTGATGGCCAACCTGCAATCTGGCGGCGGGACTTGGGTTACCTATCATGTGACCTATGACCAGTTGGAGAGCCGGGTTGGCGTCAAGGTGGCGCGCGGCGCACCGCAACTGTGGGAGTGGGTCAGGGCCAAGGCGCGCCTCTGGTTCGCGTAGGATGGGCAATATGCCCATCCCGCCGCAAGCATCCCGCCCGACGACAGGCTGCGACAATTCCGTATACCGTCGCATACCATCTTCCCCGCGCGCCGCTTTTCCGCTATGCAGCCCCCATCCGAATCCCCACAGCCAAGAGGCCCAAGATGACCAAAATCAAGGTAGCCAACCCCGTCGTCGAGCTTGACGGCGACGAGATGACCCGGATCATCTGGGACTTCATCAAGCAAAAGCTGATCCTGCCCTATCTCGACATCGACCTGAAGTATTACGATCTGGGTATCGAGGAGCGGGACCGCACCAATGACCAGATCACCATCGACTCTGCCGAGGCGATCAAGAAATACGGTGTCGGCGTCAAATGCGCGACCATCACCCCCGATGAGCAGCGGGTGGAAGAGTTCAACCTGAAACAGATGTGGAAGTCGCCCAACGGCACCATCCGCAACATCCTTGGCGGCGTGATCTTCCGCGAGCCCATCATCTGCAAGAACGTGCCGCGCCTCGTGCCGGGCTGGACGCAGCCGATCATCGTCGGCCGTCACGCCTTCGGCGACCAGTACAAGGCCACCGACTTCCTGTTCCCCGGCAAGGGCAAGCTCACCATCAAGTTCACCGGCGAGGACGGCAAGGTCATCGAGCACGAAGTGTTCGACGCGCCGGGCGCCGGCGTCGCGATGGGCATGTACAATCTCGACGCGTCGATCCGCGACTTCGCGCACGCCTCGTTCAACTATGCGATCAACCGCAAGGTG
>JAIUNP010000030.1 GCA_020161975.1 Pseudomonadota bacterium
CGTCTTCAGGGCAAGATTGACATCGACCACAAGACCGCGCGCCGGTTGTTTACACTGATCGCGGCCCTGAGCTGGACCGGGCGCGAGACGTGACCGAGGCGCCGCACAGGGTTGAATCGATCCTGTTCGTCTGCACGATGAATTCGGTGCGCTCGCCCATCGCCGAGGGCGTCGCCAAGTCCGTGCTCGGGCATCGGCTGTTCATCGATTCCGCTGGCTTGAAAAAGACCGCGCGCGATCCTTTCGCCCTGGCGGTGCTTGGCGAGATCGGGATCGAATTTGCCGATGATGAAGCCCACTGTCTTGATGATGTCGACGTCGAGGGCTTCGATGTCATCGTCACTCTGTCACGCGAGGCAAGGGAGGTGGTTGAGGCGCGATTGCGCGCTGTCTCGGCCCGTCACCTGCACTGGCCGGTCGATGACCCGACGCTGACCGTCGGTTCCCGCGAGACACGGCTGTCTGCCTACAGAACAGTGCGTGAAAAGATCCGCACTCACATTCGCAGCGAACTCCTGCCGATGGTGAAGGCCGGTCGCCCCAATTGACGCCTGTAACGCGTCCCGGATGCACCTTCGATATTTACAATTGACCTGTGTCCATCTACGCAATTGGTAGAAGCATTTAAATTTGAAGCAAGCGCGGCTAGGGGACGCTGGAATGGAATTCTTCGCAAATGTGAACTGGGTTGCTGTCCTTCAGATCATCTGGATTGATCTGTTGCTGGCGGGTGACAATGCGGTCGTGATTGCGCTGGCCTGTCGACAGCTGACGGGCCGTGACCGGACCATGGGCATTATCCTCGGTGCCGGTGCTGCCATTCTGCTGCGGGTCCTGTTCACGCTCGTCGCCGCCAAGTTGATGGGCTACCCCTGGATCATGGCCGTTGGCGCGGCGCTGCTCCTGTGGATTGCCGTCAAGCTGCTGGTGCCTGAAGAGCATGATGAGCATGGCATCGCCGCCCATGGTTCCGTCTGGAAGGCCGTGCAGACGATTGCGATCGCCGATCTGGTGATGAGCCTCGACAATGTCATCGCCGTTGCGGCCGCTGCAAAGGGCGATCCCGGGCTGATCATCTTCGGCCTGCTCGTTTCGATCCCCTTCGTTGTCTTCGGCAGCGCCATGCTGATGAAGATCATCGACCGCTTCCCGATCCTCGTCTGGGCGGGTGCCGCGCTTCTCGGCTGGATCGCCGGCGAGATTTTCGTGAAAGACAGTGGCGTGATCGGCATCCTGGGGCATCTGCCGCATATTCCGGCGGCGATCATCGGCGCCGTCATCGTGGTGACGGTTGGGTATTTCCTGCGTCGTCACAAGGGGATCGGAGCAACCGACGCTTGAGGCTGACGCATGTCAGGGTTCTGAATTTCGAGGCCGTCGGGGCATCCCCGGCGGCTTTTTTTTTAAAGGCGTGGCGCGGTGGTCAGCATTGAAGAGCAATCCCCGCCGTACCGGGCGGAGCGAACGACAGCAAAAAGGCCGGGCGCTATCCGCATCCGGCCTTTTTGCTGGTGCAATCAGGAATGGTACAGCCGGCTGGGCTCGAACCAGCGACCTTCGGAGCCACAATCCGACGCTCTAGCCAACTGAGCTACGGCTGCACGGTCCTGAAAACGAGCGGGACCCTATGGGCATTCGGATGGAAATTCAAGCCCGTGCGACAGCGTTTTTTGCAGTCGCGAACACATCCATCCGGTGTCCGCCCGCCAGTCGCAAAAAAGGCGCCGCCCGATCTGACCGGATGGCGCCTTCTCAAAATCAACGTCTAAGCGTCAGGGGCACTTGCCCCCCGGAGCTTTACTTCTTGAACGAAGCGACGGCCGACTTCACCGGCTCGACGGCATCGGTGACGACCTGCTGGCCGAGCGAGGCGAGTTCCTTGGCCTGTGCAGCAAGCGTCTCGGCCTGCTTCTTGGCGAATTCGGTCTGGAGCTGGAAAGCGTCCTGCACCGACTTCACACCGAACAGCGCCTGAACGTGGTCGAACGAGGCGTTGATGTTGGTGCGGGCCAGCTCAAGCGCTTTCAGATTGAACGAGAGCGTACCGGCCTTGGCGGCATTGACGCTTTCCTCGATCTTGCCGGTGGCCTTCTCGGCGGCTTCCTTCACGGCCTCATACTGCACGCGGACCTGCTCGATGCCCTTCTCGGTGGTCTCACGGACCTTTTCGCCGAGCGAGTTCATCGGGCCAAGGGCGGCCTGAACGGCAGATTCAACAGCTTCGGTGTTGGCAGCAGCGGCCTTCTTCGGAGCAGACATGAAAATTTCCTTCGCATGGGTGGCTTCAAAGACCCTGCGAGGAACCACCCGTCACCCTCACCGGCTACGGGCTGGTGTGCCCGTCTGATGGGATGTAGGTAGCATGGAAGTTTTGTGCAATGCAACAAAAAATGCTGCATCGCACATCAATGCTGCGTTGCAAAATTAGCAGACCCCAGACCGGCAGTCGGGACCCGGAGGCAGCCGGAAGAGTGGCTTGCCTATTTCGCCGGCTTTTTCGGCGCCTTCGGTGCGGCCGACTTTGCCATCTCGGTCAGCTTGCTCGCAGCGTCCGTCACGCTGGATTTCGCTTCCTCGAAGGTGCTGCGCGCCTTGTCACCCGCTTCCTGCATCTGCCCTTGCAGTGCTTTGGCCTGGGCCTGCATGTATTCAGACTGGATCTTGAGCACTTCCTCGACCGTCTTGGCCTGCACGAGGCGCTGGGCCATGTCGAAGGCCGCGTTCACGTTGCGCTCGGCGAACGAGACGGTGAGGCGCGAGGCATCTGCCATGTTCTTCTGCATCGGCAGTGGGCCGCCGCCGACCGCGTCGGATGCCTTCTGGGCGGCACCAATGAATGTCTCGAACGCCTTGCGCGCCTGCTCGACGCTGCGGGCGGCCAGATCACGCATTTCGCTTGGCACTTCAAACGGGCTTTTGGTCATCGCGGTCCTCCGTTGCTGAAGATTCTCCGGTTGATCATGCCATTCTGGTTGCGGTTTTCCAGTCCTTCGTTGGCGAGCCACACGAAATTTCACGCACGGCCGTTAAGGTTATTGCCGGAAGTTGGTCCCCAGAACTGTGCCATTCATGGACGGATCAGCCCAAGGGGGGTATTCATATTTCGTTAGGATTTGGGCTGTGGCAGCACAGTCGCGAGGTGAGGTGGCGGGCCATGACGGCAGGCAACGACGAACATTCTGTATCGGACCTGATCGGAAACGCGCGGGCAAAGGCCTTTGCCAATGAGGCTCGCGCTGCGTTTCTGCTCGGGCGGGACGGGGCGCTGATCGGTGCCAACGGTGCCGCCCGCGACCTGTTCGACACCGGATTGCCGACCAAGGGGCCTGCCCCCGGCGCAAGCCGCCTGCGCGGCTTTCTGGCTCGGGCGACGGCAGGCGATACGCTTGCCGACACCGTGCGGTTCTTTGTCGGCGGGCGTATGGAGTCCCTGCGGATGCAGGCGCTGGCTTTCGATCTTGATGACGATGCCGTTGCCGGTCTTGTTGTTTTCGGCGAGGGCGCTGCTCCGACCCTGCCGCCGCGTGCCGTCGCAAAGCTGGAACCTGCGCCTGCTGGCCCTGCACCTGCCCTAGCGGCACCCGTGATCGCGGCGTTGGATGCGGAAAAGCCGATTCGCTTTGTGTTCCTGACGGATCACGATGGTCACTTCATCAGCCTTTCTCCGGCATTTCTGGCCGCGACCGGCGCGACCGGGCGGCAGTTGATCGGCCAGAGCCTGGTCGATGTCGTCGCTGGTTCCGGCGCCGAGGCGGCAGGCCAGATCGCGCGTGCACTGTTGACGCGGACCTCGTTCAGCGGGCTGGACTTTGACTGGCCGCCGGAAGGCGAGGTGCGTGAAGCCGTGGTGGAGCTTTCGGGCAATCCGCAGATCGGGCCGGATGGCACGCTGATTGGCTATAGCGGCGTCGGCCTGTTTCGGCGAGGCACAGCGGTCTCGGTCCCTCAACCTGCGGCGGAAGTCCCGGCCTCCGCGCTGCCGTCTGCGGCTTCGGTCATCGTCACGAACATTGACAGCCGCGATGAGGACCCCGCTGTCGACACCGATGGCTATGAAAAGGCCATTGCCCGCCTTCAATCGGCGCTCGATAGCAATGATGCCGATGATGAAGCGGAGGCAACCGAGACGAACGGGACGCTCAGTCTCGATTTTCCCTCGCTCGACGATCTCGAAACAGAAGAAGTGGACGAGATGCCGGTGGAGCACGCTGTTGAAGCGCCGGCCCTGCCAGATGTGCCTGTGCCGGCTGTTTCCAGCCGGACGGATCATCCGCCCGCGCGGCAAGACAACGGGCACCCGGCGGGCGAAACCGTCGTGCCGCTGCGTACTCTCCGGACGCAGATTGGTGCATCGCTGGGGGAACAGAAGATCATTCCCCTGAAGTCCGGCGTGCAACCGCCGCATGAGGTTTCGCCCCAGGACGGTGTTTCCCAGCGACTGAGCCATGCCGAGCGCAATGCCTTCCGCGAAATCGCCAAGGCGCTCGGTGCACGCATCGAGGAGCAGGACAGCGGCGCCGAGACGCCTGCCGCCCAGCCGGTCGTTCCGGCCAAGGCATCCGAACCGACACCGGCCGCCAATCATGTCGCTGCCGCACAGGCGGAGATCACCAAGGCGCTTGCTGCCGCTCATGAGCATCAGGACCGTGGCCTGTCCGTTCGCGGTGTGTCCGGCCAGGGCGAACACCTTGGGGATGTGATCATTGACCGGATGCCTGTGGGCGTTCTGGTGTTCCGCGGCGACAAGCCGAAGTATATGAACAAGTCGTTGCTCGACCTGCTCTCCTATCGCGATCTGGCGGAGTTCGATGCGCTGCGCGGGCTGGAGAAGTTGTTCCGGGGCCGAGCGGCGCCGAGCTTTACCAGTGGCGAGTTCGACACCGTCACCATCATGGGGCGTGATGGCGAGACCATGCCGGTCGACGCCCACCTCCAGGCCATCGACTGGAACGGCGAACATGCGACGATGGTGACCTTCCGCCGCGCTGTCGAGGCGGAACAGGGGCCGCGCCTCCGTTCGCTTGATGTCGAGTTGAAGGCGCGTCAGGCCGAGCTTGCCGAAGCGCGCGCCATGCTGGATACGGCGACCGATGGCGTCATCTCGCTTGATGAGGCGGGGCGTATCCTGGCGCTCAACAAATCGGCTGAAGCGCTGTTCGGTTACGATCAGAACGAGTTGACCGGCGAGCGGCTGACGCTGCTGCTGGCACCAGAAAGCCATGCCGCCGCGCTCGACTATATCGATGGGCTGAAGACCGGCGGTGTCGCCTCGGTGCTCAATGACGGCCGCGAAGTGGTGGGCCGCGAGCGCAAGGGTGGTCGGATCCCGATGTTCATGACCATCGGGCGGATTTCCGAAACCGGCAAATTCGCCGCGGTGCTGCGTGACCTGACGGCCTGGAAGCGCGCGGAATCCGAACTGACCGAAGCCAAGCGGGCGGCGGAGCGTTCAAGCGCGCTGAAATCAGATTTCCTTGCCAAGGTCAGCCATGAAATCCGCACACCGATGAGCGCGATCATCGGTTTTGCCGAGGTCATGCGCGATGAGCGTCTCGGTCCGATCGGCACAGAGCGGTACAAGGACTATCTCAAGGACATCCACACGTCGGGCGAGCATGTCATCAGCCTCGTCAATGACCTGCTCGACCTGTCGAAAGTCGAGGCGGGGCGGATGGAACTCAGCTTCGGCTCCGTCGATCTCAACGCTATCGTCACCAGCTGCCTCGGCATCATGCAGCCGCAGGCCAATCGGGACCGGGTGATCATGCGCTCGCAGCTGTCGGCCAAGCTGCCGCCGGTGGTGGCTGATGAGCGCTCGATCCGGCAGATCATCCTCAATCTTCTCTCCAACGCCTCGAAATTCACCGAACCGGGCGGGCAGGTCATCGTCTCGACAGCGCTTTCGGACAATGGCGAGGCGGTAATCCGTGTGCGGGACACGGGCGTTGGCATGACGGAAGCCGAAGTGCAGGCAGCGCTGGAGCCGTTCCGGCAGTTGTCGAATGCCCGGGGGCGTGGCGGCACCGGCCTTGGTCTGCCGCTGACGAAAGCACTGGTCGAGGCAAACCGTGCGCATTTCTCGATCAAGAGCAAGACGCGCGAGGGGACGCTGGTGGAAATCACCTTCCCGCCGACCCGTGTGTTGGCAGAATAGAGAGATCGAACGGCTTGATAAAAACCCCGCTTTCGCGGGGTTTTTTACCACCAGAGCCAGCCGCGCCGCCCGTTTTCGGGCACAGGCGGGTCGATCATCTGGCCTGTTGCGCCGGGTCCGGCCGTCGGCATCGGCGCGCCGGGAGGGACGCTGCCGGTTGCCTCGGTGATGCGCTGCGCTTCGCGGGC
Source organism: Pseudomonadota bacterium (assembly GCA_020161975.1). GTDB lineage: Bacteria > Pseudomonadota > Alphaproteobacteria > Rhizobiales > Beijerinckiaceae > JAIUNP01. Next base: position 6,343 of record JAIUNP010000030.1, read on the forward strand.
AGCCTGCCGCATCTGCCGCTTGCTTGCGGCCACCTGGGCGGCCTGTCCAGTGTCGAGGCTGTATACGTCATCGCGGAAATGGACCTTGCCATCGTCGGTGACGTAGCCAGTCATGTAGACCCAGGCGACGGGGACAGATTTGGCAAGACGGACATCCTTGCGCTCGCCGATGGCGATGGCCGCATCAATCGCCGGCTTGTCCCAAACGCCGGCGGTGCCCTCAAGCAACCACGCCGCAAAGCTGCGCACATCCTGCACACGGACGCAGCCGTGCGAGTAGAAGCGGTCCTGCGCGGCGAAGTACTTCTTGGAGGGTGTATCGTGCATGTAAACCGCATCGCGGTTCGGCATGTCGATGCGGATCTGGCCAAGCGCATTGCGCGCGCCCGAATCCTGACGCAGCGTGTAGTTGACGGCGTTGTTGCCGTTCCAGTCGATGCTGCCGGGGGCGACGGTGTTGCCGCTCCTGTCGAGGATGCGAATGTTCGACCGGGCGAGATAGCCAGGGTCCTTCCGCATCTTCGGAATGATCTCGTTCTTGATGATCGAGGTTGGCAGGGTCCAGGTCGGGTTGATGTTGACCGTGCCAATCTTCGCCTCGACAGTGGGGGAGGCATTTTCCGGCTTGCCGACGACCGCGACATAGCGGCGGGTGACCGTACCGTTCTCGATTGCTTCAACCGAGGCCGAGGGAATGTTGACAACGACATAGCGTGGGCCGAAGCCGAAGGTCCGGTCGTTGAGACGCAGTGCGCTCTGCTCCAGCTGGCGTGCGCGGACATCCGCCGGAATATTCATGGCGGCGAGGGTAGCGCCGGCGACAGTGCCAGACCGGGCCAGACCGTTTCGTTGCTGATACCGTTTGACGGCATCCTGCAGCGGCTTGTCGAATGTCTTGCCAGCAGCGCCCGGCTCAAGGTCTCCCTCGGCCATCAGCCGCTCTCGCAGCAGGGCGACGGCTGGTCCCTTGGCGCCAAGTGAAAGCCGGGTGCCTACGGGCAAGGCTGGCCAGCCGCCGCGCTCGGCAATCGCGCGATAACGCTGGGCGGCTTCGGCAGTGAGGCGTGCCGTGTCGGCGGAGAAGGACGGCGTGGGATCATCGGTGATGACGCCGCGTTCGCGGGGCGGGGGCGCCTTGACGACCTTCTTCTTTTTCGGAGCGGGCGCGGCTTCCGGCTGGACCGCCTGCGGTGCCGTCGTTGTCGGAGCGGGGGCCGAGGGCTGGGCAGCAGGCGGCGTAAAGCTGCCGCTTTCGAGCGGCTTGGCGTCGAATGCCGGCGCGGTCGCCTGGGCCATGGCCGATGGCGCGGCCAAAGTCAGGAGAAGCACGGCTGCGGATACGCGATTACGCATGGTCTGCACTCGCTCAACGGCCAGTAACGGAAAACAGATCCGTTCCTGTCGAACCATAAAATGTTAGTCTTACCGAGTTCTTTTCATCGCGTTGCCAGAGCGCGCCGCAATGAAACAGATCGCGCGATGACCCGAACGGGGTGAATATGGCCGAAATCAGCCCAAATCACCAACCTGTGACGCATTTTAATGCGCACAGCAGCCTTGCAGGGGCAGTGTTGCGGTGCGGCCACAGGTGCTGCTGATCAGCTTTCCACGACGATGACGTGCAGGCTGCGTGGGCCATGTGCGCCCAAAAGCAGCTTCTGCTCAATGTCCCCGGAGCGGGAGGGGCCGGTAACGAAATTCACCGTGCGCGGCATCTCGCCTTTGCCATAGGTGCGGCGCAGGCGACCCCAGACGCTTTCATAATCGCCGGCGATATCGGCGGCCTTGACCACGACAATGTGGTTGTCGGGCAGGAAGTTCAGGGTTGTCGGATTGTCAGCCCCTGAGGTGAGGACCAGCGTGCCGGTTTCTGCAACGCCGGCCACCGCATGGCTGACGGCCACCAGATCGTTGCCGTCGCTGGGGCCGTGCGCGACGTCGATAGCCGTCTCGCCCCAGGGCATGGCTGCGAGGAGCGGATCGCTGCCGATCCTGAGTGCGGCGGGCAGATTGTGACCACGGAGAAAGGCGGCGACGGCCTTGGGCACATCCTGCGCCTTCTTCACGACCTCGGTCGTGGTCTGCACGGCTTCCGCCCGTTCGCGGAACAGGGTTTTCCGGCCCTCGTCATCGCGCTGGCCACGGGCAGGGATCAGCCCTTTCGGCGCCCGTTCAATACGGTCATCCACCGCCTGCTGGCGGATGCGTTCGCTGCCCTTCACGCCGAGTGACCGGCGGATGTTGCCAAGAATGTCGTCGCGTGCGGTGCTCATGTTGCCACAGAGTGGGGGGCGCGCGTGGTGGTGTCAACAGCCGCGAGCCGTTTTCCCAGCGCGGATTCAGACTTCGGGGTCGGGCACAAGCAGGCGTGAATATTTTTGAAGGACCGGAATGAAAGCCTGCACGGCCGGGGAGAGCGAGCGCCCAGAAGCATGGATCAGGACGACATCGCGCGAGATGGTTGGATCAACCAGTGTGCGGACCAGAAGCTTGCGATAGCGCGCCTCGGCGTTGGCGTAGGTCGGCAGGACCGTGTAGCCCAGCCCTACCTCGACGAGCGACAGTGCGGTTGCGACATTCGTCACCTCGAAGGCCGGGTCGAACGGGATCCGCGCGGTCTCAAATCCCATTTCGATCAGGCGCCGGATGCCGCTGTCCGGTGTGAGTGTGATAAGGGGGTGCTGACCAAGCTCTTCCCAACGGATTGTATCGACGGGAAGATTTTCATTTGCAGAGAAATACACGGCGAGTTTGTCGCGCGCGAGCGGGGTTCGCTCGATGCCCGGTTCACCGGGCGGAAATGTGCCGATGCCGCAATCCGCCTGCCCCGTACGGACGCTTTCGGCGAGCAGTTTCGGTGCGACATCCATGATGACCACCTTGATATGCGGATGCTGTGCATGAAACCGGCTGACGAAAGTGGGGAGCAGAACGGTTGCAAGCAGGGGCGGCACTGCGATGGCAATGCGTCCGCGTTTCCGGCCGGCCAGATCACGCAGGCTGCGCGTGGCATAGTCGAGATCATCGAGGATCCGGCTCGCGGCAGCCTGAAATTCCCGTCCTCCTTCGGTCAGTTCCACCCGGCGCGTCGTCCGGTCAAACAGGCGCAGACCAAGCGTGGCCTCAAGATCGCGAACCAACTGCGAAAGTGCCGGCTGCGCCATGCCGACATGTTCTGCCGCGCGCGTGAAGCTGCCGAATTCCGCGACCGCGAGAAAGGCACTGATCTGTTTGAAGGAAACGCTCAGAGCACCCCCCCCGGTCGCTGGATTTCATACGCCAAAGTCGCCCAATGATGGAAATTGAGCGACTTTACTCATCAATGCAAGATGTCTGGCCCGGCTCGGAGCCCATTCCGGCGTATGCCGGATCACTGCATCTCCAGCCGGTGCGAGACGTTCTTGACGATCATGTACTGGTGCAGCCCTTCAGCTCCGCCTTCGCGGCCAAAGCCACTCTCCTTGACACCGCCGAACGGTGTTTCGGCCACCGATGCCTCAAGCGTGTTGATCGACAGGTTGCCGCATTCAACCCCGTCCGTCAGCAGATCGACATTGCGGGCCGAATGGGTGAAGGCATAGGCCGCCAGCCCGAAGGGCAGAGAGTTTGCCTTCTCAATCGCTTCTTCCAGCGAATTGACCGGATTGATCAGCGCCATCGGACCGAACGGTTCTTCCGTGAGCGCGCGCGCATCGTCGGGCAAATCCGCAAGCACCGTGACCGGGTAGAAGTAGCCCCGATTGCCGACCCGTTCGCCACCGGTCAGCACCTTGGCGCCCTTGGCGCGGGCATCTGCCGTCAGCACTTCCAGCGCCGCCAGACGCCGGTCGTTCGCGACCGGCCCCATCTGCGTTTCGGGATCAAGGCCATTGCCGATGCGGATAGCCTTGGCGCGTTCGACAAACTCGGTGCAGAAGGACTTGTAGAGATCCTTCATCACGAAAAACCGCGTCGGCGAGGTGCAGACCTGACCCTGGTTGCGCGATTTGCGAATGACGGAAATGCGCGCGGCCTCGACGGGGTCTACATCGTCACAGACAACGACAGGCGCATGGCCGCCCAGTTCCATCAGCACGGGTTTCATGACGCGAGCCGCGCGTTCGGTCAGCCACTTGCCGACAGCAGTGGAGCCGGTGAAGGCCACCATCCGCACAGGCTGGCGCGGAATGAGATAGCTTGAAATATCGGCAGGGACGCCAAAAACGAGGTTGAAGACGCCCGGTGGCAGGCCGGCATCATGCAGCGCGTTGGCAATGTGCACTGCTCCTGCCGGGGTCTCCTCCGCTGCCTTGATGATGATCGAACAGCCGGAGGCAATCGCTCCTGCAATCTTGCGGCAGGGCTGGCTCATCGGGAAATTCCACGGCGAGAAGGCTGCAACCGTGCCGATGGGCTGGTGGTGGACGATATAGCGGATGCCCGGTTCGCTGGGGATCACCCGGCCATAGATGCGGGTCGCTTCGCCCGCATCCCATTCGAAAAACTCGCAGCCGCGGATCACCTCAAGCCGTGCTTGCGCGATGGGCTTGCCGTGCTCGCGTGTGATCGACTGGGCGATCTCCTCCTGCCGCTCGCGCATCAGCGCGGCAGCCTTGAGGAGAACCGCCGCCCGCTTGTGCGGCGAGGTGCGGCTCCACAGCGCAAAGCCCTTCGCCGCCGCCTCCAGCGCATCGTCAAGATCGGCGGTGGTGGCGACGGGGCACTGGCCGAGGACCGTCTCGTCCGCCGGGTTGAGGATCGGCAGGGTCTCTGCGGTCTTGCGCCAGTGACCACCGATGTAAAGCCTGATTTCGGGATAAGCCGACATGATAAATTTGCTCCGGGGGTTTCAGCGCACGAGGGGACGAAAGCGGTTTTCGACAAAGCGGACGAGGCCCAGGGCCGTCATTTCCGATGATTTCGGATTGCTTGCCAGCGGACGGGCCTGAATGGTGAAGTCGAGGACACCGAAGTCGCCGCTGGCGTGAATGATATGCTGATTGCGGGTCGTGGCAGGGTCGGCCACCATCATGACGCGGGTCTGGTCAAGGCCAACACCGGCCAGTGCCGTGATGATCGTGACATTGGCATTCTGCGGATACTGCTGCGCGGCCTCGCGCGCGGTTCCGTTGAAAAAGGCCGTTGCCTCGGTCAGCGCGCCAAGATCGACGAGCGTTTCCGCGGCCGTGCCGCGCCAGGCGCCGGGCGGCTTGACGATGCTGTGGCACACTTCGTCGAGCGCGAGTGCGGAGGCGGAGACCAGGGCACCGATCCCGCCGACTGCGCCGGGGGGAATGACCAACTGGCTGCCCTGATCCTCAGCGGTCTTCACCAGCCGCGCCAGCAAGGCGTCATCGGTAAAGGCGCTGGTCGAGGCGGCCACAAAGGCCCGCGCGTGGGTGAGGGCGGCCTCACCCCACTGGGCCACCGCGCCGCGGCCGGCCATTTCGATCACGATCTCCGGCCGGGCTGTGGCAAGCCCCGCCGGCTCGGTGACGACAGAGGCACCGTGCGGAATATCCTCCGCCGGAACCCCGGCGGGCAGACAGACAGCGCAGATCGTCACGCGCTGCCCGTTCCGCTCCGCCAGAAGCTCGACAAACCGCCGGGCAATGGCACCCCAACCGATCAATGCCACCCGCAGCGGCGCAATGGGCGCACCCGAAGGCGTTGCCGTGTGAGTGCCGGGCGGGGACAGTGGGGACATGGGATGCATCCTGATCAACGGATTGGCAAGGTTGCGTGGCTCAGAGCTTGACCCAGCCCTTGGGTGGGGTCTTGCCGGGGTGAAGGGCACCGCAATGCGGGCATTTACGGGCAGCTTCGTTGTTGTAGAACGCCTCGTAGATCGGCGGCAGATCATCAACGATCGACTCGAGATCCTTCTCGGCGCGCGCAACCAGCCCCTTGCACTCGAAGCAGTACCACTCGATGGCATCGAGCGCGCCTTCAGGGCGCGGCGATTCGATCACAAGGCCGATCGATCCTTCCTGCGGACGCTGCGGTGAGTGGCGCACATGCGCCGGCAGCATGAAAATCTCGCCCTCGCGGATCGGAATGTCATAGTGCTCGCCATTGTCGATGACCTTGAGCACCATGTCGCCCTTCATCTGGTAGAAGAACTCCTCCACCGGATCGTCGTGGAAGTCGGCGCGCTCATTGGGGCCGCCGACGACTGTCACCATCAGGTCGGCATCCTTCCAGATCTGCTGGTTGTTGACCGGCGGCTTGAGCAGATGCTCGTTCTCAGCAATCCATTTCTGGAAATTGAAAGCCTTGAGACGTCCCATGGTCTGTCCTCCTAGAGTACTCATCCGTTGATTATCCCGCCTGCGCCGCTGCGGGCGCAACCGTCTTGACCTCATCACGCATTTCGAACGTCATCAGGTCTCCCCCATCACCGCCGGTCCCACATACGCCTGGTGCGGACCGGCGATGACGTCCTCTTCCTTTGCTGTCGGCACCGGTGCGCTGCCGTACAAGCCAATCCGATTGCAGACCGCCGGTTCCCGGGCCGGCCTGCTCCATTCAGCGTTTCAGGCCGCAGGTCTCGAAGGCCGCCTTGGTCGCGGCCTTTTCGGCCTCGGTCAGCTCAAGCAGCGGCGTGCGGACATGCCCGCCCACCTGGCCGAGCAAGCCCTGCCAGTACTTCTGATGCGAATGCGGCTTTTCCGGCGGGCGCGTCGATTTCAGCGCATGGCGCACCGGTTCGAGCGAGTCGCGGACCTTGCGTGCTTCGGTGAATTTTCCAGCGAATGCGAGGTCGGTGTATTCGCGCATCCGACGGTCATTCTTGCTCTGGATCAGGTAGGGCGGCGACGAGCACAGATAGAGCCGCCAGTTCATCTCTTCGATGTTGTCCAGCCACTCCTCTTCCGAAGCGGTCGAGACGATGATGCGGTCGGAAGCGAGGCGATGCAGTTCCTTGTACATCTCGCGCGGCACGGAATATTTGATCGCCACGACGTTCTCGATGTCGGCAAGGCGGTTGCAGAGTTCCGGGCTCATCAGATAGCCCGAGTCCGGATGGCTCCACAGCGCGACGCCGATATCCACTGCACCGCAGACCGTGCGGTAATAGTTCATCAGCGTCTCGTCCTGCTTCTTGTGGAAATGCAGGATCGGCGCGTGGACGACGATGTAGTCGGCACCACAGTTCTGGGCATAGCGCGCCAGTTCGATCACAGTATCCATGTTCTGATCCGAACAGGACATGATCGTCTGTGCCTTGCCGGCGCAGGCTTTGACCGCAAGATCGAAGGCACGCTTGCGCTCGTCGAGCGACATCGAAAAGAACTCGCCCTGCTTGCCGGCGACGAAGAAGCCGTCAATCTTCAGGTCATCGATCCAATGGCGGTAGTTGGAGAGGACACCCTCCTCGTTGATGGCGCCGGATGCGGTGAACGGGGTCAAAGCCGCCGCCCAGATGCCCTTCATCGTGGCCAGAGCATGGGATTTAGCTTCGGACTTCTTGTATTTCATGACCTTGCGCGCTCCTATGTTGCCCTGAGACTGCGCGGGTTGGGCCATAAGATAAAGTCACCAAATGATATTAATTCAGGCGGCAAAATGATAAGTTGAGCGGTCTCAGCGTTGCCTGCTGCGGGGCCGGCGCCGTGTCCGGTGCCGGAGGCGCCCATCAGCGCCGCAGCACCTCATGGACGCGACCGAGCGCATCAAAGCCCATTTGCATCATCAAATGCAGCATATCGAGCGGGACCCAGTTCTCGCGGATCAGGCCTTCATGGTGCAGATAGAAATCCATCACCCGCATGAAGACGGGTTTGCCGCTCGGCGGCAGACCGCAGAATCCGCCGCCGGTGTGCATGGCATAGACGGATGGCCAGCCGCCCGTGACCGAATAGGGCCCGTCGCCGATGCGAATGTAGTGGCCGGCGCCATGACGGGCCTTTTCCGCCTGAACCTCGGCGAATGTGCCCTGCGGTCGCGCAAAGGCAATGCGGAAGGGCAGCTGGTGTCCGTCGACAAAACCATCGAGCCCGCGCGTGGTGCCGATGCCCGCCGGGCCATACCACATCATTTTCGGGTGCCAGTATTCCTTTTGCGGCATGGCAATGAGGCCCTCGCGGTTGAGCCGCTGCCGGTCGTCGAACTCGGCGAGCGAACGGTGCATGGCGAGTGTCTGGGCAATGCTTTCAACGGATTGCGGTGCATCGGAGGTCGTAAATCGCACACCGTCCGCCGTCAGCGGGGCGGGCCACATTTCCGGGCTTCCCAGTGGCTGTGCGATGGGCCAAAGGCCGACCTGCCGCATCACGTCGAGTACATCCCAGAGAAGGTTTGCCTGCACCACGGCCCCTTCGACATCAACTTCGTAAACCTCGCCGTAACGCAGGTAGATCGGCCGATTGGTGGCGGGCAGGCCAAGCCAGTCGCTGCGCATCGTACCACAGTAATGGCCGACTGCCGCGAGGTACCGGCGGTTCTGGTAGCTGCCGCCGACGAAAATCACGTCGCGTCGTTCAAGGTCCGGGCAGGCCTTCTTGAGGGGGGCGAAGGCTTTGGCAAGGGCTTCCGCCGAGCTCGCGCAGGCGTTGATCGGATGCGCGATGCGCCAGGCCGCATCGTTGATGGCCAGGGCGGACATCGCCTGCCCGATGCTGCTCTCGCGCGATTCTGCAAGCGCTGTCAGTCGCTGGTGAACGCGCTGGCGCAAGGCTGCATCAGGCGAGGCGAGAGGGGCGAAATCAGGAACCATGCGGCATATCCCCGGGTGGCGGACAAAACAGGAAAAGCAGCGGGCACCATGCCGCGCGGAGGCACTGTTCCCCATTTTGCAATCGTATTCAAGATTGTTGTTGCATACGATTGCAGAGCATGCTTGCATGCCCTTAATCTGGCTGCAGATGGAACGTGGCCGAGGGGTTGAGAACGGTCAGCAATGCCACAGGGGGGATTGGACGCATGATGAGGACCATGAAGACGGCTCTGACGCTGGCCGCATTGCTCGCGGCAGGCACGGCGCAGGCGCAGGTGAACTGCGGCGTTACCAGTGGCCGCGTGAACATCGTCGGCAACGAATTCCCGGCCATCAAGACCGTCGCCGCAAACGCCGCGAAGTGCCAGACAGGCACGCTTACTGTGAAGTCGAACCTGACCTCCACGCACCAGCGCATCAACCTGCCCGGTATGCAGGGCAACCCGGCGGAATATACCGCTGCCATTATTGCCACATCGTCGATCGTTGCGCTGATGAACGAGAACGTCATCCGCCCGCTCGATGCGCTCGTGGCAGCCGACGGCAAGGACATCCCGAAGAACCAGCTCATCACCATCGATGGCAAGGTGATGGCTGTTGCCTTCATGGCCAATGCCCAACACCTCGTCTACCGGAAGGATATTCTGTCGCAGGTCGGGGCCGAGCCGCCGAAAACCTATGAAGACATGATCCGCATCGGCAAGCAGATCCGCGAGCGCGGTATCCTGAAGCACCCGATCGGTGGAGCGTACAAGTCGGGCTGGGCGCTCGGCGAGGAATTTGTGAATATGTACACCGGCTATGGCGCCGATTTCTTCAAGCCGGGAACGGCTGAGGTGGCCATCAACAATCCGCGCGGCATCGCGGCGTTGAACACCATGAAGGCGCTGACCGAGCTCATGCATCCTGATTTCCTGACGCATGACAACAACGAGACGAACGCCGAATGGAAATCGGGCAATCTCGCGATGATGAACATGTGGGGTTCGCGAACCGGCGTGCTGATGGTCAAGGAAGGTAATGATCCCAAGGTCGCCGAAAACACCATGGTCGGGGCCCCGATGACGGTGGGCGGGGGCAAGATTCCGGCCACCACGCTCTGGTGGGATGGCTGGACCGTGGCGCGCAACATCTCTGATGAGGATGCCCGTGCCACGTTCCTTGCCCTGAAGAACGGGATTTCGCCCTCGATCCTCAATGACGAGACCATGGGCCAGGCGGTGTGGATGATTGCCGGCTATAAGCCTGCGCCGGTGAACCAGGGCGTGATGCAGACCATGGCCATGGGCGCAAAGCCCTATCCGATGCTGCCGTACATGGGGCTTCTGCACACTGCGCTCGGCGAGGGCATCGCGCCCTTCCTGCAAGGACGCAAGGATGCGGAGACGACGCTTGCGGATATCGAAAAGGCTTACACCACGGCTGCGAAGGAAAAGGGCTTCCTGAAGTAAGCCCGTAGCGCGTGCGATGGCGGGTTTGGCCGCCATCGCCACCATTCACCGCTTTCTTCGGCCATCTCCGGATGGCGCCCGGACCACTATGACCGCGCCAAAGCTGGCGTGAAGGGGGAGGCATGAAACACGCGACTTTCCTGCGCTTCTTCCTACCCACGGCGACCGCGATGCTGCTGTTCATCGCGCTGCCGATTGTCTCAGTGCTGATCCAGTCCGTTCATGCCCCGCATGATCGCGTGGTGGTTGAGGTGGAGAATTGCACGCCGTTTGGCTGCACGAAATCCACTGTGATCGATCAAGCCGCCACGGAGAGGCTGCGCGAAGAGAAGCCGCAGGGCCGGTTTGTGGGGCTGGATATCTATCGGGACCGCTCGCATCTTGCCTTTTCTGAGATCGGCGAGGCCTGGAACCAGGCGACGGGGGCCGGTGATTTCTTTGCGCGGCTGATGAACCTGCCCTTCTACCGCGCGCTTGTCTTCACGCTCACCTACATGGTGTTCGTGACGCCGCTTTCCATCCTGCTCGGCTTTGTGGTGGCTTTGGCCGTCAATGCCATTCCAAGGCTCTTTCGCGGACCGGTGATCTTCTTCTCGCTGCTGCCGATGATTGTGACACCGCTGATCGGTGCGCTCATCCTGTTCTGGATGGTCGATTCCCGCGGGATCATCGGGGCGGCGGTCCAGTGGCTCGCCAATGACCCCAACCTGTCGCTGAAGGCCTCGACAACGCTCACCTGGATCATGTTGATCGTCTATGGCACCTGGTCCACCGCGCCCTTCGCCTTTGTCGTCTACTATGCCGGCTTGCAGACCGTGCCGCAGGATTCGCTGGAAAGCGCGATGCTCGATGGCGCGACGCGCTGGCATCGCATCCGCTACATCGTGCTGCCGCATCTGATGCCGCTGACGGTGTTCATGTTTCTCATCAAGATCATGGACAATTTCCGGGTTTTCGAGCCGATCGTCAGCTTCAATGCCGCCGCACATGCGCAGTCGCTCTCCTATTTCATCTATTCCGATCTCGGCGGAGAGACGCGGCTTCTCTCCTCAGCGGCAGCGACGTCGGTGCTGACGATCGCCGGCGTGCTGGTTCTTTTGTCCCCCGTTCTGGTGCGCACCTGGCGCCAGTTCGGCAAGGCGTGAGGAGGAAACCATGACTGCGGTTGCCCAGAAGCGCCCCGTGACCCTGAGCCTGATTCTCAGCGGGTTCCTGATCCTCTGGCTCGTGATTGCGATCTTCCCCTTTGCCTGGACGCTCTGGGGCAGTTTCAAGGTGGAAGGCGATTTCTTCTCCAAAGCGAGCTGGCAGAACGCGTTGTTCGGCCCGCTGACCCGGCTGGAACACGGCAGCGCCTTCACCGGTGCCGGCTATTATGGCGCCTGGGTGCAGGAAGAATTCTGGCGGGCGGCGCTGAACTCACTTGTCGTCGTGGTTTGCGTGGTGGTGGTTTCGCTCACCTTCGGCACGCTGGGGGGCTATGCGCTCAGCCGCTCGACCTACCGCTATGCCTTCTGGCTGCTGTTGCTGGCATTGGTCTTCCGCGCCATGCCGCCGCTGACGCTCGTTTCGGGCTATCTTCTGCCTTTCTACCAGTGGAACCTCTGGGGGCACCTGCCCACGGCGATCATCGCGCTCGTGGCCATCAACCAGCCCTTCACCCTGTGGATGCTCACGGCTTTCTTCCGAAACATACCGAAGGATCTGGATGAGAGCGCACGGGTCGATGGATGCACACCCTTCCAGGCCTTCCGCTATGTGATCATTCCGGTGATGTGGCCCGGGGTGATCACCACTGGGCTCTTTTCCTTTCTGCTCGCATACAATGATTTCGTCGTGACCTCGATGCTGCTCTCCAAGCAGAACCAGACGATGATCCCGAAGATCGCGAGTTTCCTCGGAACCACGCAGACCGAGGGCAATGTGATGTTCGCGGTCTCCTCGGTGGTGTCGGTGACGGCGCCGCTCTTTCTGCTGGTGATGTTCTTCCAGCGCCAGATCGTCTCCGGGCTCACGGCCGGCGCGGTGAAGGGGTAAGCCATGGCTGATATTCAGCTCATCAACCTGTCCAAGCGTTGGGGCGCGGTCACCGTCGTCAAGAGCTTCAACCTGCACATCGCGGATGGCGAGTTTCTCGTGCTACTCGGCCCCTCGGGCTGCGGCAAGACCACGACCATGCGCATGATCGCCGGTCTTGAGGATGTGTCGGAGGGGGAGGTCCGCATCGGCGACCGGCTTGTGAACCATCTCGATCCCAAGGATCGCGACATCGCCATGGTGTTCCAGTCCTACGGTCTTTACCCGACCATGACCGTTTACGAGAACATCCGCTTTCCCCTGAAGGTACGGAAGATTCCCGAAGCCGATCACCATGACCGCGTGATGCGCGCGGCCAAGACGGTGGAACTCACAGAGCTGCTCGACCGCAAACCGGCGGCCCTTTCGGGTGGTCAGCGGCAGAGGGTGGCGCTCGCGCGCGCCATCGTGCGCAAGCCGAAAGTCTTTCTCATGGACGAGCCGCTCTCGAACCTCGATGCGAAGCTGCGTGTCTCCACCCGGGCGCAGATCAAGAACCTGCACCAC
>JAIUNP010000031.1 GCA_020161975.1 Pseudomonadota bacterium
CTGCCCGCCTGGGATTGCCAGCCCTATGATCGCGCCTCGCCCAATGCGCCGGTGGTGGCGCGGCGCATGACGACGCTCTCGCGCCTTGTCCGTTCGCGCGGGGGGGATCGGCCCCGCGTGGTTGTGACGTCGATCAACGCGCTGCTTCAGCGTCTGCCGCCGATCAGCTGGGTGTCGAAAGAAAGTCTTTCGGCGGCGCCGGGGAATGCGGTCGATACATCGGATCTGTCGAACTGGCTTGAAATCAACGGGTTTACCCGTTCGAGCACAGTGCGCGACGTTGGCGAATATGCCGTGCGTGGCGGCATCGTCGATCTCTATCCGCCGGGGCCGCTTGGGCCGGTGCGGCTTGATCTCTTCGGCGACGTTCTGGAGACGATCAAGGGCTTCGATCCCGAGACGCAGCGCTCAACCCACCCCATCGCAGCGCTTGACCTTGTGCCGATGACGGAATTCCAGCTCACCTCGGAGGCGATCCGCCGTTTCCGGCAGAGCTATGTGGCGCGGTTCGGCGCGGCGCAGCGCGGGGATTCGCTCTACGAGGCGATTTCGGAAGGACGGCGCTTCCCGGGCATGGAGCACTGGCTGCCGCTGTTCCACGATCGGATGGATACGCTGGCCGACTACGTGCCCGGCGCGATGTTGCTCATCGATTCGCAGGCGGACACTGCCGCGGACGAGCGGTTGAAGCAGATCAGCGACTATCAGGAGGCGCGGAAATCCGCGCTTGAAAGCGGGAAGGCCACGGGCGCGCCCTATCGCCCGCTGCCGACCGATGCGCTCTATCTGTCGCAAAAGCAATGGCAGGAGATTGCGGACGCGCCCGCAACCATTCACCTCACCCCCTTTGCCCTGCCGGATGGCGGCGCGCGCTGGGTAGTCGATCTTCAGGCCCGCACCGGCCATTCCTTCGCCGCCGAACGTGCGAATGAAAACGCCAACGTGTTCGATGCGGTGGTACAGCATATCCGTGCCGTGCAGAAGGCGGGCAAGCGCACGATCATCGCCTCCTTCACCGATGGCGCCCGCCAGCGCAACGCAGGCGTTCTGGACGATCACGGCCTCAAGGGCGCGAAGAATGCACGCTCGTTCCGTGAGGCGATGGCCTTCAATACCCATGAGACGGCGCTGGCCGTGCTGGGGCTGGAGCAGGGCTTCGAAACGCCCGATTTCGCCATTATCTCCGAGCAGGACATTCTGGGCGAACGGCTCAGCCGCCCGCAGCGCTCGTCCAAGCGCCCGAAGGATTTCATCGCCGAGGTGTCGAGCCTTTCGGTCGGCGATGTTGTCGTCCATGTCGATCATGGCATCGGGCGTTTTGTCGGGTTGAAAACCATCGACGTGTCCGGCGCGCCGCATGATTGCCTCGAAATCCACTATCACGGCGGCGACAAGCTGTTCCTGCCGGTGGAGAATATCGAGCTTCTGTCGCGTTACGGGTCGGAGGATACCGAAGTTCAGCTAGACCGGCTGGGCGGTCCGGCCTGGCAGGCGCGCAAGGCCAAGCTGAAGAAGCGCATCCGCGACATGGCGAAGGCGCTCATCAAAATCGCCGCCGCCCGGCAAATGCGTGAGGCGCCGAAATTTCCGACGCCGGCCCATGCCTATGACGAGTTTGTCGCGCGCTTTCCCTACACCGAGACGGACGACCAGCTGGACGCCATCGACGCGACGCTCACCGACCTTGCCAAGGGGCGGCCGATGGACCGGCTGGTCTGCGGCGATGTCGGCTTTGGCAAGACCGAGGTCGCGCTCCGGGCGGCTTTTGTAGCGGCGATGGCCGGTCAGCAGGTGGCCGTAGTGGTGCCGACGACGCTGCTCGCCCGTCAGCATTTCCGGACCTTCGCCGAACGCTTCAAAGGCCTGCCGATCCGCATTGCGCAGATGTCGCGCCTTGTGCCCTCCGGCGATCTCAAGAAATCGCGCGATGAACTGGCTGCCGGTACACTCGATATCGTGGTTGGCACCCATGCGTTGCTCGGAAAGACGATCAAGTTCAAGGATCTCGGCCTGCTGATCGTCGATGAGGAGCAGCATTTCGGCGTTGCGCACAAGGAACGGCTGAAGGACCTGCGCGCCGAAGTGCATGTACTGACGCTATCGGCGACGCCGATTCCGCGCACGCTGCAACTGGCGCTGACCGGCGTGCGCGAACTTTCGATTATCGCCACCCCGCCGGTGGATCGCCTCGCGGTGCGCACGTTCGTGACACCCTTTGACGAACTCGTGGTGCGCGAGGCGCTTTTGCGTGAGCGCTATCGTGGCGGCCAGTCCTTCTATGTCTGTCCGAGAATCGAGGACATCGCGGACGTCAAAGCCTTCCTCGAAAGCCATGTGCCCGAAGTGAAGGTGGTCGTGGGTCATGGCCAGATGGCTGCCTCCGACCTCGAACAGGTGATGAGCGACTTCTACGACGGAAAGTTCGACGTGCTGCTTTCGACGACCATCGTCGAATCCGGGCTCGATATTCCCACCGCCAACACGTTGATCGTCCACCGCGCCGACATGTTCGGTCTGGCCGCACTTTACCAATTGCGCGGACGCGTGGGCCGCTCGAAGACTCGTGCCTATGCGATCTTCACCGTGCCGGTCAAAAAGCCGGTGAGCCCGCAGGCCGAACGGCGGCTGAAGGTGCTGCAATCGCTCGACAGTCTCGGCGCGGGCTTCCAGCTTGCCAGCCACGATCTCGATATTCGCGGCGCCGGAAACCTTCTGGGCGAGGAACAGTCCGGCCATATCCGCGAAGTCGGTTACGAACTTTACCAGCAGATGTTGGAAGAAGCGGTGGCGGCGTTGAAGGCGGGCATCGAGGAGGAGGAAGAGGAGCAGTGGTCGCCCACCATCGCGATCGGTGCGCCGGTGCTCATTCCCGAGAGCTACATCGAAGATCTTGATCTGCGCATGGGGCTTTACCGCCGGCTTTCGACGCTCGACACCGATCAGGACATCAATGGGTTCGCTGCCGAAATGATCGACCGATTCGGTCCGCTGCCCGACGAGGTTGAGCAGTTGATGAAGATCGTCGCGATCAAGGCGCTCTGCCGCCGCGCCAATATCGACAAAGTGGAAGCGGGTCCGCGCGGCATCATCGTGCAGTTCCGGGGGCAGGCTTTTGCCAATCCCGCCGGGCTTGTGCGCTATGTGCAGGAGAAGGGCACGACCGCCAAGGTTCGGCCCGACATGCGCGTCGTTTTCTCCGGCGATTTCGAGCAGACCGCTCGCCGCCTCACCGAAACACGGCGCCTTTTGTCCGATCTCGTCAGGATTGCCGAAGGCAAACGCTCCACAAGATAATTCTCAATTTGAGTATTTTAACTTGTTATTCGACGAAAGTTGAGTCCTTCTAACGCCTTCAATCGAACGAGGGGAGTTAAGCACATGGAAGGTCTCATCATTCAGCTGATTGCCGGCGCTCTCGGTGGTAATGCCGCCGGTGCGGTTTTGAAGAACCTCAGCCTCGGCACGGTCGGCAACTCGCTGGCCGGCATCGTTGGCGGCGGATTGGGCGGCTCGATCCTGTCTGCTGTTCTGCCGATGCTGGCGCAGGGGCTGGTTGGTCAGTTCGCCGGCGGTGGCGTCGGCGGCGCGATTGTCATGGCGATTGTCGGTCTTATCCGCAACGCGATGGCCAACAAGGGTTGATCATTGGCAGGAGCGGTTCGGTCATCAGGCGGGTTTCAGGCCCGCCGCAAACCGCTTCCAGTTTGCGACATAGTTGCGGGCCGAGGCCGTGAGGCCCGCAATCGCTGTTTCATCGAGCATGCGGATGGCTTTTGCCGGCACGCCGACGATCAGCGAATTATCCGGGAAACTCTTGCCTTCCGTCACCAGCGCGCCGGCGCCGACAAGACAGTTGTTGCCGATTTTCGCGCCATTCAGCACGATGGCACCCATGCCGATCAGCGTATTATCGCCCACGGTGCAGCCATGAAGGATGGCGCGGTGGCCGATGGTGCAGTTCTTTCCAACCGTCAGCGGAAAACCCATGTCGGTGTGCAGCATGGAATGCTCCTGCACGTTCGAGCCTTCGCCGATCTCGATCCATTCGTTATCACCGCGCAGAACGGCGCCGAACCAGATGCCGGCATCCTTCCTGAGCCGCACCTTGCCGATGACCTGCGCATCGGGGGCAATCCAGTGATCGCCGGCGGGCGGCAGTTCGGGGCTTGCGGCATCGAGGCGATGGACCGGCATCGTGTTCTCCGTGGTGTTTGCATGAGGATAGGCGTTGGCGGGGAGATCGGGTAGTGGGTTATTCTGAAAATCCGGACCGGGGTGTGCATCATCAAAATGACGCATCCACATACTTTGACAGCGCTTTCATGGAATCGGGCTTCATGGCAAAATGACGCGCCTGCAAGGCGAAACGGGAGGCAGGACCATAACTATGCAATCGCTGGCCACCATTCCCTTTTTCCGGGATGCGAACGACCTCGACCTTGAACGGTTCGAGCGGCGTTGTACCTGGCGGAAGTTCGATGAAGGGCATGTGTTGCTCGATTTCGAGGACACAACAGGGGATGTCTATTTCATCATCGCGGGCGAGGTGCGCATTCTCGTGCGCACGCCCGGCGGCAAGGAAGTCATTCTCAACGACATGCACGCCGGTGCCTATTTCGGCGAGTTGGCCGCGATCGACAGCACCCCGCGTTCGGCCAATGTGACCGCGCTCACCAAATGCGAGATGTGCATTGTGCCGGCGCCGGTGTTCCGCGAGATGGTTTTTTCTTCAAATGTGGTGTGTGACAAGCTGTTGCGACTGCTCGCCAGCCGCGTGCGCGACCTCAACGAGCGCGTGATCCAGCATACGGTTCTGGATGTTCGCCACAGGCTCTATGCAGAACTGTTGCGGCAGTCACAGCCGCGCGCCAGCAATCCGCAGGAACGGGTGGTTTCGCCGCCACCGTTCCACCATGTGCTGGCGGGGCGGGTTGGTTGTCGGCGCGAGCAGGTGACGCGGGAACTCTCGAACATGACGGGCGAGGGGATCACCGAAAAGACGCGCGGTGCCCTCGTCATCAAGCAGCCGCAGGTCATGCGTGATCGCATCCAGTCGGCGCTCAGGGAAACGAGTTGACGGGCCATGGCGGGGGAGAACACTGGCCGCGCGCCGCTGATCCGCGTGGAGGGGGTGACGCGGCGCTTCGGGGCGTTTACGGCGGTTGATGATCTTTCGCTGGACGTTGAGACGGGCGAATTTTTTGCGCTGCTCGGCCCCTCCGGCTGTGGCAAGACCACGCTGTTGAGGATGCTCGCGGGCTTCGAGACACCGGATGCCGGGCGGATACTGCTGGATGGCGCGGATATTACGGCGGTGCCGCCGCATCTGCGGCCAGTCAACATGATGTTCCAGTCCTATGCGCTGTTTCCGCATCTCACCGTTGCCGGTAACATCGCCTTCGGGCTGAAGCGCGAGGGCATGTCCGGTGCGGTTCTGGCCGAGCGGGTGGCGGAGATGATGCGTCTTGCCCGGTTGCAAGGATTGGAGACGCGCAAGCCGCATGAACTCTCGGGCGGGCAGCGTCAGCGCGTCGCCCTTGCGAGGGCCCTGGCAAAACGTCCGCGCGTGTTGCTGCTCGACGAGCCGCTCGCGGCGCTCGACAAGAAACTCCGCGAGGAAACCCAGTTTGAACTGAAAGACATCCAGCGCCGGCTGGGGCTGACGTTCATCATCGTCACCCATGATCAGGATGAGGCGATGTCGCTTGCGAGCCGCATCGGTGTCATGCAGAAGGGGCAACTCGCGCAGGTGGGCCCGCCCGCCGAAGTCTATAACGCACCCCGGACGCGCTATGTCGCGGAGTTTGTCGGCGACGTGAATATCCTCAACGGCACGGTGGCCGGCCCGGCTGGAATCGCGGTTCCTGGCATTGATCGTGTGCTGAATGTCAGTATGATTCGGAGTGAGGAGGGGGCGCCCGTCACCATCGCCATCCGCCCGGAAGGGCTGGTTGTCGGCGCTGCTCCGGGGCTGAACCACCTTGCCGCGACCTTCGAGGACAGCGTGTATCTCGGCGGTGGTACGCTTTGCCGGTTTCGCCTGCAAAACGGGGCGATTATCCGCGTTTCAGTTGCCAACACGCGGCAATCGCGCGGTTTTTCGGTGGGTGAGGGCGTGATGCTGTCCTTTGCGCCGGATGCTGCCGTGGTGCTGGCCGAATGAGCCGGGCGGGGCAGGGCTCGGCGATTGTGCGGCTGGTGCCGCTGCTCTGGCTCATCCTGTTTTTCCTGTTCCCGTTCCTGATCGTCTTCAAGATCAGCCTTTCGGAAAGCGCGGTGGCGCTGCCGCCCTATCTGCCGCATTTCAATGCCGCTGCCGGATGGGATGCATTTGTTGCGGCGCTCGGCAAGCTTTCGACAGCCAATTTCACGACGGTTTTTGCCGATGATCTTCTTTGGGGCGCCTATGGCACATCGCTCCGGGTTGCGCTGTTGTCCACGCTGCTGGCGCTGGTGCTGGGGCTGACGATCGCATTGCCGATGGCCCGCGCCCCGCGTCATTGGCAGCCCTGGCTGGTGACGTTGGTGGTCCTGCCGTTCCTGACAAGTTTTCTGATCCGCGCCTATGCCTGGATGATGATTCTCAAGCCCGAAGGCTTGCTGAACGGTGCGCTGATGGGCCTTGGCCTGATCTCGGAACCGCTCGTCATCCTGCACACGGAGACGGCGGTGATCATCGGTATCGTCTACTCCTACCTGCCGTTCATGGTGCTGCCGCTCTATGCAAGCCTTGAGGCTTTCGATGCCAGCCTGACGGAAGCGGCGCAGGATCTCGGCGCCACGCCCACGAAGGCCTTTTTTCTGGTGACGGCGCCGGTTATCGCGCCGGCGATTGCGGCGGGCTCGGCGCTGGTGTTCATCCCTGCGCTCGGTGAATTCGTCGTACCCGATCTGCTGGGCGGGGCGGAAACGCTGATGATCGGCCGCGTGCTCTGGACGGAATTCTTCGCCAACCGCGACTGGCCACTTGCCTCGGCCATGGCCATCCTGCTGCTACTTATCGTGCTGGTGCCGATCCTCTGGCGTCAACGGGCGAGGGTGGCGTGATGGCGGCGGGGCGTATGGCGCGGTTCGATGTTGCCCGGCTCGCGCTGGTGCTCGGCTTTCTCTATCTGCCGATCCTCCTGCTCGTCCTCTATTCCTTCAACGCCTCGCGGCTGGTGACGGTCTGGGGCGGCTTTTCAACGCAATGGTATCGCGGCCTTCTTGCCAACAAGGCGTTGATGGATTCAGCGGTGCTTTCGCTTGTCATCGGCGCGGTGACGGCAACGCTGGCGACGATCCTCGGCACCATGGCGGCGATGGCGCTGCACCGGCATGGCGCCTTTCGCGGGCGGATGCTGCTCGCGGGCATGACCTATGGCACGCTGGTGATGCCGGAGATCATTACGGGCCTGTCGCTGCTGCTGTTTTTCGTGGCGCTGGGGGTGGATCGCGGCTTCTGGACCATCGTGATCGCGCACACCTCGTTTGCGATGTGCTTTGTAACGGTGATTGTACAGTCGAGGCTGGCGGGGTTCGACCGGTCGATCGAGGAGGCGGCGATGGATCTGGGCGCGACCCCGCGCGCAACCTTCTTTCTGGTCACGCTGCCCAACATTGCGCCGGCGGTGGCGTCAGGCTGGATCCTGTCGTTCGTGCTGTCATTTGATGATCTGGTGATCGCCAGCTTTACCTCCGGCCCCGGCTCCAGCA
This sequence comes from Pseudomonadota bacterium, assembly GCA_020161975.1. Classification (GTDB taxonomy): domain Bacteria; phylum Pseudomonadota; class Alphaproteobacteria; order Rhizobiales; family Beijerinckiaceae; genus JAIUNP01. The sequence goes on from JAIUNP010000031.1 coordinate 7,696, forward strand.
CGCTGCCGATGCGCATCTACAGCCAGGTGCGGCTCGGCGTGACGCCGGAGATCAACGCCATCTCCACCATCATGATCAGTGTGGTGACGCTCGCCGTGCTCGTGGCCTCGCTGGCGCTCAAGACCAATCTGATGACCGGCGCGCGGGTGAGGACATAGGTGCTAGCGTACCGCGATGCGGACCCTGACTTTCACGAGCGTGCGGTCCGAGGTGTGCTTGCAGCCCTCCACCCGCAGGCGTGAAAGGTAGAGGTCTGCGGTTTCGCCCGTATCCTCGAAATTGCGCGTCGTAGCCTGCGGGTCGATCAGCGTCGGGTAGGAATTGAGGACGCCCGCGCCGCACGGGTCGTCGTAGAGCGTGCGGGTGGGCAGGATGAGGCGCGGCGCGCTCCAGCTTTTCAGATCCTTCGAGGCGGCGGCATAAATGCCGGAGACGGGAAAGCGGCGGTCATCCTTCTGCGCCTGATAAACCGCGATCCACTGGCCGGAAGGCGTATGGCGGGTCAATGAACCAACCGGCGCGGGGAAGGGCGTCAGCGTAAGGCATGCCGGGCCGGGAACGGTCTTTTCGCGGGTCGGATCGCCATATCGAATCGTAAAACCGGTGCCATCATAGGCGCGCCAGGCGGTGGAATCGGCGAGGTTGTCTGTGCGGAACAGACAGGCGCCGGAAGGTTGGCCAATCCAGCCGGTCGTCGCAGCGATCATGTAGTGCCACACGCCATCGGTGACGATGTTCGTGGGATTGAAGAAGCCGCGATGCCGGCCCTGATCCACCTCTTGCGGAAATGGCGCGCTGGCAACGACCGGCTTTGGTGTTTTTGCAAAGCTGTCGCCGGAATTATCGGACCGGATTGCGAGAATGGTGTTGTACCAGCACGACATATAGTCCGGCTTTGAGCAGCGGCCTGGATGGCTGTTGGCCTGATATTCGTGGTGGACGAGCCCGAAAACCGTCTTGCCGTCGCGCGTCCAGGTGGCGGCGATCCAGCTCTTGTCATCGTAGGCGGCGGGGTCGGACTTGCCCGCGCCGCGAAACACCACCCGGCAGTCGAGCTTCAGCTTGTCGAGGCTGTCACCCCGGAGTGCCCGGTTTTCGTAATGCAGGGCAAAGAGGCGAATGCGCCCCTCGGCATCGCGATAAAGGCGCGGCGGTACGTCGGGCACGTCATGGCCATCGCAGGCGTCCTTTTTCGAATCGAAAACGATGGTTTCCGGTCCATCGATCATGATGACGGGCGGGGCGGGAACCTGCGCAGTCCCTGTCCCCGTCAGAAACAACAGGGTGGCAACAGTGATTGCAGAATGGCTCAGAATGGCGCGCATCGGCTGATCCTGCCTTCAAAAGATTGATCAAGCGTCTTTACTTCAAGGATCGGGCCAAAGGGGAAACGCAAGACTTTTTCCGCTCTGCCTGTGCGTTGGCGCACCCTACGGTCGGAATTTTACCGTGCCGAATACCGAACAACTGCGTTGTTAAACGATTAGAAACCACAAGAAACTATGGTTTCCATCAGGTTTACAAGCGGATTTCCCTTCCATGAGCAGACGTTTCCTTCCTTCCTGTGTGTCGCTGGCGATGCTTGTCCTGACAGGGACGGCTTCGGCGCAGGTATTGAGAGGCCCCGCGCCGCCGGATTTCAGCCCGCCGCCGCTGCGGCCCGCTGCTCCTGCGACGGAATCGGGTTTCTACCTGCGCGGGGATGTGGCTGCGAACGCCAATGTCATCCGTGGCCTGCGGCAGGATGATCTGGGACGCAACGGTGGCAGCTTCATCAACAAGTCGATCGGCAATACTGCCGGGGTGGCGGTTGGCGTCGGTTATCGCTTCACGCCCAATGTGCGCGTGGATGCGACGTGGGAATTGCGTTCAACTGCCAATTTGAAAGCCACCGACAACGTGCGCCTGGTCAACGGGCGCGGCCAGCGGGTGGCGGATCTCTACACCCATTACGACGGCAACATTTCGTCGCAGGTGGCGCTGGTCAGCGCCTATTATGACTTCGGCAACTGGAACGGCTTCACGCCCTTCGTCGGCGCCAGCGTCGGCATTGCCCGGAACAAGGTGTCGGGCCTGACGACGCAATCCAGTTCAACGATCAATGTCTACAGCAATACCGCACCCTACGCGCTGACCGGTACGCTGAACGATGCCACAACCGGCCATGCTGCAGACCGGACGCGGACGAATTTCGCCTGGGGCCTCACCGCCGGTGCCGGCTATGCGATCAACGATCGCCTGACGCTGGAAATGGCCTATCGCTACATGGACCTTGGCAAGAACGCCGCCAGCAACATCATCGATTGCGTGTGTGGCAGCCAGGGACAGCCGCTGCGGGTGACGCGCCTGACCAGTCATGACGTGAAGCTTGGTATGCGCTGGGCTTTCGGCGAGACGCCACGTCCGGTGCCGCAATATCCTGTCGTCACAAAATACTGACGTGCGTAACCGATGACATGCAAAAAGCCGGGCACATGCCCGGCTTTTTTATTTCCCTGACGATCGGGGCAGGCGCGCCTTCGGGAATGCCAAGGGCTTACCCATCCCTGTCCCCGGCCGATCCCGGCTTCAGGGTGCTTCAGTGCAGCATTTGAAAAGCAACTGGCCGGGACAAGCCCGGCCAGGGGAACAGAAGCGCGGCTTCTATCAGGAACCTTATGCACACAACACCCTGTCCGGACCGGGGCAGGTCCTGTGCATTGTGCGACCGCTACACCCCCAGGATCGAGCGCAGATGGCTGAGATCGCCGAAGCTGATGATACAGCTGAGGCCCGGCGGTGCGATCTCTGTCGGCGCGATGGTGAAGGTGGATGTCGCGGTATCCGAGCTGCCGTCCGCATCGGTGACTTTGTAGACGAAGCTGTCGGTGCCCGAATACAGCGGGTTGCCGGAGTAGGTGAACGTGCCGTTCGTGTTCAGCACGACGCTGCCGGCGGTCGGGCCGCTGACGATGGTGTAAGTCGTCGCATCGCCATCCGGGTCGCTGTCGTTGGTGGCGACAGTACCGGTCACCGGCTGACCGGACAGACCATTGAAGCTGTCGTTCACAGCATCCGGAGCCGGATTCGTGATGGTCCAGGAGAAGGTGTGATTGACGCTCAGTCCGGATGGATCGGTCGCGGTGATCACGACGCTGTAGACGCCATTGCTCGTCGGGCCGCTGACGCCGGCATTCTGGGCGACGGTGCCGGAGATCACGCCCGTTGCGGCGTTGATGCTCAGGCCCGGCGGCAGGCCGGTGGCGGTGAAGGTCAGGGGATCGTTCTGCGGATCGGCAAAGCAGGAGGAGATGTCCAGCGTGGGCGTGGACAGATCCGTGCCGGTCTGGGTCGGGATGGTGCCCGTCACGACCGGCGGACCGTTCACCGGCACCACCGTGATCGAAACGGTCGCAGTGTCGGACGCACCTTGCGAATCCGTCATCGTGTAGGTGAAGCTGTCCGGGCCATTGTAGCCGCCGGTGGGCGTGTAGGTATAGGCGCCGTTGCCGGCAAGCGTCACCGTGCCATGGGTCGGGCCTGTGCCGAGCGCGAAGGTCACGGGGTCGCCGTCGGGATCGCGGTCGTTGGTGGCGACCGAACCCGTGTAGGCTACGCCCGCATCGGTTGAAACCGTGTCATTCACGGCATCAGGGCCGGGGTTGGTGATCGTCCAGGTGAAGGTCTGGGTGGTGACGCCACCGGCGAGATCCACCACCGTCACCGTCACCGGATAAACGCCGTTTTCCGTCGGTCCGACTTCGGATGCCATGCGGTCCAACGTGCCGGTGATGACGCCGGTCAGCGGGTTGATGGAAAGCCCCGGCGGCAGGCCGTTGGCGGCATAGATCAGCTGCGGGCTGTCGACATCGGTGACATTCGCGCCGATGTTCAGCGAGATGACCTGGCCATCAACATTGGCCTGCGGCGCAACCGTGGTGGTGAAGACCGGCGCATCGTTCACGGCAATCACCGAGACCACGACCACGGCCGAATCCGTGCCGCCGTTCCCATCGTTGACCGTATAGGTGAAGCTGTCCTGCCCGGAATAGCCAGCCGTCGGCGTGTAGGTGAAGGTGCCGTTGGTGTTCAGCGTTACGGTGCCATGGGTCGGCGTGATCTGGACGGCAAAGTTCAGCGTGTCGCTATCGGGATCGCTGTCGTTGGTCGCCACCGTTCCCGTCAATGGCTGGTCGGCATTGGTCGAAACGGTGTCGTTCACCGCATCCGGCGCTGAATTGGGCCTGGTGCCGACGGTGATGGTCACGGTTGCGGTGTCGGTGCCGCCGTTGCCGTCATTGGAGGTGTAGGTGAATGTGTCAGTGCCGGAGTAGCCGGTGTTCGGCGTGTAGGTGAAGGTGCCGTCGGTGTTCAGTGTCACCGTGCCATTGGTTGGGCCGGTGGTGAGAGTGTGGCTCAAAAGATCGTTGTCGGCATCCGTGTCGTTGGTGCAGACATCGCCTGAGACCGACGTGTTATAGGCGGTTCCGAAGCTGTCGTTCACCGCATTCGGGGGATTGTTCGTGGGGCCAGGAACGGTCAGGGTCACCGTTGCGGTGTCGGTGCCGCCGTTGCCGTCACTAATCGAATAGGTGAAGCTGTCGGTGCCCGAATAGCCGGGCGTCGGCGTATAGGTGAAGCTGCCGTTGGTATTCAGCGTCACGGTGCCGTTGGTCGGGCCGGTGCCGAGCGTGTAGGTCAGCGTGTCACCGTTCGGATCGGTATCGTTCGTGGCGACGGTGCTGCTGAATGCAGCGTTGTAGGTCGCATTGAAAGCATCGTTCACCGCATCCGGCGGGTTGTTGACTGTGCCAGTCACGGTGATCGTTGCGGTGGCGGTATCTGTTCCGCCGTTTCCGTCACTGATCGAATAGGTGAAGCTGTCCTGCCCGGAATAACCGGTGTTCGGCGTATAGGTGAAGGTGCCGTTGGTGTTCAGCGATATGGTGCCGTTGGTCGGGCCGGTGCCAAGTGTATAGGTCAGCGTGTCGCCATTGGGATCGCTGTCGTTGGTCGCGACGGTGCTGCTATAGGCAGCGTTGAAGTTGCCGTTGAAGGTGTCGTCTCCCGCAACCGGCGGGCTGTTCGCCGGAATGGTGATCGTCACCGTTGCGGTGTCGCTTCCGCCGTTTCCGTCGCTCACTGAATAGGTGAAGGTATCCGTGCCAGAAAAGCCGGTATTCGGCGTGTAGCTGAAGCTGCCATCTGTCGCCAGGCTCACTGTGCCGTTCGCGGCGGCGCTCGTCTGCGTGAAGGTCAGTGTGTCGCCGTTCGGGTCGCTGTCATTGTTTGCGACTGAATCGATATAAACGTAGTTGAAGTTGCCGTTGAAAGTGTCGTCCCCCGCGACCGGTGGGCTGTTCGGCGCCGTGATGGTGATCGTCACGGTGGCTGTGTCGGTTCCGCCGCGCCCGTCACTGATCGAATAGGTGAAACTATCGGTGCCGGTGTAGCCCGTGTTGGGCGTGTAGGTGTAGGTGCCGTTGCCGTTGAAGGTCAGCGTGCCGTTGGTCGGGCCGGTGCCTTGGGTATAGGTCAGCGTGTCGCCGTCCGGATCGGTGTCGTTGGTGGCGACGGTGCCAGACAGTGCCGTGTTCATCTGCGTTGTGGCGGAATCATTCACAGCATCGGGCGGATTGTTGCCGATCGTGTTGACATCCACCGGATCGGTGAAAGGCAGGTCAAGGTCGCCGTCGTGGTTGAAGATGCGGATGTCCGTGCCCGTTGCCGCCGTGTAGGTGACGGACATCGAGGAAACGCCGCCCCACGAATAGGCGATCATCGACGTGGATTCGCTGTTCTGGTTCTGCGTGCCAGCGGCGGTGACAATGCCGCCCGTCGTGTCGATGGACAGGTTCGTGTTGGATTCCACCGTGCCGGCCGCGGCGGCGGAGACGGTTTCGATGTTCGGGCCGTCCAGGTCCGCGATCTGGAAGGTGACATCCGCCGTGAACGGCGTGGTCGTGCCGGCGACGAAGATTTCCCAGGTGATGACAGCAGTGCCGTTTTCCAGCTCAACGCGTAGGTCGTCGCCGGTGGTGCCAAAGCCGATTGTCGCGCCGGCATCGGCGGAAACCACCGTCGCGCGGATGTCCACGGTTGTGCCGGAGACGGTCGCAACGTTGCTCCAGGTCGCCGTGGCGCCGACATTGCTGCCGCCGCTGGTGGTGGGCGCGCCCGAAGCCGAAATGCTCGCAAGATCCAGCGTCGCGTCATAGGCGGCGAAGCTCAGCGCCTGCGTCTCGATGCTGCCGCTGTCATATTCGAGGTCCCAGTCGCCGCCGAGGCGGGCGGCGCCGGTCAGGTCGGTCGAGGCTGAGACATCCGCGCCGGTCAGGGCCGCGAGCGTGTCGGCAGCAGCCTGGCCTTCGGCGCCGGCCGCGAAGTTACAGCCGTAGATCATGATGTCGGCGTCGGCACTGAGGTGAGTGCCAAGACCGGCCAGGGTTGCGCGGTAAAGCGTTTCCATGCTGGCCTGATCCAGCACGGACGCGCCGAGCGACAGGCTGCCGGCCTCGCCATGGGCGAAGATGTGCAGCGAGCCGATATTGTTCATGCCCTCAAGCGCTTCGGCAAGCTGGGCCACGCCGTCCGATGTCGAATCGATCCTGATGATCACGGCATCGGCGGGCAGGCCGGCGATCAGCGTATCAGCCTGGTCAACATTCGCATCGATGACATAGACGGCGGAGGGGCTGCTGGCGCCCGACGCGTCCGCTTCTGTCGTTGCGAGGCTCTCGGCGGCGCTGTTCAGAACATCGCCCAGCGAGGGGTCGGTGCTGGCCGTGACGGTGCTGTCGCCGCTATGGCTTGCTGCATCCGTGAGGTCTGCAACCAGCGCTGCGTCGAAGACGTAACGCTTTTCAAGAACCTGCATGGCCTGGGGCAAGTCCGCCAGCCAATCCTCGCCAATGGTTTCGCTGATGGCGCGGGCGGCGGATGTATTCGGATTGTTACGCATGGATACTCGGTTTCCGTAGTGGAAGATCAGGTCTTTGTTGCTTGCCCCAACATGCAACAAGGCAGACAATACGGCTTCCGCTCATAAGATTGACTTAATGAGAGGAAAACGCGTTCGTACAAAATTGAACGAATTCGGGCGTCAGAAGCCGCTCTCACGCCGCAGCACGTTCACGGCATTGCGCAGGGCGCGCCAGAGCGTGCTTTCCGCCGAGGCGGCGATGCGGATCGTGCCACGCTGGGCGAAGGTGGCGAGGCCGTCGTCATTCTGAAGCAGCACATGCACCATGCCGCGCCTCGGCGTCAGAGACTTGCGGTCGGCAGCGACTGCGACCGGTCCACCGAAGGTTTCAGCCAGCGCCGGTTCGAGTTTCAGCACGTCGCCGGCGCGCGCAAGAGATGTGACACGCAGGGCAACGGGGGCAGAGAGACCGGCCTCACCAATGAAGGCGGCGGTGGCATGGGGCGAAAGTCGGCTGGCGTCCAGTTCGCTGATGAAGGCATGGACCGCGCTGCCGTTCAGCGAGGCGATCCGGGCGATTGGCGTATCGCTGTTGAGCCAGACGCCGGGGCGGATCATCGGATCGAGATCGACCAGTTGGCCGCTGATGGGGGCCACGATCATCAGGTCGCGCTTCAGGCGCTCGTTGGCCTGCTGCTTTTCGATGACCGCGCGAAGCTGGCTCTGGATGATCAGGGCGGCGTCGCGGTCGGCATCCAGCGCAGCGGCGCGGGTGAGGCGCGCTTCCAGCGCCGAACGCTCGGAGCGGAGCTTCAGGCCTTCCGCGACGAGGGCAGGGGATTCAAGTTCAAACAGGATGGCGCCGGCCTCGACGACATCCCCCGCATTCGCGTGGATGGCTTTCAGGCGCGCCGGCATCCGTGTGTGCAGGGCCGCTTCCTCCTGCGCAACCAGAAGGGCCGGGCCTTCAACAACGCGGTTGAGCGGGATCAGGCCGAGAATGACCAGACCCGCTAGAAGGGACACGGTGAGCCGCGTGTGCGACGAACCGGCAATTGCCTTGCGATGCTTCCACCATTCCTGCGCCTCGCGCCACAGCGGACGGACGATGAAAACAGCGAGTTCAAAAATGAAGAGCGCGATGCCGAGCAGCTTGAACGAAGCAGCATAGACCATGGCTGCGATGCCGAAATAAAGCACCAGCCGATAAAGCCAGGTAGCATAACCATAGACGATCAGAATTCCGCGCTGGCGGGCCGTGAGATCACGGTCCCGGCTTGCGGGCAGTCCGAACAGGCTCGCCCGAAGGTGTTCCCGCGTCAGGCGGAACGAGCGTTCCTGAAGGTTGGCGATGCCCAGCACGTCCGACAGGGCAAAATAGCCGTCAAAGCGCATACAGGGGTTGAGGTTGATCGTCAGCGAGGTGATGAGCGAAATGGTAATGAGCGCCAGCGCCATCTGGCGCACCAGACCGTCAGCCGCCAGCGCCCAGAGAAGGAGGGCGATACCGGCCACCAGCATTTCCGCGCCCACGCCGGCCAGCACCACGACAAGGCGCTTGTGCCGTTCTGGCAGACGCCAGGTGTCAGTGGTGTCGGTGTAGAAAACCGGCACACCCATCATCACCGCGATGCCCATTGAGGGCACATGGCAGCCGAAGTGCTTGGCCGCCAATGCGTGGCCGCATTCATGCACCAGCTTCAGGCCCAGCAACAGCGCCGCATAGGCCGGCAGTGCCTCTAGCGTCATCAGGCCGTGCGCGCCGGCAACGAACTGATCCCACTGGCGCAAGGTGAGAAAGGCACCTGCAAGAACAAGTGCCGCATAGATGAGCATGACAGCCGGCGAGAGCAGGGCCGGCATGGCGCCCGTGACCCGTTCGAGCAGGCGATCCGGGTTGATCAGCGGGATGCGGAAGAACAGATAGGAATGGGCCAACCGCATCAGCGGGTTCTGCCTGGCGCGGGCATTCTTGCCGGCCAGCGCCTGCCATTGCTCGGGGCGCTCCAGCCGGACAAGTTCGTTGTTGATCAGGAACTCAAGCACGCCGGTCAATGCGCGCGGGTTGACTGTGAGTCCGAAGGTGACATCCAGTGCCGCGATCACCCGATCTGCCGGCCCGGCCTGCCAGGATTGCAGGATTGCTGCGGCCGGCCATTCGATACGGAAATAGGCATTCCGCACCGGGTCTGTGACAATCAGTGTCGGGTAGCCATTGGCATCCAGCGGGCCGTCGCTGAACTGGAGATCGGCCCGAAGCGCGGGCAGCACCAGTGCGGGCTCTCCGCCCTGCGGCGCTGCAACCAGGCGGGAGAGGCTCGCCGTGGCCATGGCTTACAGCCCCAGTTTCTGCCGCAGCGCGGCGAGCGGGCGACGGAAGATATAAAAGCCAAGCGGCACGAAAGGACCATCAATGCGCGCCGTGCCGCGCGCGCCGAGACGCGGCGGCGTCTGACCTTCGGCAAAGGTGGCGAGCAGGCGATAGACCATCTGGTTTTCCGCATTTGCAACGGGGCGGTAACTCATGGTCGAGAGGGTCGCCTCGCGCGCGCTCAGGGGTTGTCCATCAAGGAAAACCTTGACGGTGGTGCCACTTTCAAAGGCGATGCCATCGGCCACCGGCAGTTCGATGCGCACTTCGACAACCGCCGGATCGACGATTTCCATGATGCGCTCGCCGGTGACGACCGGGCGGCCCATCCAGTCGGCCCGGGCGGTGAAGATGGCCACGCCTGCTTCCGGTGCCACGACCTTCACGCGGTTCAGCATATCTTCGGTCAGCGCGAGCTGGGCTTCGGCCACATCGGCATCGGCCTTGGCGATGGCGACTTCCTGGTTTTCGCGATGATTGGCGACGACCGTATGCATGGCGCGCTGATACTTTGCCCAGGCAACCGCATGGGCCTTCCTTGCCACCTCGACCTCGTTGCGCAGCTTGGTATCGACAAAGCTGACGAGCGTCTGGCCGGCGGCGACGGTCTCGCCGGGGCTGACAAGCACATCCTGCACCACACCATCGAGCGGGGCGGCGATCATCATCGGCTGGCCGCCGACGATCTCCGCCGTCGCCAACGCCGAAAAGCGGACAGGGGCCAGCGCGGCCAGAGCCAGAATGATTGGCAGAACGTGGATTTTCCGCGCGGTGCCGAGCCAGCGGTCCAGCCGCTTGCGCATGTCATAGCCGGCATTGTTCAGCGCGGCCCAGGCGTGGCTGTAGGGCGAGGCCAGCCCCTGGAGCAGCGTGATTTCCGTCTGGTTCCAGGGCCGTTCCTGAAAGGCGACAAAGCCGCCCAGCATCTCGCCATCCGGTGTGCGCAGGGGCAGCCACAGCATATGCGGCATCGCCGCGCAGTAGCGGAGAAGATCGGCCAGCATCGGTTCGCCCGCCTCTTTGGCAAGATCAACCTGCTGGCAGGTGGACAGTGCCTCGCGATCAAGACCGGCGAGTGTGGAGACGACCTGTTCCACCTGCCGAGCGAGGGGCGAGGCGGTATCGACCGCTGCGACATCGGACGCGGCGACGGCACGCCAGGCCGGTTTCTCGCCGCGCATGGCCTTCTTGAGCGGGGAGGCCGCGCATTCCAAAAGCAGCGCGGCCGCGTAGGGCGCCAGTTGCCGCGCGCCATTGACCATGGCAAGGCGCAGATCTTCCTTGGTGCGGGCGCGGCGGAAAGCGTTCTCAAGGTCAATGAAACGTGCGATCGGCGGGCCTGCCGGCGTGGGCTGTGCCGCAGCCAGCGCGGGAGCGGCAGAAGCCGGAGCCGCGCGGGCAACGACCGGAGCCTGTGCTGCGGTG
>JAIUNP010000032.1 GCA_020161975.1 Pseudomonadota bacterium
AAACGGCCAAGAAACTGCCTGGCGCGAGCCGGGAGCGACAGACGATAGGCATTGCTCGTCTGCTTCACCTGGGGGCCGCGCCCTTCGTTGCCGGTCGGCACGTAGCGCCGCATCCAGTCGAGGAAGCCATGCGCCCGTAAGTTCTTCAGCGCTCGCACGATCGCGTCACGCGACCGTCTGAGCTTGCCCATGAGCGTGTCTATCGCCGGATCGAGCCGGCCGGTCCTGAAATCCACCAGATTGGCGAATAGCTCTAGCACCTCGATCGCCACCGATCCCAGCGGTCCGCTGCGCTCGCCTGGCTGGCGCTGGGCTAGCTCATAGCGCTTGGCGGCTAGGAGGATCGTGTGCACCTCCTGACGGTTCGTCCGTCGCCAGAATACCCCTTCGCAGCGTCCGGCCGCGCGGGAATGCCGCCGAATGGGCGTGAGCTCCCGTTCGGCGGGTGCCCCTGCGAGCACCGCCCCAATTTGTTCAAACATAGTTCCTTCGTCCCTCTCCGTTTGGAGGGCATGAAGAAAGTGGACAACGGACAAAGATTCAGCGTTCCCACAAGACGTACATCTTGCAGGTTCACTTATGAACGGCTATGTTGGGAGCTGCTTATGGCGGTTCCAACATAGCCGTTTCCGTAATCCGAAAACCCCTTGCCGCTGCGAACGGCTAGGGGTTTTTCATTTCATGCCCTCGGTGCGTTCTCGATATAGAACCTCAAAGCTTCTTCGATGATCGGCATGCGCGATGGCGCACCCCGTTGCTCCTTGATGTGATCGATTGCCTCGATCACATCACTCGGAACATAGGTGTTAAGCGCGACACGACCGGCAGCAAGTTGCCGCGCACGATGAGCAGCGACATTCTTACGAACCTCTTCCGCTCTCCGAATCTCTGTCGTTTCCTGCTTCATAATTAGTAGTAATCGGCTATTTCCGCGATTCTGCAACCCCTTATCTCTAACTTGCGGAAATCTCGCGCAAATCGGACGCTATAGAGGCGCTTGATAGGTGCCAGGTAAACAATCTGAGGCCGGTGCAACATCTCGAATAAACGTGAATACGTCAGTACGTATCAACGCCAGTACGTTTAATGGACCTTGTCGGCGCGAAGCTGCGAAAATGGCCAACTCAAAGAACAAAAAGGGCACATGGCAAAAGGCCAAACCATGCCACCTGAGCCGCATGGACAATTCTGCAATAATACCATCTAACGAGATTTTAGGGGTCAAGTAGCAACGGAACAGAAAACCGACATAAGCGGTCATCGCAGTTTTGTCAGTTTGCTTCCCTGAAGCGCGTCAGCGATAGCGGCCCAGATCCTTGATCGTTCTCCTGTGGCATGTGAGATGATGTTTCATCAATCTGATATCGTGGAGGTAGTCCTGCTCCGGCAAGAACACATAATCGGGATCGATATGGAAGGGATTGCGGGTAAAGCACTCGAACAGGTTGATATCGTCGTAGGTATCGATAACCTTCTCAAGGCTTTTCGCGATATGTTGCAAGGGCGAGCCGGGTTCATTTTCGTCCCTCATCCTATGAAGACGCAGATGAATGTGGCTGAGCATGTCTGTCCGCATGTAGTTGTTCAAAAGCTGTAGGGAATGCGCCGGCGTCTTCGGAATGGCGAAGCCCATTTTGTCTTCCGGATAAAGGTCAACAATATCCGCTTCCTCGTAAGCTTCGGTCATTGCGTTTCACCCATGACGATTTTGCCCCTGCTGGCACTTTCTATCGCCCGGTAAAGGGTGGCCGGGTGAACCTTGAGGATCTGGGCGACGGCACGGGGCTTCTGGCCCTCATCGATGAGCTGACGTGCAAGCGCGATCTGCTCGGCCGATAGGGCAGGGGGGCGACCAAACCGGACCCCCTTGGCCTTCGCAGCGGCTCGGCCGCTGCTCGTGCGCTCATGGATTAAGGACCGCTCGAACTCGGCAATGCCAGCGAAGATGGTCAGCACCATTCGACCGGCAGGCGACGTGGTATCGGCCCATGGCTCGGCCAAAGACCGCAAGCCGGCCTTGGCCGCGTCCAGCAGCTCCGCAATGTCGAGAAGATGGCGGGTCGATCGGGCGAGGCGGTCCAGACGGGTGACCGTCACCACGTCGCCATCGCGGAGCTGGTGAAGCAACGCAGCCAGTTGCGGCCGATCGCGCTTCGCTCCGGACACCTTTTCCTCGAAAATGCGCTTGCACCCCGCCGCCGTCAGCGCCGCGCGCTGCTGGTCTAGAGTCTGATCGTCTGTCGAAACGCGGGCATATCCAATGAGCAAGGCGGTTTCCGTTCGCTATGGCACTGCCCGGAATCTACCGCGTGCAATCCGCCGCGGAAATCCCTATTGTGCGACGGAACAAATATCAGGCGCAAAACCGCGAAAAAACTTGGGAGTTTTGCGAATCTAATCTGGAATAATGGAGCCATTGTGAAAATAGCTTGTCTACATACAGCCGAGAGTAATGTTTCCGTTTTTGAAACGGCCTCTAAAGAGATCGGCCTGCCTAGCGGCTCTCTCGCACACGAGGTTCGCCCCGATCTTCTTGCGAAGGCAGAACAGGCCGGAGGGCTGACGCTTGATATAGCGAATGAAACAACATTGGCCTTGACCGCTCTCTGTCAGGGTGTCGATGCCGTCATCTTGACCTGCTCGACCTTGGGGCCTGTTGTTGACGAGCTTGCCGGGAAAACGTCGATTCCGGTCCTTCGGGTGGACGCGGCGTTGGCAAGACGCGCCATCGACAGCGGTGGAAAGGTGGTCGTGCTTTGCGCCGTGGAAACGACATTAGGGCCTACGACGCAATTGTTTGCCGAGATAGCCGGTCCATCTCAGGCACAGTATGAGGTTCGCCTAGTACCCGGCGCGTGGGCGCGCTTCAAGGCGGGCGATCGCCACGGTTATCTTACAGCCGTCGCGGAAGCAGCCGAGACGGCCTATCGAGAAGGCGCTTCCATCGTCGCCCTCGCTCAATCATCCATGGCCGGTGCGTCCGATCTTGTAAACAACGGCCCCAAACCACTCAGCAGCCCAATAACGGGCCTTGCTGCGGCAAAAGATATGGTGTTGCGGAAATCCTGATTTTGCAGCGTTGCAAAAGTCGGGGTATCATATCGAACAAATGTCGGGAACATCGCGACAGCCCAGAACGGCCTTTCGTGCTTTGCTTGAACTGCAATGCTTCGATCGGGACCGAAGCGTTGCATCTGAATGTTGAGCTATGATCCGCTTCAACGGAGGCCAGAGTGAAAAAACCATCCTATACACCTGCCGATCTCAACGTTGGATTTGTCGTCGCAATCGAAATCACAGCCAAGCCGGGGGAGGAGGATACCGTCGGCGCAATCCTGCAGGGGCTTGTAGCCCCGACCACAGCTGAGCCCGGCGTCAAGCTCTTCTTGCCGTACCGCTCGCCGACCAACCCCGCGAGTTTTTTCCTCTACGAACTATATATTGACGAGGTCGGATGGCAGCAACACCAGGAGACACCGCATTTCAAAGCTGCAATTGCCGAGTTGTTGCCGCGCACATCAACACGAGAGCGTGTGCCGTTCATCCCCTACTTTGAATAAATCTGGTTTAGGAGCACGATTTTGGATCAACTGTTTATTTATTTGCCCGGCATCCTGCTCGCATACGCGGCTTTTCTAATCGCGATGATCAGTCCGGGGCCGAATGTCCTTGCCGTTATGGGAACATCGATGAGCTTTGGGCGGTTGCAAGGCATGGCCTTGGCGCTCGGAATCTCGGCAGGGTCATTCCTATGGGGAACGCTCGCCGCGACAGGTTTGTCGGCACTGCTCACGACCTACGCCGCGACGCTCACCATCATCAAGATCGCTGGCGGTATGTATCTCTTGTGGCTCGCTTACAAAGCGTTTCGGGCAGCAGCAGCGGAACAGACTGTGGAAGCGCGGGTGTTTGACGATGACGGGACGACAGGTCTGCGACACTTCACGCGGGGTCTTCTGGTGCAGATGACGAATCCGAAAGCTGCGCTGGCATGGGTTGCGATTATCTCTCTCGGTCTGCAACCTAATGCCCCCGTATGGGTTGCCGGCCTAATTGTAGTCGGGACTACTGTTCTCTCTGTCATCATCCATTTGATCTATGCACTTGTTTTTTCTTCGCGGCCGATGGTGCGACTTTATGCGAGGGCGCGACGGCCAATTCAGGCCACGCTCGGGCTGTTCTTTACGTTCGCTGGAATCAAATTGCTTGCGACCAAGATTTAACCGGCCGAGCTACGTGTCGCAAAAATACTAACATTCGCGACAAAATCGGCGGCGCTGAATTTGCAGGGAAATTTCTGTCGCAAAAATCGGTCGCGAAAGTCTGCCTTTTGCGACCGATTTTTGCGAAGGGTTTGGATGACCGGAGGCGACCCCATTACGGACCTACATGCTCTGATCGCGAAATTCCCTAAGCGGTCATTGGGTCGCTCTAGTTTCTGTCATCCAACTGTTAGTTTTGGATGATACGGGCGCGTCTCCAATGATCTCGACATGGCACAAGAATGTTAGAAACCGAGCGTCTGCTGTTACGAAGGCCCGAGCAGGCTGATCTTCCCGCTTGGACCGCATTTCTCTCCGATATTGAGGCGACACGCTTCATTGGGGGGCCGCAAGATGCCTATGGCGCTTGGCGCAACATGTGTCTTTTCACCGGAGCTTGGGCTGTCCAAGGATACAGCAATTTCTCGGTGATAGAGAAGGCAACCGGACGCTGGGTAGGCCGCGCGGGAGCTTGGTCCCCACCTGGATGGGCTGGCCAAGAAATTGGCTGGGCATTCAGCCGCGACGTGTGGGGCCAAGGATATGCAACGGAAGCAGCCATCCGTTGCTTAACTTGGGTCTTTGAAGAACTTGGGTGGAAAGAGGCAATTCACGTTATTCACCCTGAGAACGCCGCTTCCATTGCACTTGCAAAAAGGATCGGTGCAGCTCCAAGAGAACCTAACGACGCTCGTGGAAATCTGATCTATGTCAGCACCACAGACACGCTGCTCTGAACTCGGGAGCAGCGAGGTAAGGAACGGCTGACGACGGCTTTCTGCTCGCTATTGCCGAAACCTGCCAGTCCCCTTTCCACCCCGTTTCAGCCGGCTCAATTTTCGCAAAACTTAGGCGTTCTGCAACACTACGCCCTCGACCGATGGTCGGCGGCGGCTGAGCAAAAACAGGTTCAGGAGCGCGCCGCATGAACATAGTGTGGCGAGTCCAAGGAGGACGTGACTGCCAAACTGTGTCAGCAGACTGATAAGGATCGGAGGTGATGCGGCCGAAATCAGATTGAGCGGCAGTGCGATGCGCGACGTTGCCTTGGCAAATTCGGCCTTGTCGTAGAATACCAAAGGGATGGTGGCCCGGGACACCGCCAGAGCGCCGCTGCCCAGGCCATAAATCAGGATGAAGCCGGCGATTGTCCAATAAGTGCCATCGCCCACGATGAGCAGCAGCATGGCGACAGGCAGGCCGATACCGGCGACCAGGCCGGTGGTGATCCCATCCCATCGACCGCCACCCACGAAATCCAGTCCGCGAGCACACACCTGAATGACCCCCAGCATCGAGCCGAAGGCAATCGCCTGGGGCGTTGGCAGTCCCTCAGTCCGCAGGAGTTCGATCAGTACGGCAGAAAAGCCGAAGGTAACGAAGGCATTGAGCGCGATGGCCGTGACGATAAGAGCGAAAGTGCCTTTGCGTGTAATAGTCGCCGGCCCAGTTTCCGGCTCTGACGGGCTCGACGCCGCCCCCAGAGATGCCCGGCGCGGCAAGCCAAAGAAATAAAACGGCAGGCATACCAGCACCATCATTGCTGCATAGACGAGGCAGGTGCCACGCCAGCCAACTGCTCCAGAAAGAAATGCGGTCGTCGGCCAGAAGATGCTGCTAGACAGCCCCGTTACCAACATGAGTGCGCCGATGGCGCTCTTGGCATTCCGTCCGGCGATCTCATTGAGCATGATATAGGCGGCTGTGGTCAGTGTAGCGCTGCCGGCCGTGCCCAGGATCACCCAGGCGGCGAAATAGAGCACTGGCCCTGTTGAAACGGAAAGTAGCACGAAGCCGGGCGCAGCAAGAACAGCCCCGGCCATCATTACTCGGCGAGCGCCGAACCGCATAAATCCCTTCGCCAACACCGGAGCCCACAGGCCCATAACGACATACAGGACTGAACTGCCAGCGAAGGCCGCCTCAATGTTCATACCGAGATCGGCGGCAACCTGCCGGCCGATGATCGCGGGAAGGCTGACCGTACCCCACCCGATGACCTGCGTCACGGCAAGGACGAAGAGGACACTGATGATTTTTCTGTCGGGTCCCGAGAACCGCATAGGCCTGCCAATAACAATGAAAATTGCTGATTAGCAGGCTTCACATATCAAGTGGATGACAGCTGGGGTGAGTGCGCCGAATCAATGCTGAAAAGTCAGGATTTTTGCGGCACAAAGAATGCCGAATATGCGGCGGGAGGCGGAAGTACGCTGCAGGGGGAATGAATGGCGGCTTGTAGGAAAGGTCAGGGCAACATGCTGATTTTCTTCAGCCAGATAATCACCAATTCAGGCCATTGGCCTATTGGAAGGTCCGGTTTTCGCAGTGCGAACGCATGTCCGCCCTTATCAAAGATGTGCAACTCTGTGGGCACATCTGCCTTCTTAAGCCTTTCGGCATAGACCAAGCTGTTGCAAACATTGTCGACGTCATCGTCGCGTGCGTGAACAAGGAAGGTCGGCGGTGCTTGCTTTGTAACTTTAAATTCTGTCCGTCGCGGCTGTCCGGAGTCAAAACACATATGCCCTGGGAAAGCCGCGATAGCGAAGTCCGGTCGGCTGCTTAACGCATCCGACGCATCAACGATCGTATAATTGGGCTTTAGAATGTTGCTTATTTCCGCCACCAGATAACCGCCAGCGGAAAACCCGATCACGCCAATTTTGTGCGGATCTATATTCAATGTGTGCGATCTTGCCCGGACAAGCCTGACCGTGCGTTGAGCGTCCTGAAGGGCCCGGCGAATCTTAGGGGTAATCCGACACTTGCATTCCGTATTCCAATAGTCATCGCTTCCCGGCACACGATATTTGAGAAGAATACAAGTTATGCCATTGGCGGTTATCCAATCGCAGATTTCAGTGCCCTCCAGGTCCATCGGCAGAACACGGAACCCGCCGCCCGGAAACACCACCATCGCCACGCCGGTGTTCTCTCCTTTGGGCGGATAGATCGTCATTGTTGGATCGGTAACATTAAGAACAGTCTGTGTTCCCGGTTTCAAGCTTTCCGGCGGGAGCGAAATGCCCTCCATGTCGGGCGCGCCATGCGGCCAGATTGGAATTTGCTCGACGCCGCCTTGGGGCCGCCAGACTTCACTGTCTTTCGCTTCGGTTTGCCCGCTCACGACAATCGAGTTGATTAGCCACAAAATCACAAAGAAAAATATCCGCGCCACTTTTCTCAAACTTTCTTTTCCGACACCGGCCAATCCTATTGCCGTTCATAGAAACCAGAAATGTTTGAATTTAGGAACAGCGTATTCAAAGTGGACATTGCACCCTTTGGAAAGGAATGTCGGCTCTGGATCTTTTTGCCATTTCGCTGTCGCGAAACTCCCGCTTTTTGCGCGTGGGCACAATAGAGTATTTCCGTAGTGACTTGCACGCGCTACATTTCCAGCGAGACGAGGACAGAAGACGCCCAGATCAGGCGAGGAGGCGATGCTCAAAACCGATACCCGGCAGGCGAACTGGCGACGGGCAAATCCCGCCAAATATGATGCTCACCTTGCCGTGCAACGCGCCATAAAGGCTGGCGAGCTGGAAAGGCAGACATGCGAAGTCTGCGGCGGCGAAGCGGTCGATGCCCATCACGATCAATATGATGAACCGCTTAAGGTACGATGGCTTTGCCGAAAGCATCACACCCGGCTTCACCACTATGGCGAGGACATGTTTCCGATCAGGAGCTCGTGAAACCTCAAGCCTATGGTCTGTCCATGGTGGTGAGATTTTGCGGCTCTCCGATTTCTACGGCATGCCCATCAGGATCGTAGAACCGAAACACACGCTGCCCCCAGGCCTGCCGCTCGACCGGATGGATCAGCTCGACATGCGGCGCGATGCTATCAAACGCCGCATCCACATCATCATGCTCGAAATACAGCAGCAGATTTCGCCGCCCGTAGGCCTCGCTCGTCTCCGACCGTTCCCCCCAGACCGTCTGTTCCAGCGCCGCCCCCTCGTGGATCGCAAACCCTGTCTCGAACAGGACAAAATTTCCCGCATCCTCCCGCACCTTCAGGCCAAGCCTCCTTTCATAGAATTCCCTGGACAGGCGGATATCGCGAACGAACGGGATCGGATTGATAAAACGCATGGAAGGCCGGTCACTCATGGCGTCTTCTCCGGCGCTGGCACGGTGATGGTGCATTTCTGGTCTTTACCGGCCTGCCTGGCCTTCTCCAGGCATGCCGTAATCTCCCCGCCGCCGGCGTCATAAAACTGAGCACCCCAGTTCATCTTCTTGACGATAACAGGATCGACGGAATTCATGATGGCGCTGGCCGCCTCGATGCGATCGCCACCCATGACGAGGGCAGCAACACGGCTGTCAGCCGAAAACGGCAGGAAGCGCGGCAAAAGCACAAGCAGGAATGCTCCGGCGATGACGCCAATCCCGGCCGCCATCCACATCCGGAAATCCTGATCCTGCCGATGAAGGGCGCTTTTGGTGTGAGACGCGAGCACATTGCCGGCGCGCTCGAGGTCGGACGCCTGCCGCTCAAGCTGCTGCACGGCGGCCTTTACCAAGCCCTCGCCACTGCGCTCGAGCACGCGGGCGTAGTGCTCGGCACCCTGACGGAGAACAGGAGATTTCTCGACGGCCTGAAGC
The DNA here is from genome assembly GCA_020161975.1 of Pseudomonadota bacterium. Taxonomy (GTDB): domain Bacteria; phylum Pseudomonadota; class Alphaproteobacteria; order Rhizobiales; family Beijerinckiaceae; genus JAIUNP01. The sequence goes on from JAIUNP010000032.1 coordinate 8,883, forward strand.
CGTTCGCCCACCGTGGCGAACTGCTGCGCCATACGGCCAAGCTCGGCGCTGTAATCGACCGGCGCACCCTGCCGCTCGAACTGATCGAAGGCGGATTCCACGCCCTTGCGGATGGTGGTCATTTCCCGACCTAGATCGGCGGCAAGGTCTTCGATCGTCTGCCGCAACGCCTCGAACGCTGCGGCCGGATCGCTGGCGTCATCCTCGTGGAATGCTTCTGGCTCAATGTCCTCCCGGTGCTGATTGCGATCATCGTCCGTCATGCCGTCTCCTTCTATCGTTCCATCCCCAAGCTTTGGCTCCGGCTCTGCGTAATCTGCCGCTCCATTTCGCGGGCAAGGGTCTGCTCCTGTCGAATATGATTGATCCCGAGCTCCTGGCTTCGATTGCGCAAGGTCGATTCAAGCTGCGGATCGCGTTCGAGGCTTTGGCTCATGCCGCGCATCTGGCTTTCGACCTTGCCGCGCGCCTCGTCGTTCTGCCAGCCGCGAAGCTGCTGGCGCTCGGAACGCAACTCGTTCCAGCGCTCTATGAAGCGCTCCGCGCGCACATTCGGGTCCGCCTGCAGGGCGCGTTCCCGATCCATGCCGGCGACGAGCTGGCCGATGCGCTCGCGACCGGAAAGCTGCGTCATCGCCTCTGATGTCTTCGGGTCGTATTGCAAAGCCGATCGGATCAACGCATGCGACCCCGGCCGCGCCTGATCCAGCTCGACCGCCGCCGTGCGATAGGCCTGCTTCTGCGTTTCGAGAACAGGCAAATCTTGGCTTAGCTGCCGATCGACCGAACTGTAGACCCGTGCATACTGGTCAACGGCCCGCTCAAAAGCCGACATGGGCCGAACCCGCTCCGACAGACGATCGCTTGACGCACGATCCTGCGTCAGTCGCTCGCCTTCCCTTTCCGGCCGCTCCGCTGCCCCCCCACGGTTGGCATTCAGCTTCAGCCCGTCGAACATGCTGCGCTTCTGGCGCTCGACCCTCTCCGGCCTTTCCTGGGCAGGCTTGGCGCGGTCCTGCTGCTGCCGCTCGGTCGCGGCTCCCCGCCCGAGTTTCAGGCCCTCGAACGGGTTGCGGCGCTGCCGCTGCTGCCGATCGTCCCCATGTTCCTGAATATGATCCTGGGCGCGATCCTCCGCGCGGGAAACTTGGCGTGGATCCTCGCCCCTTTTTTCGACCTCGATACTCGGCCTTGGCGATTGACGCTCGGCCCGGATTTTCTCCTGGGTCGGCTCCCTGTCCGGATTGAGCTCGATCTCGCTGCGGACGCCCAATTGTTCCGCGATCCCGCGCCGCTCGGCAAAATCGCGGGAATAATCCAACGTTGTTTCCTTCGCGCCCGATCGGCTGAGCCGGTTTTCAAGTTGGGAATAGGCCAGATCGCTGCCCTCATGGACCTTCCACGCATTGCGCTCGGCCGTGCTGCCATCGGGCAGACGAATCGTTTCCGAGCCACGATGCTCAAGGGCCATCCTGTCCCCGATCTCCGGCGCAGCCTCTTTCATCGCCCGTTCGAGGTCCACACCCCAAACCGTGTGTTTCTGGCCGCGATCACTTTCTAGCGTCACGAAATAGCTGTCGCGGTTCTTCGGGTCATGATGATAGGGCGCAGTCCCGTGCTCCACCAGGCGGCCCGCCTGCCGGCTGCTGAACTCGTCCATGCCGGCATAGAGCTGCGCGCCGTCGCGATGCCGCGTCATGGCGACATAGGTCAGATGCCGGTCCATCGTGCCCGACGCCAAGACGAAGGCGCGATCGACGGTCGCGCCCTGGTTCTTGTGGATCGTCGTCGCATAGCCGTGGTCGACGGCGCGATAATCGTTCATCGGCACGCTGATGCTGTCGCCCTTTCCCTGTCCCCCTGGGCCGTCGAGCTGCGCGACGATCTTCCCAGGCTCGACGCGCTCGACCGTGCCAAGCATCCCATTTTTCACGCCAAGGTCGCGGCTGTTTTCGAGGAACACGATACGGTCGCCCGGCGCGAATGAACGCTTGCCGTCATTGGTCTGAAACGACACCTCACCGCCTTCTTCACCGCGTCCCAGCCGATGGCTGTCCTGCAGGGCCGATCTGATCGCATCATTGATGGCGCGAACATCGGCGCGGCGGTGCGCCATCGCAACGCGGGTGCCCTCTGGCCGCTCAGCCAAGTCGGCAAGGTAGTCACGCACGATCTCGCCGCGCGCCTCGTCCCGCGTTTCGCTAAGCCGAATGTTCCCATTATCTCGATAGGCGGCCAGGCCATCGGCTGTGCGATGCGTGGCAAAGGCAACCGACGCCTCCCGCTGCCAGTCCACGCGCTGCCGGCGAATCTCCGAAAGCTCGGCATGGCCTATTCTCTCAGCAATGGCGCGGAACGGTGCGCCGGCCCCGATCGCCTGGAGCTGTTCGTGGTCGCCGACAAGGACGATCTTCGCGCCGCGCGCCTCGGCCTCGGTGACGAAGCGGGAGAGCTGCCGACTCCCGATCATGCCCGCCTCGTCGATGACGAACACGTCGCCGCGACCGAGCTGACGCTTCTCGTTCTGCCAGCTCATGTCCCATGACGCGAGCGTGCGGCTCTGTATCCCGGAACTTTCCTCCAAACCCTCGGCCGCCTTCCCCGACAGGGCCGCGCCGTGAACTGTGTAGCCCTGAGCCTCCCATGCCTCACGCGCCGCCGCTAGCATGGTGGATTTACCAGCGCCGGCAAATCCGACGACAGCCGCAATCCGCTCCGACCCGGTGATATGCTCGATTGCCCGGCGCTGCTCGTCCGACAGCCTGGCCGAAGCATCGCCCCCGGCACTTGTACGGATGGCCGCATCCTGCTTTTCTATCGCTCGATCGACATGATGACGATCAACGCCATGGCTCCGCGCATGTTGCAAGACCTCCGCGCGGTCGGCCATGGCGCTTTCGATTTCGACCATTTCGCGGGTCGAATATCGCGCAAGCGCGATCTCGCCTGTCTCGGGGTCCGTCCGCTCCCCTTGTAACTCCACCAGCGCCGGCGATGCCATGACGGTGGCAAAGGCGTTCTGGAATGCCTGCGCGTCGTCGTTGATGTAACGATGCAGCGTGCGCGCTATGTCGTGCCGATCGAACACGCTTTTCTCGGCCGTGATGATTGCAAGAACCTGTTCCGGCTTTTCCCGGATCAGTTCGGCGTTGCGCCGCGCAGCTTCCTCATCAAGCCGGGTGCGCGACACGTCCAAGCCGCGCCGCTGCATCTGCGTGGCATGGACACCCATATGCTCGGTCGGCTCAAGCTCAAGTCCCCGCTCTTGATGCGACCGATGATCGATCCGAACATCAAGTCCGGCCATCGCCAGATGCTCGTTCGCATGCTGCTCCCACGACTGCCGGATATCGCGCAGCTGCATTTGCGTCGTCGGCAACCCCTCGTTCAGCAGGCGCACATTCTTCCATTCGATATGCGTTTTCTCGCCAAGTCCTTCCTCTGTGACCTGGCGCGTCGTCATCAAAAGGTGCGCATGATGGTTCCGAACGTCACTCGCCGAATGCGGCGCATGGATCGCGAAATCGACCGCCCCACCATAGCGGTTCGCCAAATCCTGCGCGAACGACCGCGTTAACTCCAACCGTTGCTCGGCTGTCATCTCGTGCGGTAGCGCAATCTCGAATTCACGAGCGACACGCGCGTCCTTCCGATTTTCAGCCGCCTCCGCTGCATTCCACAACACAGAACGGTCCTTCGCCCATTCCGCATTCGCGATCATGGCGCCGGAATCCCGATCGGGAAGTACGATATCCGCATGCTCCACGCCTTGCTTGCGAGAAAAATCATGCGTGAGTCCATCACGTTCGTTCGTCAGGCGTTCGCCGGCACGATAAGCGGCAGAGGCAACGGCACTTCTGCCGCTGTTCCGCGAGATCGGCTTTGCGCTGAGATGATAGATCGCCAAACGATAGTCTCCGAACTTAGCCGGAGGATATCAAGCACTGACTTGCGCAGCAAGTCGTAAGTGCGCCCTTGTCATTCATCCGCTACGCTACTTCATGCCATCGGTGTGGCGCAAGACGCACGCATATCGCCCTAATTAATGAGTAGAACAATCAGGAAAATTCAGGCCGAATGTTGAACAAACGTCAACCACAGGTAAAATGCTGATTGAAAGTAACGATCCAAAGGAGTGAACATGGCCGATGAAACCAGTCACCTGCTCGACGCGGCTCAAGCCCTCAATGGCAAGCTTTGCGACAAGCCGATGAACCCCGAGAATGTTGCGAAAGATGATCCCGACATGATTCCGGAAGATGTGACGGAGGTGCCTGACATTCGCGAAATGACGGCGATAAGGGGCGACCGGAGCAAGTCACGGCAACAGGACGGATAAGAGGAAACAGGTATGGCTCGCAAAACCATCGAACAGCGCCTGGCGGAACTGGATGCACAGCGCTCTGCACTCAAGGCGCGGCTCGGAAAGCAGGAACGCGCCAACGACACGCGCCGCAAGGTGCTGCTTGGAGCGCTCGTCCTGCACCGGCTCGAAAACGCCAACGATCCGGAATTTACCAAACGGCTGGGCGACTGGTTGCGCCGCGAACTGCCCGGCTTCCTCACCCGAGACAATGACAAGCTGTTGTTTGCTGATCTGATCGGCGGAACAGAACACAACACGAAGTCCGATATCGCAGGGGAGACAGACTCGTGAGCCAATTCAAGCTTGCCGGGGCGGCCTTCAAGAACATGGTGCGGTCCACCGCCAGCGATCCGATCTGGGCCATTGTCGCTTTGTGCATGGCCCCTTTCCGCGCCTTCAAACCTGTGGTCGGTAGCATCGTTCTCTTAGGTCTCGTCGGCATGATCGTCGCCGTGGTTGGCGACCTGATACTGGCCCCTTTTGGCCTATCTAAACAGACGGCAAGATTGATCATTGGCCTCGTTGTGATAGCGGTGCTGCTCCCCCTGGCTTTCCGGCTCATCACAAATCCCATGATCCACCATTTCGGCAGCTTGGGAGGAGACACCCACGGTTCTGCCCGCTTTGCCACGGATAAGGAAGTCGCTCCCCTCGCCCGCGCCGATACCGGCCTGCTTATCGGTCGCGACGCAAAGACCGGAAAACCGCTGCGCTATAGTGGGCCGGCCCATCTTCTAACCATGGCACCGACCCGAACCGGCAAAGGTGTCGGAACCATCATCCCAAATTTGTTGACCGCCGATCGCTCTGTGATCTGTATCGACCCTAAGGGAGAGAATGCCAAAATCGCCGGGCGTGCCCGCCGACAGTTCGGTCCGGTTCATGTCCTCGATCCCTTCGGAGTTACCGGCCTACCCTCGGCCGCCTTCAACCCTCTCGATACACTTAACCCAGATGGCCTTGATGTCGCCGAAGACGCAAGCACGCTGGCCGACGCTCTCGTCTTCGATGAGCCAGGCACCGCAGGCGAGGCACACTGGAATGAGGAAGCCAAAGCCCTGATTGGCGGCCTGATCCTCCATCTCGTCGCCCAAGAAACTCGTGACAGGAGAACCCTTGCCACGCTGCGCGAATACCTCACCTTGGCCCCGGAAGCCTTTGCCGCGCTCCTGAAGGACATGCAGGCATCAACTGCCGCCTCTGGCCTGGTCGCCCGCGCTGCAAATCGTCACCTCGGCAAGTCCGATCGGGAAGCCGCTGGCGTGCTGTCGGCCGCCCAACGCCACACCCATTTCCTCGACAGCCCGCGCATGCACCGCGTGCTGGATGAGAGTTACTTTTCCTTTGCCGATCTCAAGCGTCAGAACATCACGGTGTTCCTCGTTCTGCCGCCCGATCGCCTGTCCACCTATTCGCGATGGCTACGCCTGCTGGTGACGCAAAGCCTACTCGATATGGCCCGCACTCCTGAGAAGCCGAAAGTACCTGTTCTCTATCTGCTCGATGAGTTCGCAGCTCTCGGCCACCTGGCTCCCGTCGAGCGCGCCATGGGCCTCATGGCTGGCTACGGCGTCCAGCTCTGGCCGATCCTTCAGGACGTCCACCAATTGCGCGCCACCTACGGACAGCGCGCCGGCACCTTCCTGTCGAATGCCGGCGTCCTCCAGGTCTTCGGCGTCAACGATCATGACAGCGCCCGCCTTGTCTCCGATCTGCTCGGGCAAGAGACGGTCGTGTTCCAGACCATGGCGCGCGCCATCGATGCCGAACAGTCCGGTATTACCTACAGCCAGCACCATACAGCGCGCCCGCTGCTGACGCCGGATGAAATCCGAAGCCTCCCCGCCCATACGCAATTGCTGTTTCTGGCCGGCCAACGGCCGATCGTCGCCGGCAAACTCGCCTACTATGCCGATCCGCAATTCAAGGGGATGTTCGATGCCGCCTAAGGACCCGCTACCTATCGTCATCGCGATCGGAGCGCTTCTGGCGCTTGCTGCCTGCACTCAGGCCCTCGCTCCTACGGTCACGGCAGAAACGGGCATCTGCGATCCTGGCGCAGCGAAACGCCTCGTCGGCCGACCCACGATAACCGACGACGAGGCCAAGCGGCTCACCGGGGCTGGCTCCGTGCGCCAGATCGCACTTGGTCAGCCCGTCATCCAGAACTACAGCAACACCCGTCTCACCATTGAAACCGATCCGGCAACCGGCCGGATCACGGCAGCATCCTGCGGGTAAACGGACCCGGCTAGCGCCGGGACTTCTGAGTGCGGCCCTTCGGCTCTCTACGGCGCTGTGGTAAGCGCGCTCGCCTCCGGGCCGGGCCCGTGCCCCTGGAACATCCGCAAGAAATCCGCATGGGCTCGCACCGCTTCGGCAGCGCCAACCGCTGCCTCGTCGCCCTGCCGCGCCCGTAACTCCATCACGATGGCAGCCAGATCATAGAAGCTGGCGCGTTGTGCCAACCAATTCCGATCCGCCGAACTCCAAAGATGCGGGCGGCGTTCATACTGCCGCCGATCTCCCTCGACGTAATCGCGCACCCACGTCGCCGGCATCAGCGGAATGATACGGTCGGGCATGGCAACCTCGTCCCCGCGTAACGTCGAGTGGATGACATTGATGGTGAGGTCGATCTCTTGGGGTGCGATACCGAGACGAGTGAGGAAGACACGATGCGCCTCGATCTCGGCCGCACTCATGACCATTGCCTTGTTGTCGTGACGGACTGCAGCGAGCGCCCTTTCCAATCCTCTGGTCATTTCGTGTTCCTTCGACGGTAGCCCTCGGCCGGTCCGCTCTCATCATCTTGGGCCGTAGGAGCGGTCGGGGGCGGGTTAAGCCCATCTTCAGCTATTTACGTATTAGCGTATTAACGTGAATAGGGATCAATTGGCGGCAAACCATGTTCGCCAAGCACGGCCGAAAATCCCACCTCGGCCATGGCTTGGATCGTCGTTCCCTCGGCATCTGCGAGCTGGCGCAGGCGCTGCCAGTCCGACCGCCGAACCTTCACCGTGAGCGCAACGGTTTCCCCCCCGCCCCTTTTGCGCCTCGGCGTCGGAATCTCGACACTTGGCCGGGCCGCCTCGGTCATTGTGTCGCCAGAGTTCTCTGTCGCCTTCTGGCGGGTGAAAGCAGCAAGCCCGGTTTTCTTGGTCACCATCTAAGAACCTCCTTACTTTACGTTGATACGTATCGAGCTATTAACGTTTTAGCGTATCTTTAATCCAAGCCCAAAGAGCGCGTATTTCCTCGGCCGCCTTGCCGTCACTCTCGAACTCAGTCACGGCGCTGCCAGTCGTCACCGCGCGGGAGAATGCTCGCCTGTCTATGATTTCGTGGGGAACGATTGGTAGGCCATACGCTTCCAGCGCAGCGCGTGTTTCCCCAATCTCCGGGGCGCGGAACGGGCAAGCCGACAAGATGAAAGCGCCGCGCACCTTCGCAGCCCTGATGATCTCGACGGCGGCCGGGACCGCTGCAAGGTCGAAGGCCGAAGGGCGGACTGGAATCAAGACCAGTTCAGATCTTCTGGCGATCTGACTGGCAGCCGGCGCTGCGTGTGGTGGGCTATCCACCACGACAAGGCTCATGCCTTCATCCTTGGCCGCTTTGAGCGCCGCCTCTAGGTCTCCGGCTTGGGCCGTCGCCACGATCGGCGTTTGCGCCTCCCGTGCATTCGCCCAAGCCGTGGCGCTCTCCTGGGGATCGGCATCGATGACGCAAACCCGCTCGCCACTGGCTTCGGCAGCAACAGCGGTATGAACGGACAACGTGGTTTTACCGCTTCCGCCCTTCTGACTTAAAAACGCAATCACGTTCATGCGTTAATCCTTCTGTGCGCCAATACGTATTCAAGCATAAAGCTAAAGACGTTAAGACGTCTTTAATTCAGTGCGGCCATTCCTCAACGGGCCAGTCCCGCGCCGTGTGGATCACGCGCAAGATGACGACGCTTTCACGGCTGGCGATCGGCCGCAACTCATAGGAAATAATGTAAGGCAGGCGGGTGACGGACTTCTCATAGGTGCCGGTCACTCGTCCAGGCCTACCGGTCGCGATCTCACCAAGGGCCTCGCCAGTGTCGCGGAGTCGATCCGCGACACGTCGTGCCGCCGCAGGATTGTCCTCGGCGATAAACGCGATCTGCTCCCGCATGTCGTCCAGGGCTTCGCGCGCCCACGTGACTGGCCGCCTCACGCCTTGCCAGCTCGCTTTGCTTCCGCTGCGTCGATCACGCCGTAGAGTTCGGCCATGGCCTGGTCATGCGGCACGACTCGGCCAGCTGCGGCGTCGGCCATACCACGCTTGATGCCGTCGATGATTTCAAGCTCGCGCTCAACGTAGGCCGCAACGGCCTCACCGGCCAAGAATGATTTGCTGCGCCGGGTGTCGGTAGCGATCCGATCGAGCTTTTGCTTTACCTCGGGACTGACCCGAATTGTCATCGTGGTGCTGGCTGTCACGGCAGGACCTCCTGTGTTTAATTGTGTACACCTTAACACACAGGAGCTCAGCCCGCCAAGCGCTTTCGATGAAAGCGTACGTACAAACTTTAATACGTATTGACGCATTTATGTTTCGCACCACCTTAACTGCACGCTTTCTTCGAAAGCCAATTTCGTCCTTTCCGCAAGTTCGGCGGTTGAAATTGAGGATGAAGGTGCCTCACCGGCCCGCACTTAATGCGGGCCGGAACCGCCGCAGGGCCGCTATAGCGGCCCGAACAGCGGCGTCCGCTTATTCTTTCCTATCTTTTATAAAACTAGATTGGGATTCAGTCTGTTTGGCGGACTCACGTTGTTTTATCGATCTCGCAAGGCGGGCAAGCGCCTGGCCCAAGGGGTTGTCGCCAACGTCGAACAAGGCCAATTCGTCCATGGGAAGACTTGCCCGGTGTGCCTCGGTCTCGGCCATGCGCTCGGCCTCGGCCTGTACGTGATCGTCGGGCGGGGGAGGGGTCATGCCGAAACGGCCAAGAAACTGCCTGGCGCGAGCCGGGAGCGACAGACGATAGGCATTGCTCGTCTGCTTCACCTGGGGGCCGCGCCCTTCGTTGCCGGTCGGCACGTAGCGCCGCATCCAGTCGAGGAAGC
>JAIUNP010000033.1 GCA_020161975.1 Pseudomonadota bacterium
AACCGGCCAAAGGCGGACGCCATGGTGACGCGCACGCCCGGTATCGGGCTTGCCATCGGCACGGCGGATTGCGGGCCGATCCTGTTTGCGGATCAGGACGCCGGTGTTATCGGCGGGGCGCATTCGGGCTGGAAAGGCGCCTTTACCGGTGTGATCGAAGCGACCCTTGATGCGATGGAAGGGCTCGGCGCGGAACGCGCGCGCATTCTGGCTGTGCTCGGGCCGACGATCAGCCGCAATGCCTATGAGGTGGGCGCTGAGTTCGTGACGCGCTTTGCAGAGGCACAGGGGGCCAACGAGGTCTATTTCAGCCCCTCAACAAGGCCTGGTCATGCGATGTTCGACCTGCCGGCCTACATCATTGCCCGTCTGGCGCGGGCCGGCGTCGGCCGCGCGGTCAATCTCGACATCTGCACCTATGGCAATGAGCGGCTCTACAGCTATCGCCGCATGACCCATCGCGGCGAGCCTGACTACGGGCGGCAAATGTCGGCGATTGCGTTGATCTGACAAGGGGGGCCGCGCGGCGGTTCTCTTCAGCTCTTCTTTCCAGCTTCCACCGCCAGAACATCCGGTGTGCGCCAGCCGATGTGCTGGCCGCTGTCGACAGCGATCATCTGTCCGGTGATCGCGCTTGCGCGGGCAAGATAGACGACAGCTTCCGCAATCGCCTCGGGCGGGACAGCGCGGGTGAGGGGCAGTGCGGCAACCTCGCGGGTGAAGACCTCAAGCCCATCGGTGTGGTTGGGCAGAACCGGGCCGGGCGCCACCGCGTTGACACGAATCGCCGGGGCGAGCGCCTGGGCGGCCATGCGCGTTGCATGCCACAGCGCCGCTTTGGAGAGGGAATAGGTGAGGTGATCCGGCGTCGGCTTCAGAACGCGCTGGTCGATCAAATTGACGATGGCGCCCGTCGAACCTTCCGGCACTTGCCGCGCGAAGGCTTCCATCAACAGCAGCGGTGCGCGGAGATTGACGGCGAATTGCCGGTCGAATTGCTCGGTCGAAAGCGAGCCGAAGGTGTCATCCTCAAACATCGCCGCGTTGTTGACGAGCAGCGTCAGGGGGCCGATCGCTGTGCCAGCCTCTTTCATGATCCGGGCGGGCGCCTCGCCCGAGGTCAGATCGCCGGTGATGATCACGGCCTTGCGGCACGCGCGGGCGAGCGTTTCAGCCTCCGCATCCTTCGTCCGGCAGTGGATGGCGAGGCGATAATCCGCCGCATCCAGTGCGCGAACGATGGCCGCGCCGATACGCCTTGCGCCGCCGGTGACGAGCGCGGCGGTCATTTTGCGCCGTCCCGGTGCTTCTCCAGCATCCGCCGCTCAAAATCCTTGGCCACGCGCAGCCAGCGATAAAAGGCGTGATTCGCTGCGGTGATAACGCCGTAATATCCGCGCACGAAGTGACGCCTGAGGATGTAGGCCTTCAGAAAAGCGGCCGGAAATTCGACGAACAGCCGCCAGGCCGGGATGTGCTTGCCACGGTTTGCAAGGTCGCGCACCTGCTGGTCGGTATACGCATTCAGTTTGGCAATCTGATCGCCGATGGAGCGTACGGAAAAGTGATGGATCGTGCCTTTAAGCCGCGCGACACGGGCGCCGGGGATGAGATCGACCCGATCATGGACCGGGGAGGGGGAGTAACGCCCCTTGTCCTTGCGGTAGAGCCGCACCGGGGCGAGTGCATAAGCCCAGGGGTGCGGGCGTTCCTCTGAAGGGAAGATCTCGGCAATGCGGATTTCGTAGGCATCGGCGGCATCGCTGGCGATGGCCGCGCGGATTTCCCTGGCAAGATCAGGCGGAATGACCTCGTCCGCATCGATATTCAGAAGCCAGGTGTGACGGCACTGTTCCTCGGCAAAGCGCTTCTGCGGTCCATAGCCAGGCCACTCATTGTGAATGACCCTGGCGCCAAACTGTTCTGCGATGGCGCATGTCGCGTCAGTCGAGCCGGAATCGACCACAACGATGTCGTCAGACAGGCCGACAACGGCAGCAAGCGTCCGCGGCAAGCGGTCTGCCTCATTGCGGGTTATGACAAAAACGGACAGTCCGGTTGCGTTTTCAGCATACATCGCCGCTTCGTGGCACGAGTGTGGCGGTCGTGCAAGGGGCGCAAACAGCCAAAAGGCGGTCTAAAGCCTTGAAAATTCTGCCGGATGCCGCCGTTAAGAATTGAGTATGGTTAAATATCGATCTCAATTGCGCCTAAAATGCGTTCGGTTCATTGAGGATATGACATGATTTTGCCATGGCCGTCAGGCTTGGTGTGACTGATGAGATACAGCAATTCTTCGATTATGCGGTAGAATTGCTCATCCTTTCGAGAGGGTTTCTCGAACATGACTATGGAGTCTGAAATGAAGCGTATTGTTTTGGCCGGCGTTGGTTTGGCTGTTCTTTCTGTTACTGCCAATGCTGCCGACCTTGGCTCGCGCAGGCGCCAGCCGGTGGTTGCGCCGGTTGCCATGGCTCCGGCCTTTACCTGGACGGGCATCTACGCCGGTGTGAACGCTGGTTATGCCTGGAACTCGGGCAATGACTGGCGTACCCGTGGCGATGCGGCTTCGCTGGCCTATGCCGGTGCCGGCAACTTCCCCTATTCGACCTCGTTCTCGCGCGGCGGCTTTGTTGGTGGTGGCCAGCTTGGTGCCAACTACCAGATCGGCCGCTTCGTGGTCGGTGCCGAAACCGACATTATGGGCCTCGGCTCGTCGAAGAAGTCGAACTTCTGGCTGGCTTCGGGCACCTACGGTACCTTCAAGGATTCGAGTTCGTGGCTCGGCACGACCCGCGTTCGCCTCGGCTTCACGCCGGTTGACAACCTGCTGATCTACGGCACGGGTGGTGCGGCTTACGGCAACGTGAAGCACAGCGCTTTCGTGGTCTCGCCGGGTGCCGGCGGAACCTGGGCCGGCTCGAAGTCCGATACGAAGTTCGGCTGGGCGCTCGGTGCGGGTGCGGAATACGCCTTCACCAACAACATCACCGGTCGTCTTGAGTATCTCTACTACGACCTCGGTCGCACGAATGTCGCTCTTGGTACGGCTGCCGGTGCTTCGCCGGTCATGCGTGCGGAGAACCGCGGCAATCTCGTCCGCGCGGGTCTGAACTACAAGTTCTGAGGCCTGTCGCCCTCGCCTGGCGAGGGCGTGGATAAAGAAAAAGCCCGGCGCGAGCCGGGCTTTTTTGTTGATATCGAAGCTGTTGACACCTGAGCGTTCTCAACGAATTCGCATTCACTCAAAACGCTCGATCTCTTTTCCGTCATCGCATCTCCTTCAGGCGAGCCAGAACTCGCCTAGGTCGGACATGCGTCAGAGCGCGACGAGATTGATGGCCTTTGGCCCCTTACCCTTCTTGTCCGGCTCGATATCGAAGGAGATCTTCTGACCTTCCTTCAGGCCCGGCAAGCCCGCCGCCTGGAGCGCCGTGATATGGACGAAGATGTCTGCCCCTCCCGAATCCGGCTTGATGAACCCATAGCCTTTTTCGGCATTGAAGAATTTCACAGTCCCTTGCTGCGCCATTGGCGATTTGCCTCCCATTATGCAGCCGGAGGCAACGCAGTCAGTTACCTCCAAAGTCGCGCTCTCACGGCCCTCCCAGGCGCATGTCGACCTTTTACCCTAACGAGTACATTGCACGATTGCTCATTAATGCAAGTGAAAACAGTTCATTTATGGCTAAAGTCGTATCAATTTGGAATAATTTTCTATTCAGACGCAATGCACTCGACAAACCCGTGTTGTCCGGTCCCTCGCGCCAGGCGCCGGGTCAGAAACGGCAGCAGGGTCCGCATCTCGCTTTCGAGCGTCCAGGGAGGGTTCACGATCACCAATCCCGTTGCTGACAAGGGCGCATTCTCGCGCGGGCTCTCGATCACCAGTTCCAGCCGCAGAATGCGCGGAATACCGGTGGCGGCGAGCGCGGCCAGAAAATCCCGGGTGCCCGGCCCAGGCTTGACCGGAAACCACAGCATGTAGATCCCCGTGGCCCATTTGCGGTGGGCACGGGCCAGTGCCTCGGCCATGCGGGTGAATTCACCCGGTTCCTCGAAGGGGGGATCGATCAACACGAGGCCGCGTTTTTCGGGCGGAGGCACCTGGGCGTTCAGGGCGGTCCAGCCATCGAAGGCGAGAGCGCTGACGCGGCGGTCTCCGGCGCAGGCGGCCTTCAGTTGCTCCGCATCCGCCGGGTGCTTTTCGATGAAACTCAGGCGGTCCTGAGTGCGGCTGAGGTTCTGGATGATGCGGGGGGAGCCGGGATAGGACGGGCGGTCTGCCGCCATCATGGGCGCGACAATGTCGAGATAGGGTGCAAGCAGGGCCGCAATCTCCGGCGGCAGCGTGCCGGTGAGCAGGCGTCCGATGCCATCCTTCCATTCCGGATTGCGCTGGGCCGCCGGCGTCGTCAGGTCATAAACGCCGATGCCTGCATGGGTGTCGATGACACGATAGGGCGCGGGCTTTGCGTTCAGATGTGTCAGGATGCGTGCCAGCACGGCATGTTTCAGCACGTCCGCGAAGTTTCCGGCATGGAAGATGTGGCGATAGTTCATATCCTGCTTGTGCGGTGTCGGAAAGCCAAGCGCAAGCCTGCCGATGTGTGCCTGTCGTATGCCGGCGCTGCTCCTGTCCTTGCCGTGATGCGCGTCAGTCCTTGCAAAAAGGCAGTTTGCGTAAAATTTTCACAGTCACGGAAACCGGATGTCAGAAGATGGGCGCTAAAACAGGCTGTAATCACCAGAAACCTCACCACGGAACTGGTTCATAGGTGCAGTATGAAATCGCTTGGATTGCTAGGCATTGTCGGGATGGGGTACGCGCTGGGTTCGCCCGGCTTTGTTTCGGACATGCCGAAAGGATTGTCTGTGCCGCTGACGGCCTTTCATCAGGACGTCAACCGCGCCATCGGTGAGTTCACCGGACACAAGGCCAGGATTGTTGCTGCGGCAACGGCTGCAGGCAACAACACCGTTCAGGGGCTGTCGCAGGTCAGATCTGCGAAGGAACTTGAGCAGGCGCGGCAGCAGTCCATCGAGATGGTTCAGAACAAAGCTGCCGCCGTGCTTGTCATCGTGCCGCGGGTAAACTGACCTCTCGCGACCGGCAACTCGACCGGTTCACTTCCACGCAGGGTGTGAACGCCCGCAGATCCTTTGAGAGGCAGAGGCGGACTTCCGTTACCTGCCCGCGTTTGCATTGCACAGACATCATGTCCACCCGAAGGCCGCGGTTGGCATCGACGAAGGCGCGCTCGATTTCTTGCGGGCTCGTTTCGATATCCCTGTTCGGACGCTCGAACAGGCGCGGAATCACCACTTTCGCCCGGGCCTCCGCCACATCATCAAAATATTCGGACGGTCCCTTGCCCGAGCAGGTGCCGTGCTTGTTCCATTCATAGCGGGCCAGCCGCTCATCGGGGAATAGATCGGCAGCCTTCTCCATGGCCGCGCGCGGAATCGGTCGGTTCACAGCGCTGCAATTGGAGGGGTAGCCGCGTTCATGCTGCGGCCACAGGCCGTGGATGACGAACTCCGAACGCTGGCGAAAGCCGCATTGCGTCTGGCTGCGGCGTCCGGCTTCCGTCTGGCAGAAGCTCGGCGACCAGGAGAGCGCGAGCACATAAAAATCGAAGACGCCGGGAGTATCGCCCCGCCCACCCCGATCACGAAAGCCCTGGGCTTCGGCGGGGAGCGCAACGAAAAGCAGCAGCAGCCCTGCCAGCAGGCGGTGTGCGGCGGCTGGAATCACGGACGGGCGGCTTTGCACTCGGGTGCGCTCGCCCAATTCCGGTCATAGGCCGCCACGCAGAAATGCACACCGTAGCTGTAGCCAAGGATGCCGGCATCCTCGATGACGGAATAGATCATCGGGCTGGTCTTGCCGCTCGACAGATGCACCCGCGCCGTGCAGTAGCGCCGGGGGATGAGATCAAGGCCGTTGGCGCGGAAGTCGGTGGTTTGCACACGGTCAACCGCCGTGATCGTCAGGCCGGACTGCCAGTAATTGGCTTCCTTGCTGGCAAAGCGCGACTGAATCTTGCTGATCACGCCGGCATCGTCGCATCCGGGCAACTGCGCCTTGTAGGGCCACCAGCGTTCTTCGGCCGGAATCTGCTCGCGCGCGCTGGCGGCAACCGACGTCGTGACAAGCAAGATACCGAGGGCCAGGCGCAGCATTCCATCCATCCGTCGAATCCGGCGCAACAGGGCGCGTTACGAATGGTCTAGACTGCCGCCCTTGCCGACGCAAGAGAATGGTTAACGGTTGCTTTTCTGCCGGCCGGGGTGCTGGCGCAGCACGGGCGGGTCATCCTTGGAGGGGATCGAGCCAGTGACGTCGAAATACTTGCCATTGAAGTCAGGCTCGTTGCGCAGATCCTCGAAATCGTTCTCGCCGTCACCGACCTGATTCACATCGAATGACGAGCCGTGCGCCGGCGCAAGGCGCGGCCCGGGAACAGGCTTGAACACCGGTGCGCTCGACATCAGCGGCGGCGGTTCGGCAGGCATGGCGGAGGGTGGGGCCGGCATATCCACCTTCGGACGGCAAACGCGACGGTCGCCGCGCGCGTTGTGGCGGGCGAGATCGAGATGCAGATGGTTGTAGTGCAGCGCGTCCGAACCCGGCGCGAGAACGGTGGAGAAGCGATTGCAGGCCAGATGCGTAATCTCGCGCAGGAAGCCCTGCTCGTCGGCGCGTCCGCGCCACCCTTTCTCCACGCTGACCGTGCGACCGTCGGCCAGCCTGAACGCCTTGGCGTCGATGGCATTGGCAAAGGAATGTTCGGACAGCCGCGCGCCGGAGCGGTGGTTCATCGGGCGGCAGGCAAAGGAGCCATAGGTGATGAATTCAATCACGGGCTGGCCAAACCAGGTCATCGCGGCCGATTGTACATCCTGTCCCAGCCATTCATCTACTGCCGAAACCATGGGGCAGGAGAGGGTGGCGGTGGGGGTGATCGAGGTCAACATCAGGTTGCCGCTGGTCAGGATCAGGTTGCCACGATCGGAATAGTCGGTGGCGACGGGCGCGGCGAGGGCGGCGACTTTCAGCGGCGAGTTCGCGCCGCAGATGCCCGGCCCGTCGATGGCCTTGGTGATCTTGACATACTGGCTTTCCCGCACCTTGCCCGAGCGCATGCAGGTCGCCTCCGCCTGATCGCGCCAGACGGGCCGGGATTCGCGCCGGAAACTGCCGCAGGCTGTGACGGTCAACGCCAGTGCGCCTGCAACCGCCAGAAGCGTTGCAAGCCGGCGCCGGCCGACAGACAGGGTGAAGGAATGCCTCAACATGAGGCGTAAAATCGCGCGTTTCCGGAAACGGACCGCTAAGGAAGGTGGTTAACCTTTTCTACCCGCTGAAAAACATGCGTCCGATGATGCGGTGCGGCAGGAGGGTGAACAGGCCGGCCACGGTCAGACCGAACATCGCGCCGCGCATGGCTCTGGCGTGAAGGCCGGTGCGCCCGGCGCGGATGGCAATGACACCGACAGCAACCGAGACGAGCGCGACAACTGACAGCAGATGGATGACCGACCAGTCGCGCCCGATGCCGAAGGAGGTCAATGCGGTCAAAACCAGTGCGAGGCCGGCCCCACGGCCAAGCGCCCGATGCAGCCGCGTGCCCTTCCGGGTAGAGAAAATCGCCGCCCCTGGGACAAGGGCGGCGATGGCTAGGGCCACATGCGCCTTGATGAGCGGCGTGGCGGTGATCAGGGGTTCAAGGCTCACGCCACGGTGTTTCCGCCAGGGCCGGCGGATGTGCGGGCGGCCATGAAGCGCTCGAACTCCTCGCGATCCTTTGCGCGACGCAAGTCGGTCACGAACATCGAGAACTCGCGCTCGGCGTCGGCCAATTTCTGGCGCTCCCGCTCGATTCGCTCGATTTCCGCGCGGCGCCAGTCGTCGAAGGCGACGTTGCCGGTGGAAGCGGTGAAGGGCGCACGGGCACGGTCAAACAGGTCTGCGATGGGCATCTCACCTCCACGGCGACGGAAGATATTGTAGAACAGGATAGCCAGGCCGATCGGCCACCACAGGATGAAGCCGAAGATCATCGCGGCAAGTCCGAGCGGGCCAAGCTTCCACCAGCTGCCACAGGCCTGCCCCTCCCGTCCGATGCCGCCGCTGGGCCAGAACGGACCGGGGTTAGGGCCATTTGCGCCGGCGGCATAGGCGCTGGAATTCCAGGTACACTTGCGGGACATTCAAGTCTCCATCGTGAATGTTACGGTTTTTAACATATGGGCAGGAAGACGCTTTTGCAAGATCAGTCTGGATGAATGTTTTGTCACAATTGCCAGGTCACGGGGCAGGGGGCGCAGCGACAATTGCCGCGCGAATCAGGGCCTCGGTGCCTTCCCGGAGGATCGTTTCAGGCACCACGCCCGCTGCGGGCGTCAGGCGGCCGGTCTGGGCGAGCGTGGCAACCCCATGGGAGAGTGCCCAGACCTTGACCGCCAGCGGGTAGGCGCCGGCAGAGTTGATGCCCGTGCTGGCCAGAGTGCGGGCGAGCCCCTGCATCAAGGTGTCGAAGGCAGCGGTGCTGGCGCGGGCAAGGTCGGGGTCGGAATAGGCGACGGTGGAGGAGAACATGGCGGCATAGGCGCCGGGCCGTTCGCGCGCGAAGGCAATATAAGCATCGCCCATGGCGCCAAAACTCTCCCGCGGTTCTGTCGTTGTGGCTGCCGCCGCGCGTAGGCGCAGGGAAAAGTCGTTGAAGCCGCGGCGGGCAACCGCGCCCACCAGCGCGTTGAGATCGGCATAATGGCGGTAGATGGCGGCCGTGCTCACGCCGGCGACGCGCGCCATTTCCGACAGCGAAAGGCCGGCAGGGCCACGCTGGGCGATCTGCTGCTCGGCAAGGTCCAGCAGCGTTTCCCTGAGGTTGCCGTGGTGGTAGCGGTCCTTGGCCTTTCGGGCGAATATCGCCATGCGTGCCGTTCCTTCCGGATGCGTTGTCGGCTTTTATCGCGACGGGACAGGTCGCGCAAAGTGAAGGGTGATGATTTTCAGACGGGCCTGTCACCCGGCAATTGCCGCGCGTGGCATTTCATTCTACCCCTCGACCGTTGGAGGACTGACGACCATGCTGCGTGCGCTTGATCTTGCGGAAGCCCTTGAGGCGGGGGATGTGACGCCGCGTGGCGTTGTCGAGCTCATCGTTGAAGCTGTGGCCGAGCGCGAGGCCGAACTCGGTGCCTTCGCCCATCTTGACCTCGACCTGTTGCGTGCGGCGGCGTCGCGCGGCGAATTTTCCGGACCCCTTCATGGCCTGCCGGTCGCCTTCAAAGACATCATCGACACCGCGAGCCTGCCCACTGAATACGGTTCGCCGATCTACAAGGGCTGGAAGCCGAAAGCGGATGCCGCCATCGTGACGATGACCGAGGCTGCCGGCGGGCTGATGCTGGGCAAGGCGGCGACCTGCGAGTTTGCCTTTCTCAACCCCGCGCCAACGCTGAACCCCTTCGATGCGGCGCGCACACCTGGCGGGTCGTCTGCCGGATCAGCAGCGGGGGTCGCTGCGGGCATGATGCCGCTGGCCTTCGGCACGCAGACCGGCGGCTCGGTCATCCGCCCGGCGAGCTATTGCGGGGTTGCGGCGATCAAGCCATCCTTCCGCCTGTTGCCGACGGTGGGGGTTAAAACAGGGGCCTGGACCCTCGATACACTTGGGCTGTTCGGGGCGCGCGTTGTGGATGTCGCCTTCGGTCTGGCTGCAATTTCAGGGCGCGACCTGCGCGTCGATGGGCGGGATTTCGGCGCGCCGGTGCTGGGCGTGACGCGGTTGCCGTTCGCAGGTGCCATGGCCCCGGAAGCCGAAGCGGCCCTTGATGTTGCCATAAGGGCGGCGGAACGGGCCGGCGCCAGTGTTGTGGACGTGACTTTGCCGCCTGAATGGGCCGCGGCGCAGGCCGCCCACGCAACGATCTACAGTTTTGAGGGTGCACACGCGCTTTCCTGGGAAATCGCCCATCACAAAGACAAGCTTTCGGGGATTCTTCGTCAGCATTTTGCCCCCGAAGTGCCAATATCCGTCGAGGCCTACGACGAGGCGCGCGGTATCGCCAAACGGGCGCGGCGGGCCTCACACGGTGTCTTCTCGGGGATTGATGCGCTGCTGACGTATTCGGCAACGGGCGTCGCGCCCGACCGTTCGAGCACGGGTGATGCGGCCTGCAACAAGCTTTTCACCCTGCTTGGCACGCCAGCTGTGAATGTGCCAGGGCTCCATTTTGCGGAGGGCCTGCCGATGGGGCTCCAAGTCATTTCTGCTTTTGGTGAAGATCATCGCGCGTTGGCCGCGGCTCATTATGTTGAGAATTTGCTTATGTCCACACAATGAAGAAAAAAATTCTCTCTATATTACTATCAATTCCAATACTATTTTTTGAATTAAGGAATTTTTTGCGATTGATGCATGGCTATAGTGCTTCATGTTATAAGGGGGGCTTCACAACGGCAAAAAAGTGGCTAATATGGGGTTAACAGTTTGAACTGGAGTGCGCATCATGGGTCTTTCCTTTCGGTTGGATTATATCGCGATGGTGGCCTCTTTCCTCGTTTTGGCGGGGATCGTGTTCGGCGCCCTTTGACCACCTAGCCGTTATTGGTCAATTTTCAAAAGCCGCCCCCGCCGGGGCGGCTTTTTCATTCTCGCGAATCCTTGCAGGAACAGCGGGCTGGTTCTGTGGGCTGGCTTCGATCGTGCGGATGATGGTTGGAAAGCCTTCTTAGCCACTTGTTTGCAAACCGGCCTTCGGTAAGGTTCGGCCATTGCAGAGGTGCTGTGATGTCGTCCATCCCCGTTCCGAAAAACGTTCATAATCCCCTCCATCTGACCCGTGGAGAGCGTGAGAAGGCTCGCGCCGAGATCATCATCAACACGCTGCCCTCTGGCACCTTCTTTGCGATGAATTTTCTAGCGTCTGTGATCGCCGGCTACGGGCTGTTGCAGGATTCACCGGCGGTCGTGATCGGCGCGATGCTGGTGGCGATGATGCTGGGCCCCATCGTCGGGCTGGGCCTGGCCGTGCTGGAGCGGGACCGGGTGCAACTGGGCAATGCACTTCTCAGCATCGCACTCGGGACGATCTGGGTGGTCGCCATCGGCTACGGCATCGGAATGTTGCACAGCAAGCACATCCTGACCAGCGAGATCTTCGGGCGTACGGCGCCGAACGTCATGGATCTGATGATTGCGCTGGCGGGCGGGCTTGCGGGCGCGCTGGCTGCGGTTTCATCGCGCTTGCCGGTGGCGGTTGTCGGGGTCGGCGTGGCGACCGCGCTGGTTCCGCCGCTGGTGACATGCGGCATCCTGCTCTCGCGCGGGCATTGGGGCATGGCGTCAGGCGCCTTCCTGCTGACGCTGACGAACATGGTGGCGATCCAGTTCGCATCCTCGGTCATTCTCTGGCTGGTCGGTTTCCGTCGTCACACCGAAACACGCGAACGGGTGAATTTCTTTGTCGTCAACCTCTGGTCGATCGTGCTGCTGATCGGTCTCGGCGTGCTGCTGACCCTCAACCTGACCGAGGCCTCGACCCGCCAGCGGCTGGATGCAACCGTGACTGAAACGCTGGCACAGGAACTGGGGACCGGCAACAACCGGCTGATCAGCGCCAAAATCCAGCTTCCGGACAAAACCCTGTCAGAGAACAAGGACATTACGGTGATGGCCTATGTGCAGGGCGACAAGGCGCCGAGCCTCGCCGATGTGCAGCGGGCGCGAGCCGCGCTGCCCCGCCTGCGCAACCTTTCGCCGTTCCGCCTTCAGGTGCGGTTCGTTCCTGTCGAGATCATCACCGCCGAAGGGGATCTGCCAAAGCCTTGATGCCTGAAGCCGGGGAGGTTCGGGAAGCGTTCACTCGGACGGCAGGTTTTCAAGAATCCCGGTGCGGCGCAGGCCGGCAGCAGGGTATTCCCGGTCCTTCATTTTCCGGTAGCTGAAATCGGGCTCGACCTTGCGAAGGGTCTCGCTGATGTCAAAGGCGCGGTCGTGCTCGCCCTTATGGGAATAGAGCGCGGCGAGGTAGCGCATCGGTGCCGCAAACTCCGGCGCGAGGAAATGGCTCGATTCGCCGAGATGGACGGCCTGATCGAACTGGCCCGCCATGGTGCCGGCAATGCAGCTCAGCGCGTCGATCTGGTAGCGGTAGGGGGCATAGCCGGAGATGGAGCGGGCGGCGAGCGTGTTCTGGAACCCTTCTTCCGAATTGCCCAGATAGCATTTCGCGATGCCCAGAAGCGCCCAGCCAATGGGGTTGGCCGGGTTGATGTCGATGCTGCGCTCGGCAAGCTCGTAGGCTGACATGTAGGAGCGGCGGATCATCGAGTGGACATGGGCGCCAAGTGCGATGACGTAAGAGTTGTTCGGCTCCAGTTCAAACGCCTTGCGCAGCAGAGCGAATGCTTCCTCGTCGAGCGTCTTGCGGCAGAAGCCGGTTGCCTCGGCCAGCAGGAAGGTGCGCAGATAGGAACGCCAGGCAAGATAGAGCCCGCGCGGGTGCAGGTCATAGGCGTTGGCGAAAAGCTCATCGGCGCGGGCGAAATTCTCCTTGCCAAGCTTGAAGAGCAGATGGACGCCCGCATTACACAGAGCGGTGGCGCGGGAGGGGGCATGGTCGTCTGGCTGTTCGCGCGCCAGCCGGTCCAGCGAGATCGCAGCGGCCTCGTTGGCCTGACGGATCAGGCGGATATCGTTCAGCGGTGCCCCGGATATGGCGCTGAACTGTCCACTCCAGATCAGTTCATTATCGGGTTGCGAGATCAGCGTGAGACGGCAGCGCGCATCCTGATGCGTGCCCAGCACATGGGATCGCAGCAGAAGGACAGGGGCCTGCTCTTGTAACGAGACGGGGGGCGACACGTCCGGCGTGGCGAGACGGTGGTCGACAATATGGGCAAGGCCGAGTTCGGTCACGGTCTTGCTGATGTTGTCGAGCAATTCGTCCGCGATGGCATCGACATGCGGTACGGCATCTCGCGCGCCGCGTGACAGTACGATGATGCTTCCGCTTCGCTTCGGCTGTGCGCCGAGGGCGCCGGAGCGAGCGACCGGCGTTGCGAGGGCCGGCGCGCCGGGCACTGCCGCAAAGCGGGCCTCATAGGCCTGTCGCTGCTCGCCCAGCCATTTGTCAAAATCCTCATGGCTGATGCTCAACCCTTCAAGGAGATCACCCTCGCGTTCGGACGGCAAAAGCCGGGCTGGCAGGGCGTCAAGATCGACCCTGACACGGCTGGCATCGAGCCAGACCATCGCATGGTCCGACATGAGGGCATCGCGATCACTATCGAGCGCCTTGCGGACTTCCATGAGAGCCTGCCGGAGGCTGCCGGCGGCCTGCTCCTTGCCGCGGGTGCCCCAGAGCCGGTCCTGAATCCAGTTACGGGTGCGGCGCCTTTCCGGTGACAGCACCAGCAGGGCAAGAAGCGCCCGCGTCTTGCGTCCCGCAGGGGTGCAATCCTGGCCGGATGAGCAGATCAGTCGCAGAGGACCGATCACCCGGATCAGAACTGAAGGAGCCTCCCCGGTCACGATCAACTCCCGCAAAAAGTCTCGTGCCAATATTCCTATGCAATAATGCAGACAACACCATGGCACTTGCCAGGGGTTTTTCAAAGCCGAAGTTGGCCTGTGAGACCGCTGCCGTGAAAAATCCGTCAAATGCGACCAATCGACCATGCCCTGCTCTTGATCGCGGCCGGTTTGAGGCGAAGCATCTGCTCCGGCACTTGACACCAGGCAGGAGGCGACAATGGCAATCAGTCTGCATCTGGAAAGTCTCGAAAGCGGCGAGAGCGGCGAAAGTGGGGAATCCGGCGAGAGCGGTGAATCCGGCGAGAGTGGCGAGAGTGGCGAATCCGGTGAAAGCGGTGAATCGGGTGAGAGTGGCGAGAGCGGCGAAGCTGCGGCATCCCGCACCAGCAGCCGGGCGCTGATCACCGCGCGTGACGGTGTGGTCGGACGGTGGAATGTCCCCAAGTCCGGATCGAACTACAAGCCCGGTCCCGCCTCGATCAATCGCTGGATCATCAAGGCGCGGTTGCTCGCAATGGAAGGCGAGATGCTGTCTGGAATCCGGTATCTCGACGGGACGGCGACGGGTTCGATGGCGTTGATGTTCCGGAATTTTGCGACCGGAAGCGATGCAACCCTCGTGAATATGTCACGTCCGAAAGAGGCTGATTTTCTCAAGCAGCTTGATCTTGTGAACAGCTACAGCGCCCTGAGAAGCGAGCGTGCCGCCGAAATTTCGAGCCAGAAGAAGGATTTCCTGCCGTTCTTTGCCTCGGTGCTCAATCTCGACGGGGTGCGGCACGGCAGGACGTTCGAGGTGCTCTACCTTGCGCTCAATGTCACCCGCATCATCGAGATGCGGATCAAATACGCGCTCGCCTGCAAGCGGCCTGCCGACTATTCGCCGCAAGTCCAGCCGATCATCGCCAATCCGGGGCATGGCACCTGTCCCAGTGGCCATGCGACCGAGGCGTTCACGGTGGCCTTCCTGCTGGATGCGCTGCGGCGTGGCGCAGGCCGGAAATCGGCTTACAAACCCGTGGCGGATCCGAGCTTCGTGCAATTGATGCGCCATGCCGAACGCATTGCCTGCAACCGGACGGTGGCCGGTGTGCATTTTCCTTGCGACAGCATCGCCGGGCTTGTGCTGGCGCGCGCGCTTTCGGCCTATTATTTGCGCAAGCTGACCGGGGTAGGCGACCTTTTCTGCCGGAATTTTGCCGGGCCCGGCATCGGGATTGCGGATTTCAGTTATGAGACCGTCCTGAAACAGGTCGAGAAGAAGAAGTCAGGCAAGGCGAATGTCTATCTCAGTGATGCGGTGGGCGAGGTCGAACCCTCGCCGCTCCTGGAACATCTCTGGGTGACGGCATCGCGGGAATGGCGCTGACACCGGTTCGGGCGCTCTTTGCGTGAGAGCGGCTGCCGGTTCCGCGTTGAATGCAAGCGGTAATCCCATGTCCTCAGACCCCAGGGGAGGAACTGATGGCTACTGCATGGACGGCGCTGGCGCCGCTGAGGTTCGATCCCTATCTCAACTGGTACGCGCGGCTGGCCGCGCTGGCGCCGCCGCCGTCCCAAGCGCCATGGTGCCTCGTCCGCCTGCTGTTGCCCGAAAAGCGCGGTCGGCAGGCGCTGGCCGAATTCCTGGCTGCCCTTCGGGCGGGGCGGATGCCGGATGATCCGCCGGGCAAAACGGTTACGCTCACCGCATCCGAAGACGAGATCGGGTATGTTCAGCAATTGGTGGACGATCCCGATGGCGACCTTTCGGCGCCGACAATGCGCACGTTCCATGTCTATCGGCCGGAATCGCTGGTGCATCAGGATGGCGGCTTCCGTCCGTCGGAATACTATACGATCCTTCATGCTGGCCCGCCGATTTCCGGCACGTGTTTTGGAAAAAAGCCAACGGCGCCATCCGGGTTCGATGCGCCGCCGAAACCTGTTCCGGCGGCTGGCGGGGTTGCCATCGGCATCATTGACGACGGGATCGGCTTTGCCAATGCGCGGTTCTCCGACCGGAACGGGCGGGCGCGTATCCAGCGGATCTGGTTGCAGGACATCGGCGAGCCGCTGGGAACGGGGTCGGTTTCAGTGGGCCGGGTGCTGACAAATACCGATATCGATGCGCTGCGGGATCGCCATGGTGATGATGAACGGGCGATCTACGCAGAAGTGGCCGGTGCGCGGCAGAATCGCCCCGATCACAAACCGCTGGCGTTCCGGCGTTCGCACGGAACGTTCTGCCTAGATGTTGCGACGGGAGCAGAAGCCGGGGAAGGGCCGGAGAACCGCCCGATCTTTGCCGTACAACTGCCGGCGGATGCGGTGGCGGATGCATCCGGGGCGACCGTGGGGGCCTATATTTTGCAGGGTGTTCGCCAGATTATCCGCTGGGTTGATGCCCATCAGCCCGGGATGCCGCTGGTGATCAATTTCAGTTATGGCCTTCTGGCCGGCCCGAAGGATGGCACCCATGCCATCGAGCTGGCGCTGGATGCCATGCTGGATCTGAGGCGCGCGCGGGGGGCGCCGACGGAGATGGTGCTGGCGGCGGGCAACAGTTTTGCCGCGCGCACGAAAGCGGCCTTCATGCTGGCGGCAGGCAAGAGTGCGGCCATCGACTGGGTGATCCTGCCGGATGACGGCACCGTCAATTTCGCTGAGCTCTGGTTCGATGGACAATCCGATGCGGTGGAGTGGAGCCAGGCCAGCGTGACGCTGGCGCCTCCCGATGGCGGGCCTGGGCAGTCGCTTGCGCTCACTACGGGGCAGGATCAGGTGTTGATGGCGGATGGTGTGCCCATTGCCATGATGTCGGCACGCATGGGGCTTGGTGCGACAGGCAAGCGTGTGCGCGTGGTTCTGGCCGTTGGCGCTACGACCTTCCGCAAGGAATGCTGCCCGGCCGCCGCCCCGCATGGGCGCTGGATCATCACCCTGACCAACGGCACGAAAGACGTGCTTGAGGCGAGGCTCTATGTCCAGCGCGACAATACGCCCGCCGGCTATCCTGAACGCGGACGGCAGTCGCGGTTTGACCATCCGGGCGGGCACGGTCGCAACCCGGCGACGGGTAACTACAACGATGCGGGCAAAGGGCCGCTTGGCGAAGGCGATACGCTGTCGGCGATTGCGACGGGGCCGGGGCTGATCGTTACGGGGGCTGCTGCGACAGTGCCTGTGGGGGGCGGCTTTGCGCCGGCCCACTACACGGCGAGCGGGCCCAGCATGGGGCGCAAGCAACCCGATTATTCCGCCTTCGCCGACATCGGGGTGAAGAATAGCGGCATCCTGGCTTCCGGCACATTCTCAGGTTCGGTCGTGGCGATGAATGGCACCAGCGTGGCGGCACCGCAGGTGGTGCGGATGCTCGCTGAGCAACTCGGTGGGGTTTTGACGCCGTCCGCGCCGGGTGTGATCAAGGTGCCGTCAGCCTTCCAGCCGCGCCTGGGCAAAAACCTGCTCAGGCCCGATCATCGGGCCATGCGCAACAGCGGACGTTACGGGTGACTTCGCCCGCGAGGGTGGACAAGGCGCCGCGTGGTTGGTCTAGTGCGCAGGGAACAGCCCCTGTGGAAAGATCGTCATGCAAAGCCACCGTCGCCATCACGCCCTGTCGCGCATTCTTGATGCCGTGATCGTTGCGGTCATCCGTTCGGCCAGCCGTGAGGGTGCGCGGTCCATGGCGGATGCGGTGCGTGTTGGCGGGATCAGCGTCATGGAGGTGGCGCTGACGACACCCGGTGGCCTCGATGTGATCCGCGCCTTGCGCGCCGCGCCGGAATTTTCCAGCACGATCATCGGCGCGGGGACGGTGCTGGATGAGGCGACGGCGCGGCTGGCGATTGATGCCGGCGCCGAGTTCATTGTCACGCCGGCCCTGAACGAGGACGTCGTGCGGGCTTGCGGGCGCTATCAAGTTCCCTGTCTTCCGGGTGCGCAGACGATCCGCGAGATTCTGGGCGCGCTGGAAGCAGGCGCCGATATCGTGAAACTGTTCCCTGGCGAGAGCCTCGGGCCGTCCTTCCTGAAAGCCGCGCGCGGACCCCTGCCGCAGGCGCCGCTGATGCCCACCGGCGGGGTCAGCGCCGCCAATGCCGGTGATTGGATCAAGGCCGGCGCGGTTGCGCTCGGCGTTGGCGGCAGCCTGACAGCGCCGGGGGATGCGGGAGATTTCGCGGCCGTCACGCAGCGGGCCCGTGATCTCGTCGCCGCTGTGCAAGCGGCCCGGTAACAACCGGATTTGATTTTTCATCTTCCCCTTTTGCCAATGCGGATTAACTTCGCGGGGCAATCAGGCAATGCTCCGGGGGAGGAAACGACGTGCCGCATACGCTGGAGGAGAATCTCGACGCATCCATGAAGTCCGGGGCGGCCAAAGGCGTTTTCATCAACAATCGCTGGCAGCCCGGTCATTCGGGCCAGAGCCTGCCGGTGATTGCCCCGGCGG
>JAIUNP010000034.1 GCA_020161975.1 Pseudomonadota bacterium
CCGCGAAAGATCGAGGCTTCCTGCGGCAGATAGCCGATGCCGAGCCGTGCCCGCCGGTACATTGGCAAGGGGGTGATGTTGTGGCCATCCAGCGAAATCTCGCCCTTGTCGGCCGGCACCAGACCGGTGATCATGTAGAAGATCGTTGTCTTGCCTGCGCCGTTGGGGCCGAGCAGGCCAACAGCCTCGCCCTTGCGCACGGATAGCGAAGCACCGCGGACAACCTCGCGACCGCGATAGCTCTTGCCAAGATTATGGGCGGAAAGAATGTCCTTGCCCTGCTCGACCTCCCGGATCGGTGTCAGGACATGCGGCATTGCAACACTGGCCTCCACCGGCGCCGGAGCTGGCGGCGCGGGTATGGACAGCGGAGGCACGGAACGCGCGCCCCGCAGACGATTGAGGAGGGACTGAATCACCATCGCACCATGGCACGTCGCCCTATGCCGCGTCCACAGCGCCTAGCGCGTCTTGGGCGCGGACGCCTCGGCGCCGCCCGGTGCCTGCCCGGGCGTGAAGATGCCCCGGACGCGCCCGCCCTCGACGGCGGCCACGCCGGATTTCGTGTTGTAGGTCATCTTGTTGCCGGCCTGCACATTGTCGCCATCGGTAATCACGACATTGCCTGTCAGCGTCACGATATCATTTTCGTAGACGAGCAAGTTGGCCGTTGCACTCTGCTTTTCCTGATTGATCGTCACCGGGCCGTGGCATTCCAGCCGCTTCAGCCCGCTGGCACCGGGATCGCCTGCGGATTTTGCGGCAGCCGGCGTTGCCGCGCCCCCCTTGAGCGATTGCTTGGTCTGTTCCGAACTCGATTTTTCAAAAAAGATGACGAGCTTGTTGACACAGCGCATCGTCATCTTGCCCTGAATCACCACGACATCGCCCGAATAGGTCGCGGAATTCTGCTCCTGTTTTACTTCGAGGCGATTTGCATCGATCTTGTAGGGGTCCTTGGAGCCGGAACCGAAGCCGGAGAGCGGCGAATTCGGCCGCGCCTTTGCCGATTCGGCAGCCTTGGGCTTGGCGCCCTGCGCAAGCGCGGGATCAGCGAACACGGCAAGGACAGTCAGCGCGGAAAGGGAGGTGCGAAGCATCATCACTGGGGGGAAGCCTGTGTTGCGGGCGCGGGCTCGGTGTTGACGAACTCGCTTTTGACATTGCCCTCGAAGATGGCGGACTTGCCATTATCCAGAATTTGTAGCCGGTCCGACTTCACCCAGCCGTTCGGCAGGGTGAGGTCGACGGGATGATTGGACAAAAGTGTGCCCTTTTTCAGGTCGATCTCAGCGCTTTTGAGCTTCAACGCCATGCCCGTATCCGTGCTGAAGCGGACATCCGTATCGACCGTCAGGAATTCCTTGGCGGAATCATAGACCCCTGTCGCCGCCGACATGTTCGCCCAGGACCCTTTCTGCATCTCGATCCGCGCCACGGGTTTGATCAACTCGACCAGATTGGGCTTCTTGAGGTCCTGAACCGCCGAGTCGGCCACGACATCATAGGCCGTGTTGTCCTTCTTGAAGCCTGAAACCTTTGGCTGTTCCATCGTCAGCTTGGAGCCCTGAAGCCCCACGGTCGAAACCGACACGTCGGGAACCACCGCACGAAAGGGGTTAAGGAACCGCACCACGATGACCAGCGCAATCGCCGCCGCGCATCCCATGGGGATCGCTTTTCGGAGCATCCTGACCCGCGCCGAATGCCGCTCCGCATCACGAAAGGCCTGTTCGGACGCCGAAGGCGGCGCAACATCAGACCCAGCGTCCTTGCGGGCGCTGCCGGGAATGCCGAACGCAGCCATCTTGCCGCGCAGAAGCGTGATGCCAACCATGTGATCGTATACGATGAGGCCGCAATGGCGAAGTTATGGCGACGGCGTTTATTCCCGGCAAAGCCGGGCAAATTTTCCTATTCGTGAGCAAAAATATCGGTTTCGGGCCAGCCGGCGAGATCGAGCATGGCCCGGGTCGGCAGGAAGCGGAAGCAGGATTCAGCCAGCTGCGTCCGCCCCTCGCGCGCGAGCATCGCATCGAGCTTCGTCTTCATGGCATGAAGATGCAACACGTCCGAGGCGGCATAGGCAAGTTGTGCCTCGCTGAGCGTGTCGGCAGCCCAGTCGGACGATTGCTGCTGCTTGGAAATCTCGATGCCGATGAGTTCGCGCGCCAGATCCTTCAGTCCGTGCCGGTCCGTATAGGTTCTGACCAGCTTCGAGGCGATCTTGGTGCAGTAGACCGGCATCGGCATGACCCCGAAGGCACGGTAGAGCACGGCAAGATCGAAGCGGGCAAAATGGAACAGTTTCAGGATCGTCGGATCGCCGAGGCTGGCGGCAAGGTTCGGGGCCTCCCGCTGGCCACGGGCGATCTGCACCACATCGGCTGTGCCATCCCCGAGGGACAACTGCACCACGCACAACCGGTCGCGCAGCACATTGAGGCCAAGCGTCTCGGTGTCGATGGCAACCACGGACCCTGCGGGGAGGGGAGCGGGCAAGTCGCCCTTGTGGAAACGGATCGTCACGGCAGCCTCCGGCGGAAAAGATGACATGCTCTAACCTGATTGCCCTTCTCCGCCAAGCGCCGGCTTCCGGATGGCTGAAAACTGCTCTAAGCGGTTTACATGGTCCAGCTTCCCTTTCAGCGCGCGATCCGCGGGCGTCTCTTCTGGTTTGTCGCCGATCCGGCTCACGAGGGCGCGCGCGCCTGGCGCTATATCGAGGATGGAATGATCCTCATCCGCAACGGTCTGATCACGGCCGTGGGCGAGGCTGCCGTTCTGGAGCGGCAGATGCCGGCAGGCATCGAGGTGGTGCATGGCGGGCGCAACCTGGTGATGCCGGGCTTCATCGATCCACACATCCACATTCCGCAGACGCAGGTCATCGCCTCCTATGGTGCGCAGCTGATCGACTGGCTCAACCGCTACACCTTTGTCGAAGAGCAACGCTTCGCCAATCCGGCCCACGCGCGGACCAATGCGACATTTCTGATGGATACGCTGCTGCTGAATGGCACGACGACCGCCGTGGCATTCGGCTCGGTTCATCCCGTCTCGGTCGAGGCGTTTCTGGCCGAAGCCGACCGCCGCAACGCCCGCATGGTCGCCGGCAAGGTGATGATGGACCGGAATGCGCCACCCGCTCTGCTGGATACGCCGGAACAGGGCTATGAGGACACCAAGGCGCTGATCGAGCACTGGCATGGCCGCGGCCGGCAGATGTGCGCGATTGCGCCGCGCTTTGCCATTACGTCTTCGCCGACCCAATTGGAAGCGGCGGGGGCGCTGGCAAAGGAATTTCCAGAGTGCCTGATCGAAACGCACCTCGCCGAGAATCATGCCGAGATCGCGCTGGTGCGCGAGCTCTATCCCGATTGTTGCGACTATACCGATGTCTATGACCACTTCGGGCTTCTGGGGCCGAAGAGCCTTTTCGGCCACTGTGTCCACCTCGGTCCGCGTGAACGCGCGCGGCTTGAGGAAAGCGGCAGTGTCGCCGTCCATTGCCCAACCTCGAACCTGTTCCTCGGCTCCGGCCTGTTCGATCCCGCCGGGCTCAGGACGGCAATCGCCACCGATATCGGCGCCGGCACCAGCTATTCAATGCTGGCGACACTGAACGAAGCCTACAAGGTGCAGCAGTTGCAGGGCCGTTCGCTCTCTCCCATGGCAGCCTTTTTCGCCATCACTCTCGGCAACGCCCGGGCGATCGGTCTTGAAAGCCGCATCGGCAGCTTCGCGCCAGGACGCGAGGCCGATCTTGTCATGCTGGACGCCTGCGCAACCTCCACCATGGCCCATCGCATGGCGCGTGCGCAATCGCTGGACGACGAACTTTTCGTGCTGATGACGCTCGGCGACGATCGGGCCGTCGCTGCCACCTATCTGATGGGCGAGCGGGTTGTGCCGTCCAGTATCGGGCGCCTGTCGTGAGCGAATAGCCGGAGGCTACAGGTCTCAGCCGCCGTAGCGCTGTTCGAGGAAGGCGAGCACCAGCCGCGCCACCTGCGGGTTGCCGCCCGCCGGCAGACCATTCGCATCTGACAGCGACCAGCCGTAGATGTCGAAGTGGATGTGATGCGCGGCCTTTTCGACAAAACGTCGGAGGAACAGAGCCGCCGTGATCGAGCCTGCCATGCCGCCGGTGCCGGAATTGTTGAGGTCGGCCACCCTGCTGGCGAAGATGCTGTTGTAGGGCGCCCACAGCGGCAGGCGCCACACCGGATCGTTCACCGCGCGGCCGGCGGACAGAATGGCCTCAGCCACCGCATCGTCTTCCGTGTAGAAGGGCGGCAGATCCGGCCCCAGCGCCACGCGCGCCGCACCTGTCAGGGTCGCAAAATCGAGGATCAGCTCGGGCGCCTCCTCATCGGCAAGAGCGAGAGCATCAGCAAGAATCAGCCGGCCCTCGGCGTCGGTGTTGCCGATCTCCACCGTAAGACCCTTGCGGCTGGTCAGTACGTCGCCGGGGCGGAAGGCGCTGGCGGAAATCGCATTCTCAACAATCGGCACCAGGACACGCAAGCGAACCGGCACCCTGGCTTGCGCAATCATCCAGGCGGCAGTGAGCGCTGTTGCCGCCCCGCCCATGTCCTTTTTCATCAGTTCCATCGCCGAGGCCGGCTTGATGTCGAGGCCTCCGGTGTCGAAACAGACGCCCTTGCCGACCAGCGTCACCTTGGGATGGCGTTCATCGCCCCAGGAAAAATCGATGAGGCGCGGCTCTTCGCTGGCGGCGCGGCCCACCGCATGGATCATCGGGAAGTTCTTTTTCAGCAGCTTCTTGCCAGCGATTTCCTTTGCTTCGGCGCCGATGGCATCGGCGAGCTTCAGCGCAGCGGCGGCCAGCGCATCCGGCCCCATGCTGGCGGCGGGGTTGTTGATGAGTTCACGCCCGAAACCGACCGCCTCGGCGATGGCCGATATGCGTTTGCCGTCGACACCCTTCGGAATCACAAGACGGGCCTTGGGTTTGGCAATCGTCTTGAATTGCGTGAAACGATATGTGGCCATGGCAAAGGCCAGCGTCTGGAGATCAGCGTTCTCGGGCACGGGGTCGAAGGCATAGGTGCCCTCGGGCAGCGCTGCGGGCAGGCGCGCGGCGAGAAACAGGTCGGGCCTGACGGCATCGGCGCCGATCAGTACCCGCTCGATGTTACCCGCCGCCCCCGGCACCAGTGCGATACGTCCGGCCGTCGCCTTGTAGTCCGTCACTTCCAGCCAGCGGCGGGCGGTGGCGGATAGCTGCGCGACTGCATCGGCCAGCGATGCCTCGGTCACGACCGTGATCGGGCAGGTTCCGGCGGAGCGTTTGGCGGCGAGAGCGGAATGGAGCATGGCAACCTTCGAGCGGTGGGGATCAGGTGTGGCATTAACCAAGGATTAGCGTTAACGAACTATTGCTGGAAGCGTTCAAGCGCCCTTGCGGCGGGTAAAAAAGGTTGAAACGATGCTGCCTTCCCCCAAGCGGATCCGCAATGCAATGAAGCGCCTCGGCGCCATTGCCATGCTGACGCTGGCGCTCACGGCGTGCCGCAACACCCCCATCGATTTCACGGCATCCATCGCCGGACAGGGCGATCTGAGCGAAGCCGGGTTGAAGCGCCAGGCCGATGCGCTTGGCCGGGCCTATGACCGCAAGCCCGGCGAGAAGGTCGTGTCGCTGCGTTACGCGCAGGTGCTCCGACAGTTGGGCCAGCATGCCCAGGCAGTGGCGGTGCTCCAGCGTGCCTCCGTCGCCAATCTCAACGATACCGATGTCAGCGCCGCCTACGGCAAGACCCTTGTCGATGTCGGGCGCTATCGCGAGGCTGGAGAGGTTCTGTCCCGCGCCCACACCCCGGACCGTCCGAACTGGCGCGTGCTGTCGGCCCAGGGCACGGTGGCTGACCAGATGGGCGATCATGTCCGCGCCCAGCAGTTTTATGAGAACGCGCTTCAGGTCTCGCCGGGCGAGCCGACGGTTCTTGCCAATCTTGGCTTGTCCTACGCGCTGTCGCGGCGGCTGGGCGATGCCGAACGGGTTCTCCGGCAGGCGGCGGCGGACCCACGCGCCGACAATCGTGTGCGCGCCAACCTCGCGCTTGTCCTCGCCCTTTCGGGCAAGTTCAACGAATCCGAGACTGTTGCCCGCAAGGATCTCGCCCCCCGCGAGGCGGAGGCCAATGTCCAGGGCATTCGCAAGATGATTTCGCAGACCAACACCTGGGCGGAAATCCAGAAGGCCGAACTCGACCGCAAGAAGAAGTAACCCTGCCGCTCGGCCCTGAAGCCTCTTGCCTGTCACCACCTGATCCCCTACGCCTCAGATCGGATTTTGGCTGAGGCAGGACAGATGCAACATACCCATCCCGAGTGGCTCTCCTCCATCGAGGAACTGGTCGAGGACGCGCGCAACGGTCGCATGTTCATCCTCTCCGATGACGAGGATAGCGAAAACGAAGGTGATCTCGTCATCCCCGCCTCGATGATCACGCCCGAGGCGATCAATTTCATGGCCCGCTACGGGCACGGTCTCATGTGCCTTGCCATGACCGGCGAACAGGTCGAGCGGCTGAATCTGCCGCTGATGTCCGCGCAGAACCATGCGCCACACAAAACCGCGTTCACTGTCTCCATCGAGGCGCGCGAGGGCGTGACCACCGGCATATCCGCCGCAGACCGGGCACGCACCGTGGAAGCCGCCATCGACCTTGAGGCGACGTCGCGCTCCATTGTCACCCCCGGGCATATTTTCCCGCTCGTCGCGCAGAATGGCGGTGTTCTGGTCCGCGCCGGCCACACCGAGGCGGGCGTCGACATTTCCCGGCTGGCGGGGCTCAATCCATCCGCCGTGATCTGCGAGATCATGAACGATGACGGCACCATGGCCCGGATGCCGGACCTTGTGAAGTTTGCGCAGACACATGGTCTGAAGATCGGCACCATCGCCGATCTGATCGCCTATCGCCGACGCACGGAAAAGCTGGTCAGTCTGGTCGCTGAAGCACCGTTCGAGAGCCGCTGGGGCTCGGGTTTCACCCTGAAGGTCTATGCAAGCCGCATCGGCTATGCCGAGCATATCGCGTTGGTGAAGGGCGACATCACCACCGATGAGCCCTTGCTGGTGCGCGTCCACCAATCGAGTTTCCTGGCCGATGGTCTTGGCGATCTCAACGCCGTGCAACGCCCGGGCGAACTCGAGGCCACCATTCGGATGATCTCCGACAAGGGGCGCGGCGTGATCGTGATCATCCGCGATGTCTCGCCCGCCGGCCTCAGCCAGACAATCCAGATGCGCACCGGCAGCGAGTCGCAGAAATGGACTGGAGAACTCAGGCACTACGGCATCGGTGCCCAGATCCTTCAGGATCTCGGGGTGCGCAGCATGATCCTCGTCTCGAACCAGCGTCGGACCATTGTCGGGCTCGATGGCTACGGCATCACGCTTGCCGGCCACGCCCCCATTCCGCCGGTCGAACTGTGAGCGGGCGGCTGGCACAGCGATTCTACGTCATTACTGCCGAACCAACCGAAACGGCGGCAGCACGATCAGTGGCAACAGACGCACATCTTGCATGGCTTGCCGACCTTCAGGCCCGGGGGGTGCTGCTGCTGGCCGGACCGTTCTGCGATGAACGGGGCGTCTCGACCGGCGGCGGCATGTTTATCATCCGCGCCGCGAGCCTCGCGGATGCCGAGGCCATCGCCGCTACCGATCCCTACAACGCCCACCGCTTCCGCATCGCCCATGTGCGGCCCTGGCGCGTCGACCAGGCACAGGCAAGCCTCGTTCAGACCCTGTCCCAGGGTTCAGACCCATAACCAGAATCCGACGGTTGCCGCGATGCAGATCGCGGCAAGGACGTTGGCGGCGTTCCGGTCATAGCGTGTGGCGGCGCGGCGGAAGTCCTTCAGGCGGCAGAACGTCCTCTCGATGGCGTTTCGATGCCGGTAGATGACAGGCGAGAAGCAACTTTTTCCAGATGCGATTGGCTCCGGGCGGGGTGTTCGGCACTGTGCCGCGCTCTTCGACCTGTCGACGCGGGGGCATTGCTGTCATAGCCCTTGTCCGTGTGCAGGATTTTGCCGGGCGAAAGGCGTCGTAGTAGGGCTGATCCAGCTGATCACCCGCCGCTCATCAACACAAGTCTTTCCGTGCGTATCCGACGGAAAAGGCGGCAAAATCCGTGAAAACTGCGCGCAGCGACAAAGACCAGATATCCATCGCCGGTCAGGCGTTTCGCGATGCTCTGACCCATACCGGAGGAAGCTCCGGTCACGAGGGCAGCGATCTGGCTTGGTGTCTTCATGTCAGCACCCCAAACTCTTTGACGAGAAGTCGGCATGGCTTGCTCATAACGTCATGGCGTTGGCGAAAGACACCAGGATCATTGCAAAAGACGTCATGTCGAGGATGGCGACATCAAAGCGCCTTCATTTTGGTCGCTCCTGAGAATAGCTTGGACCGTTGAGAAATGACGTCAGGTTGCGCCCTTCGATGCTCTGGTGAACCGTTCCGGCGTGATCAGAATGGTTTAAAATGACCGACTATCAGCGATCTAAACGTCGTTACATCTGCTGCGGATCTTCCTTATCAAGTTCAGCCATAAATTCAGCAACGACTTCAGGATCGGCTGCAACCACGTGTTTGGCCTCGGGATAGCGACTGCCTGCAACGTCTTCAGCAAATTCGCGAAATGCCTCGATCCGCTCGGCTTGCAGCCGATCATACTCGGCGGCAAAGTTCCGGTACGTCTTGGAGTGACGCGGATAATGTCCGTTGTGCGCTCCAAGCACATCCGTCGCGAACAGATACTGGCCGTCGCACCCCGCGCCTGACCCCATCGAGAGAACGATCAGCGAGGTTCTTCGGGCGATTTCGGTTGCCACAGCTTCGGGCACAACCTCGAGTTCGGCCATCACGGCGCCGGACTTCTCCAATTCCCGGATTTGCTGCATCACCAGTTTGGCCGTCTCGACAGTCTTTCCGACGGCCTTGAAGCCGCCTGTCCACGTCGCCTTCGACGGGATGAGCCCGGCGTGTCCACAGACCGGGATTCCCTCCTCCGCGAGCCGCCGGACCACGCGCATGCTGGCGGCGCAATAGACCGCATCCGCTCCAGCGCGGCGCATCTCAAACGCCGCCCGCAGATACTCCTTGGGCGTCGCGTAAATGCCGTAACTCAGGCTGGTGACGCAGAACACGGTGGGCGCCGCACTGCGGAATTGCGGATTTTGTAAGAGGTGCGGAGCAACCGAAATGAGGTCGATCCCCGCCTGCTCGGCTGCGGCTGCGTCTTCGATGCTTTCGCAGCGGAGCATCGTCAGCTGGCGACGCCCCTTGAGCGCCTGCAAGTCTGCAACCGTCAATTTCTTGCCGCTCATGGCCTGTTCTTACCGCTCACGTCCAGCACCATCGCTTTGAACCTACCTGTCCATCGCAAGATGGCGTTATTGTTCCGGGTGCGGCATCAAAGCCAGATCTTGCGCTCGCGCTGGACAAGGCGTCGCCGTCGCAGGCAGCGAGCGTTCCACGCAATAATTTGGATCCTTCACCTGCTTCAGGATCGCCGGGATGATCTCGCGATAGGCAGCCCAGAGACCGGGATATGGAGCCGGCGTATCGTGTTTCATAAGCGCGTGAAGGCGGGGCAGCGCGTGATACGGCACCATCGGGAACATGTGGTGCTCGATATGATAGTTCATGTTCCAATACACAAAGCGGAACAATGGGTTCATCATCAAGGTGCGGGAGTTGAGGCGATGGTCGAGCACATCCTCTGCCAGCCCCGCATGTTGGGTAAGGTCGAAAAGCCGGGCCAGCCATGCGCCATACATCGTCGGCAGGATGCCGACCAGCAGGACGGGTATCCAGCTTTGCATGTAAAGCGCCGCAGCGATTGAGGTCGCATGGATCGCCAGCCAGATGCGCGCCGTCATGAATACCTTCGGCCACATGCTTTCGGGCACGAACGTGCGTTCGTCCGCAGTCAGCCGTCCAACGCTGTGGCGAAGCATCGAGCGAACCGCCTTGTAAACCCCTTCGCCAGCGATGAAGCTGAGGAGGATGATCGGAATGTTCGGCGGCCGCTTGACCGCGATCTCCGGGTCGCGACCGACGATCAACGTGTCGGTGTGGTGGCGGGCATGGCTCCAGCGCGTGATCTCCGGCTCGCGCATAATCATGAAGCTGGCGAGTTGATAGACGACATCGTTCATCCACGCCGACTTGAACGCGGTGCGATGCCCGCATTCATGCCAACGAGAATCTGAGGCAGAGCCGTAAAGAACGCCGTAGACCACGAAGAACGGCACGGCTGCGGCGCTGCCCCAGAATAGGGTGCCCCCGGCCGCCGAAGCGAGCAGCAGCCCCCACCATATGGCGGTGTCGCGCAGTGCCGGGCCGTCGTCGCGCTGCATCAGCGCCTTCATGTCCTGACGGTCGAGCGCGGTCCGGTACCATTGAGCTGCAACATGGCCGGAATCCTGCGAGGACTTGGCGCTCGATCCCGCCAAACTGTAATCACGCGCCCTAGCGGCCATCGCGAGGCTCCCCTGTCGTTCTGGGCAAGGGTACTGCCTGCGTTGCGGACAGCAACGCCATTTGATATTTTCTCTCAAACATGTCAATTTTTGAGAGAAATATGTCAAATGGACAGGCCGCTGCGGGTTACGTTGGCTGATGTCGCCAGAGCGGCGGGCGTAAGCCTTGCGACCGTCGATCGTGTGCTGAACGGGCGTACCCCCGTCAGCGACAAGCGCTCGGCGCTGGTTTACGAAGCCGCCCGGGCTTTGCACTATCACGGCGTGCCAGCGATGCGCGCGCGGTTGCCGGCTAGACGCGCTGTCGTCCGCATCGGCCTCGCAATGCGCCGCCGCCACAACCCGTTTTATGTGGCGCTTGAAGCGGCGGTCCGTCTCGCCGCGATCAAATGTTCCGATGCGGACGTCGATCTGAAGATCGCATATCAAACGAATAATTCGCCGCAGGAAGCCGCATCCCTGATCCAGCAACTTTCTGAGACCTGTCACGCCGTCGCGCTGATGGCGCCCGATCATCGCGCTGTTTCCGACGCCGTCGTGAAAGCTCGGGACAGAGGAGTGCTGATCTTCTCGCTCCTGTCTGACTTCGCGATTGATGCCCGGCAGGCGTATATCGGCCTCGACAACCGAAAAGCGGGACGAACGGCGGCATGGGGCGTCACCCACACCGCACGCAAAGCCGGCGCGCTCAGCATTGTGGTCGGCAATTACAGCTATCTCGCGCAAGAAATGCGGGAGGCGGGCTTTCGCGGGTATATCCGCGAGCAGCAGCCCGGCTTTGATGTCGTCGACACGGTTGCCTCGGCCGAATCCGAGGATGGCGTCCGACATGCGGTTGAGCAGTTGCTCGAAAAGCATCCCGATCTTGTCGGCCTTTACGTCGCCTCGGGCGGTTTTGAAGGCGCCATTGAGGCCCTGCGGCGGACGGACAGGCTCGGACAAGTGGCGTTGGTCTGCAACGAGATCACCCCCAGTTCCCGCGAGGCCCTGATCGAGAACTCCGTCGGCATGATTATCGCCACGCCGGTGGAGCAATTGGCTCAGCTATTGATTAAGGAGGCCGTCCTTGCCGTGAACAGAGACGGCGAGGAACTCTCTAAGCCCGGACCACTTCCGTTTGAACTCTACGTCTCGGAAAATATCTGAAGCGTCGGCGATACGCTGCAAGATGATCGATCACCGAGGGGCACTCGAAGATATTTTTTTGCCTGCTGCATATCCATCGGGCTTGAGCAACGCCGGTTCTACATGCCCTTTGCCCTGGCGGCAGGAGTTTGTCGGGTTGAAGTGTGCTCATGCCAAGCGGATGACGAATCTCGAAGCGGAGAATGCTCGTCTCCGATCTGACGCCCGGCAAGATGATCCTTGCGAAGGCGGCAGCACTGTCGTGAATCGTGTGCTTGGGGCCATGGTGACGCCGCAGGAGGGCGCATATGGCAATCAGGACAAACATACTGGATCAGCCGCCGGCTGCCCGATGGCTGCGAAAGTTTTGGCCTCGGAAGTCGCGCTGTTGGCCTTTTCGGCCGTTTTCTGTTGGCTTGGATCACCGCCTGAGGCCAACAAGACCTTGGCTTCATCGCGCAGTTTGCGCGCCTGTTGCAGAGTGATGGAAGGATAGGGACCAAGCGCCAACATGCGCTGCTGTCCGCTCAGGCGGTAGGCGAGATACCAATTCCGGCCGCCTGATGGCGAGATCCAGATCTGCAATCCGCCACCATCGGACAATTTCTGAATGGAATCGCCCGGCCGTTTGGTTCGGATCTTTGCATCTGTCAGCGGCATCTTTTGGCCTCGCGCTTGTTGGCTTCGTGAAAAGCCAACATTGAGGCCAACAAATTTGTTGGCTTGTGGCGAAGGTAAGCGAAGCCCTGCGAAGATAATTTCGCTGGGTTCCACTGAATTTGCGGGGAATTTCGAATTTCTATGAACCATCACGAAGGATGGTTTGGTGCCCAGGAGAGGACTCGAACCTCCACGGCTTTCACCACTGGTACCTGAAACCAGCGCGTCTACCAATTCCGCCACCTGGGCACTGGCGCTGCTCATAGAAGGCCGCTCCCGCCCTTGTCAATCACTTATCGACATTCCGTCGCACGGGTGTGTTCCGCCCCTGTACAGCGCGGGCGGGATTGACTAGATCGGAAGAGAGGGCGAAGAGGCTGCGCCTGCGCGCGATTGCGCGGCGGGCCCTGAGTGGAGAGCGGCATGACGGCGAAACTGGTCACAGTATTTGGCGGGTCGGGGTTTGTCGGGCGGCATCTGGTGCGCGCGCTGGCGCGGCAGGGCTGGCGCGTCCGGGTTGCGGTGCGGCGGCCTGATCTTGCCGGCCATTTGCAGCCCCTCGGCATCGTCGGACAGATCCAGCCGGTGCAGGCGAATTTGCGCTACCGCGCTTCGGGCGAACATGCGATGGCAGGCGCCGACGCCGTGGTCAATCTCGTCGGCATCATGGCCGAGAGTGGCCGCCAGACCTTCGGCGCCGTGCAGGCGGTGGGCGCCCGCACCATAGCGGACGCTGCCGCAAAAGCGGGCATTTCCAATGTGGTGCAGATGTCCGCGATCGGCGCGGACAAAGATTCGGCGTCTGATTACGCGGCGTCGAAGGGATATGGCGAGGAGGCGGTCCTGAAGGCCGTGCCATCGGCGGTTGTTTTGCGTCCGTCGGTCATTTTCGGCCCCGAGGATACGTTCTTCAATCGGTTTGCGGCAATGGCCCGCATGTCGCCGGCCCTGCCACTGATCGGCGGTGGCGCTACGCGCTTCCAGCCGGTCTATGCTGATGATGTGGCTGCGGCGGTGGTCGCCGTGCTCGCCGGCAAGGCACAGCCGGGCACGATCTATGAACTTGGTGGCCCGGAAGTCTCCAGCTTCCGGCAGTTGCTGGAGTATATTCTCAAGGAAACGGGCCGCACGCGGTTCCCCGTCAACTTGCCGTTCTGGTCAGCACGCTGGCTGGCGAGCGTCCTGCAGATTCTGCCCGGCTCGCTGCTGACGGTGGATCAGGTTAATCTCCTGGAACAGGATAACGTCGTCAGCGACGCGGCGAAGGCCGAGGGGCGGACGCTGGAAGCGCTTGGCATCACACCGACTGCCTACGAATCGGTGGTGCCGTCCTACCTTTATCGCTTCCGTGAGCACGGCCAGTTCGAGAAGCCGCATTCAGCCTGATCGCATCCAGCCGAGCACCAGCGCGGCAAGAACGAGATAGCGTCCGGTCTTTGCGATGGTGACGAGAATGAGGAAGCGCCAGAACGGTTCACGCATGACGCCGGCCACAAGCGTCAGCGGGTCGCCGATGACCGGGGCCCAGCTCAGCAGCAGTGACCAGGCACCCCAGCGCTGATACCAGCCCTGCGCCCGGTCAAGCTGCGCGGCAGTCAGTGGAAACCATCGCCTGTCGCGGAAATGCTCGATGCCGCGACCG
This sequence comes from Pseudomonadota bacterium, assembly GCA_020161975.1. Taxonomy (GTDB): domain Bacteria; phylum Pseudomonadota; class Alphaproteobacteria; order Rhizobiales; family Beijerinckiaceae; genus JAIUNP01. The sequence goes on from JAIUNP010000034.1 coordinate 13,958, forward strand.
AGGCCCCAGTTGACGACGGACCCCAGTATATTTCCGAAACTGGCGACGGCAACGAGGCTCCAGACCGGCCAGGTCCCGGCAACGATCAGGCCCGCGAGCATCGCTTCCGATTGGGCGGGCAGGATGGTGGCGGCAAGGAACGCGGCTGTGAACAGGCCGGCATGGGCGGCCAGTGCGCCGCTCACAGTTGCGGCAACACGCGATCCGGCGGGGTATGGCCGTCAATAAAGGTCTTGATGTTGATGATAACCTTTTCGCCCATCTCGATTCGGCTTTCCACGGTGGAAGAGCCCATATGCGGCAGAAGGAGCACGCGCCCCTCATCGGCGAGTTTCAGCAGACGGTCGGAAATGGCCGGTTCATGCTCATAGACATCGAGCCCGGCCCCGGCAAGGTGGCCGGCCTCAAGCAGGTTGGTCAACTCGTCGGTGTCGACGATCTCTCCGCGCGCGGTATTGACGAGGATCGCATCCGCTTTCAAAAGTTGCAGCCGCCTGGCCGAGAGCAGGTGGAAGGTCGCGGGCGTATGCGGGCAGTGAATGGTGATGATATCCATCCGCGCAAGCATCCGGTCGAGGCTCTCCCAGTAGGTGGCCTGCAATTCCTCTTCCGTCCGGGCCGAGACGGGGCGGCGGTTGTGGTAATGCACCTGAAGGCCGAAGGCCCGCGCCCGGCGCGCGACCGCCTGGCCGATCCGCCCCATGCCGACAATGCCGATGCGCTTGCCGGTGACACGGCGGCCCAGCATCCAGGTCGGCGACCAGCCGGACCAGCCACCGCCGGGAATGATGCGCGCGCCTTCCGAGAACCGTCGCGCCACCGCCACGATCAGAGCCATCGTGAAATCGGCCATGTCTTCGGTCAGAACGCCCGGCGTGTTGGTCACGGTGATGCCGCGCTTGCGAGCTGCGGCAACATCGATATTGTCGACCCCGTTGCCGAAATTGGCGATGAGTTTGAGGCGCGGACCGGCGCGGGCGATCAGATCGGCGTCGATCCGGTCCGTCACCGTCGGCAGCAGCACGTCGCAGGCATTCATGGCCGCAGCAAGCTGGTCGTCGCTCATCGCTTTGTCATTGAGGGGAATCGTCACATCGAAGAGTTCAGCCATCCTCTCTTCGATCACTTCGGGCAGACGGCGCGTAATGACGACAGCCGGTCGAAATTTCGTCATTGTTCTCGCACACTCCCCTGCAAGGCATTTTCCGACCTTCGCAACCTGTCGTTAACTGCTATGACGCAGAGTCGGCCGGCGCCTCAGGCGGTTCGTGAATCCCGTGTATCAGATTGCAGGGCCGCTTGAAAATCCTCACGCCGCGCTTCCCGCGCGCAAGGGTAAATCAATCGAGGGTTATGTTTTGATGAATCGGGTCTGTGCTGCAACCGCCTGTCTCCTCTTGTCCGGAGCCTTTGCCCAAGGGCAGGCATCCGACCAGATCACGACGGGCTCGACGACCGGCCTGCCAATTCCGCGCTATGTCAGCCTGAAGCCCAGCGACACGCCGATGCGCGAGGGGCCAAGCAAGGAGCACCGCATCAAGTGGGTGTTCAAGCGCGAAGGCCTGCCCGTGGAAATCACGGCGGAATTCGAGAACTGGCGCCGGGTCCGTGATTCGGAGGGCAGCGAGGGGTGGGTCTATCACAGCCGTCTGTCGTCCCGCCGAACGGCGCTGGTCGCGCCCTGGTCGAAGGAGCCGACATTGGCGCTTCATGAGGGCGAAGGCGAGAACAGCCCGGTGGTCGCCCGGCTTCAGCCCTCGGTGATCACAACGGTGGACCGCTGTTCGGGGCGTTGGTGCCGCGTCTATGGCGACGGGTTCCAGGGATGGATGAAGCAGGACCAGCTCTGGGGTGTCTATCCCGGTGAAGCGGTGAAATAGACCGCTTTCAGATCCGCCTCAGCTCGCCTTGGGCCTCAGGCGCATCACCACATCGATACCGACAATCTCCATCCCTTCAGGCGGGGTAGGCAGCTGCGCCGGCAGCACATCCCAGTTCTCGACATCAATGAGGCGCCCCTCGCCCTCGACGTAGAAATGATAGTGATTGCCGGTATTGGTATCGAAATAGGCGCGCGCGCCCTCGACCGCCACCTCGCGCAGAAATCCTGCCTCGGTGAACTGGTGCAGGGTATTGTAGACCGTCGCCAGCGACACCGGCACGCGCGCCCTGGTCGCTTCTTCATGCAGAATTTCCGCCGTAACATGCCGGTTGCCCTTGCCAAACAGCAGCCAGCCAAGAGCGACACGCTGCCGCGTCGGGCGCAACCCGGCGGTTCTCAGCATTTCCTTCAGGTCATGCACGGGGCAGCCATTCCGCAACGGCTGCGATCTCGAGTGACGAACGTCCATGGCCTGAATATAGCGCGTCCATGGCAGGCCGGCAACAGTCCGGAGCAGCTTCACCGGGACGCCCTGCGATGCCCCGAAAGGACCTGAATTTCGCCGTCCGGATGCTTTCGCCGCTCAACACGCTATGTTAATGCAACGTTACATTTCGTGAGGCGCGGCAGGGGCCGTGGTTCACGGGAGGCAAGGAGCGAGCAGAATGGCAACGAGGCCGGAGCGCAAGGCGAGCTATACATACGAAGAGTTGCTGGCCTGTGGCCACAGTGAACTGTTTGGTCCCGGGAATGCGCAGCTTCCCCTGCCTCCCATGCTGATGTTCGACCGTATCACGGACATCAGCGAGACCGGCGGCACCTTTGACAAGGGCTATATCCGCGCCGAATTCGACATTCGGCCCGACCACTGGTTCTTCCCCTGCCATTTTGAGGGCAACCCGATCATGCCGGGATGTCTCGGGCTGGATGCGATGTGGCAGTTGACCGGCTTCTATCTTGGCTGGCTTGGCGAGCCGGGCTATGGCATGGCCCTGTCCACGGGCGAGGTGAAGTTCAAGGGCATGGTGACGCCCCGGACGAAGCTCGTGGAATATGGTATCGATTTCAAGCGCGTCATGCGTGGCCGCCTTGTCCTTGGCATTGCCGATGGCTGGCTGAAGGCGGACGGCGAGCAGATCTATCAGGCAACCGATCTCAAGGTCGGCCTTTCAAAGCAAAAAGCGGGTTGATCCCGGACCTCGCGAGGCAAGGAAGAGAACATGAGACGCGTCGTCATCACCGGCATGGGCATCGTGTCGTCCATCGGCAACAACACGCAGGAAGTGACCACCTCCCTGCGTGAGGCGAAGTCCGGCATCACGTTTGCGCCGGATTTCGAGGAGCACGGCTTCAGGAGCCGCGTCTATGGCCGACCGACGCTTGACCCGGCAACTGTGCTCGACCGCCGCGCCATGCGCTTCCACGGCGGCGGTTCGGCCTGGAATCAGGTGGCGATGGAAGAAGCGATCCGCGATGCGGGGCTGGAAGCCGCCGAGATTTCCAACGAGCGGACCGGCATCGTCATGGGCTCTGGCGGTCCTTCCACCCGCACGGTGATCGAAGCGGTCGACAAGGCCCGCGAGAGCGGCAATTCCAAGCGCGTCGGCCCGTTTGCCGTGCCGAAGGCAATGTCCTCGACGGCCTCCGCGACGCTGGCGACCTGGTTCAAGATCAAGGGCGTCAACTATTCGATCTCGTCCGCCTGTGCGACGTCAAACCACTGCATCGGCAACGCTTACGAACTGATCCAGTGGGGCAAGCAGGACCGCGTGTTCGCCGGTGGCTGCGAGGAGCTCGATTGGACCCTCTCGGTGCTGTTCGATGCCATGGGCGCGATGTCGTCCAACTTCAACAATTCCACGGCATCCCGTGCCTATGACAAGAACCGCGATGGTTTCGTTATCGCCGGCGGCGCGGGC
>JAIUNP010000035.1 GCA_020161975.1 Pseudomonadota bacterium
CTCAGGCACTATCTGACCGAAGTGCATGAACTGGGTGGCGAGTTGTCGATCTCCGAACGGATAACAGCGCCAACCCCGGAATTGCGGACGCTGGCGGATGCCGCTTGCGATACCAATACCCACCGCGCCGACGAATTTCACCGGCGCGCGCTGATCGGCATCTATGCCCGCCTTGCCGCCACGCTTCGCGCCCTCACCGGCACTGAAGCACTGCGCCATGCCGTCACCCCGTCGCGCGCCTATGCAACGCCGGCTGACCTGGTGTCTGACCTCAGGATTATCGAGACAGCGCTGGTCGCCAACCATGGTGATGCGCTGGCGGACGAGCGGCTCCGGCCGCTGATCCGCGCCATCGAGGTATTCGGATTCCACCTTGCCACGGTGGATCTGCGGCAAAACTCCGACCGGCATGAGGCGGCCGTGGCCGAACTCCTCGCCGTTGCCCGCATTGCGCCGGACTACTCCGCGCTCCCAGAGGCCGACAAATGCGCCGTGCTCATGACTGCGCTCCGCGATCCGCGCACGCTCAAGGTGCCGCATCTTGCCTATTCAGAACCGACGGAAAGCGAACTTGCAATTTTTGATGCGGCACGGACGCTGCGCGCCACCTTCGGCGCCGAAGCGATCCGGCACGCCATCATCAGCCACACCGAAAGCGTCAGCGATCTTCTCGAAGTGCTGCTGCTCCAGAAGGAAACCGGGCTGATGCGCGGGGCGCTGGGGGATGCCAATGCCGCAGCCGCACTGGTGGTCGTACCGCTGTTCGAGACCATCGGCGATCTGCGCGAGGCGGAAACCATCATGCGCGCATTCTTCGCGCTGCCGGGCATTGCGGCACTGGTGAAAGCCATGGGCAACGAGCAGGAGGTCATGCTCGGCTATTCGGACAGCAACAAAGACGGCGGGATCTTCACGTCGAACTGGGAACTCTACCGGGCCTCGACCGCGCTCGCCAAACTGTTCTCGACAGAACTCGGTGTGCACCTGCGTCTGTTCCACGGGCGTGGCGGCACCGTCGGGCGTGGCGGGGGGCCGAGCTATCAGGCCATTCTGGCACAACCGCCGGGCACGGTGACGGGCCAGATCCGGCTGACAGAACAGGGCGAGGTCATCGCCTCCAAATATGCGAACCCGGACATTGGCCGGCGCAATCTTGAAACGCTGGTTGCCGCGACCATCGAAAAGACACTGCTTTCAACCGACGAGACGGCGCCGCAGGCGTTTCTCGATGCGGCGGAAGCGCTGTCCGAAGCGTCGACCAAGGCCTATCGCGCCCTCGTTTATGACGATCCACGCTTCACCGAGTTCTTCTTTGCCGCAACGCCGATTTCGGAAATCGCCGAACTCAACATCGGTTCGCGCCCGGCCTCGCGCAAGGCGAACCGGCGGATCGAGGACCTGCGCGCCATCCCGTGGTCCTTCTCATGGGGTCAGGCGCGCCTGACCCTTCCGGGCTGGTTCGGCTTCGGCTCAGCCGTTGCCGATTTTCTCGCGCGCCACGGGGCAGACGGCGAAGCGCTGCTCCAGCGCATGTATGCGGACTGGCCGTTCTTCCACACGCTGCTGTCCAACATGGACATGGTGCTCGCGAAAGCCGACATCACGATGTTGCGCCGTTATGCCGCGCTGGTTCAGGATCGGGAACTCGCCGATCGCATCGCCGGCGACATCCGCGCCGAATGGCAGCGGACGACCGATGCGCTCCAGCGCATCACAGGCACCAGCGACCGACTGGCCGAAAACCCGGCGCTCGCACGGTCCATCCGCCACCGCTTCCCCTATATTGCGCCGCTGAACCACCTGCAGGTGGAGTTGATCCGGCGCTGGCGCGTGGGACAGCAGGATGAGAAGACCCGGCGGGGTATCCTGATCAGCATCAATGGCATCGCCGCCGGCCTGCGGAACACCGGCTGACGATTGCTCCTTCAAGATGCCGCAGGCGGCACGGGTTCTGCCGCGGGCCGTTCCACGCGCACGTCCACATGGGGGCCACGGGCGAGATAGATGCCGGCGGCGGCAAAGGCGGACATGATTTCAAGGTAAAGATCGGTCCGGACCGTATCCATCACGCCGATGCGCTCGCAGATGATGTTCAGGTCCAGTTCGATCCCGATTTCGCTGACGCGAACGATCGAGACCTTGGGTTCAGGCGTCTTTTCAACATTGGGATGGGCATCCGCCGCCGCAAGCATCAGCGCGAATGACCGCTTCAGGTCCATGTCATGGGCCAGCACGAACTTCACAGTCGTGCGGTGCATCGGGTTGTGAAACGAACGGTTCTTGACGATGGATGAGACGATATCCGAGTTCGGCACGATCACGGTTGATTGCTCGCCCAGTTGCAGTTCGGTAGCGCGCACGCTGATCTTGCGCACCTTGCCTTCCTCGCCCTTGACGACGATCACATCGCCCACGCGGATCGGGCGCTCGGCGAGCACGATCAGGCCTGCGACGAAATTCGAAACCACCTGCTGCAAGCCGAAACCGATACCGACCGACAGGGCGCTTGCCACCAGCGCGATATTCTGCAACTGCACGCCCGCCTGCCCCAGTGCCACCGTCAACGCGATGATGAAGCCGAGATAGCCGGCGATCGTCGTGATCGAATGGCGCACACCATCGTTCAGCGTCGTGCGCGGCAGCAACTGGCCATCCAGCCAGCCAACGAAAAAGCGCGTGGCGGCCAGGCCAACCGTAAAGAGGATGATGGCGATGCCGGCCGCGCCAATCCAGCCGCGCACATCGCCGAAACGGACGCCGAAAAAGACATCCTCGAACGGGTTGATGTTGCCGAACTCAATACCCCAGGGGCTGAGCATGATGAGGATGGTACAGGCCACCGTCAGCGTCCGGAGCGTGCCTGAAAGGATGGTCGCAAAAAGGTCAACCGTCTGCGGATTGATGCCGAGAATGCTGGCAATGCGCGTGTTGCCCGGCTGGCCGGGCGCCAGCATATCGTGGAACACGTATTCGATTGCGAGGTACACCAGGACGGCAAGGCAAAGAACGATCAGCGATGCAAGCGCCCGGCCGACGATGAAGCTGGCGAGTGCGATGTAGCCAAGCAACAGCGAAACGATCACCACGATGCCGAGCACCGCCCCGATGGGCTTCAACAGATGCAGCGGCGCGCGGACAAGACCGACAACCTCCCGCTCCGCATCGCGAGAGCGATTCCGGAAAAACGTCAGAGCGCCCACCGCCACCACGGTTGCTGCCGTCAGCCCCGTGGCTGCCACGGTGATCAGCAGATGGGCCATCAGCATCTGGGTGAGGCCCAGAACCACCAGCCCGGAGAAGTAGGCGATCAACATGCCGTCGAGCAGATGGACCATGCGCTGGGCCGAAGCGTCGTCGGTGCGCAGGATGCGGTAATAGCCATTGCCGGGCGACAGCACCGCACGCGATGCGCTCGCACCGATGCCATAGGCCAACAGGGCGCCCGCAACGCCGATCAGAAAATCGCGCACTTCATCGGGCACAATCTCGATCCGTGTCACCGATGCGATGATGGCGATTGCGCTGATCGCAAATGGCGCGGCAAAGCGAACCAGTGCCAGCAGCGCATGGGCAACGACTACATGCTTTGCGGCAGGGCCGGTCTGATCACGGGCAATCACAGCCTGCTTGCGCCCGATCCAGTGGTTGAATTTCAACAGTCCGAGCGCCAGCAGCAGCAGGAAGGCGGCGAGCCCGTACAGCTTTGGCCAGCCCTGTCGCGCCTCGATAGCCCGGTCGATGTCGAGCAGCTTGTAACGCGCGCGCCAGAGGAAATCGGGCAGGCTATCGCTGATCGTGCGCCGCCAGAAATCGGGCGACACGAAACTGTCCTGAAGCAGGAAGATGCGCCGGTTGAACAATGTGCGCCTGAGGTCATTCAGCGCATCCCAAAGCTGGTCACCCTGCACCTGGATGGCACGGACGGCGCGGAATTGTCCGTCGATTTCCTTGACGAGCGCCTGCTTCTCCTCGCGTTCTGCCGCCTGCTGGGGGGGCTCCGGCGGTGCGCCGGCCGCCGGGGGAGCGCCGAGTTCGGCCAACTGGGCCTGTGCTGCCTTCAGCTTATCGTTGAGCACATTGATAACGTCACGCACCGAGCTGCGGCTGACATCGAGTTGGTCGCGCAGTTCGAGCAGGCCGCTGAAACTGTCGACCCGGCTGTCCTTCTCCTTGTCGAGGCGGTCAATCGTGGTCTTTGCAGTGGCCAGCTTTGCCGTCTCTTCCGGCGTAAGCACATCCGCAGCGCGCGCGTCGGGACCCCACGAGAGACCCACCAGACAGAGCAGAACCAGCGCAAGCAGGCGACGTTTGACCATGGCAGGCCCCAGATGAATTAACGAATCAGCGACGGCACAGACCGTCGAACATGGCCTTCTCACGAACCACGCAATGGCTCAATATTCCCGCTCGAAGCCGATGCCAACCGACGTGTTGCCGCCCGCTGTCGCCTCGCCCTGAATGCGGATGTTCCGGGTCACGTCAATATCGGCGGAGACGGCATTATCCGACGGCAGGCTGCCTGCCCGGACGCCAATGCTGATGCGGTCGTTGATGGCCCGTGAGGCGCCGATGCCCACTCCGCCCTGCCCCAGATTCACATCGAGAGAATCCACCCCCAACTGCTTGCGGATCCGGTCAAAGGCATCATTGCCGCCGCCGCTGGCAAACTGCGCAGCGATCATCGCCAGTTGCAGGGCCTGGGCCGCGCCGAGGCTGCCGGAGGCCTTGTTGAAGACGAGGCGCGAGAGAACCTCGTCCTCGGGCATGTCGGGCTCGGCAGTGAACGCAAAGTTCGGCGCGTTCGCCTCGCCTGAAATGCCAACCTTCACGGTGGCATCCGAAGCCTGAGTCTGGGCAAGAAAGTCGAGTTCAGGGGTCAGATCGCCGGCAAAAAGCAGCCTTCCGCGGGTGAAATCGAGGCGCTTTCCAGCAATCGTCAAGCGTCCGCGCCGCATCTGGAAGCTGCCAGCCGGCACGATGGCGTTGAGTGTGCCGGTCAGACGCATACTGCCGACCATCTCGGCATCAAGGCCGCGCCCGCGCACGAACACGCGGCTTGGCGCATCCAGCGTGACGTCGAGCACCGCATCAAACGGGCTGCTCCTGCGCTTCGATGGGCCGCCCTTGGCCTTGCCTTTTCTCTGGGCTTTTCCTTTTGCCGTGCCCTTATCCGCTGCTGCGGCCTTGAATGTGCCCTTCATCCTGGCCGGCACATTGATGTGCCTTACATTCTCAAGCGGGCGAGCGCTCGCCGGGAGCCGCTCGGGAATCGTAATGTCGAGCCGCGAGAACGCCACCTTTCCCGAAATGGTCGGACGCCGGGCGAGTGGCCCGCGCAATTCCAGCGCCACATTCGCCACCGCGGTGGCAAGGGTTGAGGCAGCCAGTTCCGCCCCGGTTGCGCGAATGGTGATATCGCCCGGAAAGCCGGCATCCGCGTCAAGCGAAATATGGCCATTCACCGCCAGAGGACCGCCGTTTTTCGTGCGGCCCGCAATGTTCTGAAGGTTCAGCGTGCGGCCATGGGCCTCGATCCGCCCCGCCATGTTGGTCAGCCGGAACCCAGTTTCGGCATCCGAGAAGGCAACCCCCTGAAGGGTCGCGCCCCCGCCAATCGCCGGATTGGTGACGGGGCCTGTCACCCGCAGATCGATCAGCGCTCCGCCTGTCAGCCGCTGGCCAGTGGGGGCCAGCTGGCGGTTGGAGAGGCCAAGGTCGGCCTTGCCGTTCACCGCAATGTCGAGTGCACCCCTGCCGTCAATCGGCGCCGAACCGCTGACGCGGAGTGTCGCTATCTGGCCGGCATTAATGACGGCGGTGAGCGTTGTTCGCCCGCTCCTCAACGAACCATCCGCCGTGATCGCGATGGGTGGTACACCGTTTGCGCGGGTTTGCGGCAGGGAAAGCCCCGCGACAGACGCCTGCCACTGGCCAGTGGGGGCCTCGGGGGCGCCGGCAAGATGCGCCTCGGCATTAAGTGTGCCGGCTATGCCGATGCCAGGCTGGAACAGTTCGGCCACCGCGAGCGGCACCGCCCGGGCCTTGACGGCCAGCTTGAGATCGGGGGCAACCCGGCCATCGGCCTCCATCCGCCCTCCTTCGACGGCGATTGCGATGCGGCTCAGCACTATGTCACCGCCCCCGAACGTCACCGTGCCCGGCTGTGCGAGCGCGACGCGCTTGCCGCCGCGTTTGGCCTCAAGGCGCGAAAGCACGAGCCGGCGCGGTTCGCCCGCCTCCAATCGCCCTGCGCCGGCAAGATCGAAGCCGCGCGCGTTGGCTGACAGCGTAAGCTCGCCGCCGGCTTCAGGGGGCTTTGCATCAAAGCGGATGCGGCGAATGGATTCGCCCGCAACCTCGGCCTGATCCACCGATAAGGAACCGACGAGCGCGGGAGCGCCGCGCACGTCAAGCGCTCGAATGTCGGCAACCAGCCGGTCGATGCTGTTTGCTCCGAAGCGGATGGCGTTGCCGCGCCCCTTGAAGGCAAGGTTCTGCCTGCCGTCCACACTCGAGAGTTCAAGCTTGCCCTCAAGATTGCCGGCGACGCGGGTCATCGCCAGCGGCGCAATGTCTGCAAGATCGGCGGCACTGAGGTTGATGTCACCATTTGCGAGCGCGTTCGCGACCACCACCGAGCCTTTGGCGAGCACCGAACCGATTGCAAGATCAAGTCCGTCGAGATGCCAATCTGCGCCCGCGCGGTGCAGGGCGAACCGGCCCTTGGCCGGCTTGCCGCCGACTGTGCCCTCAAGCTGCGCCTCGGCCTGTGGATTTGCAATCAGATCGCGCCCATTCGCCGTCAGGGTCAGGCGAGGAATGGTTCGCCCCTCCGCGACCACATCGGTGAGGGCAAGCGTCGCGGCCAGATCGGGATGGTCCAGCGAGCCGCTCAGATGCGCATCAAGCGCCGCGCGCCCTTTCACCGCCGCGTCAAGCCGCGTCAGGTCCGGCGCGGCGACGGCGAGGGCAACAGCCGCCTTCTCGCGGACCGCCGAACCGTCGACACGAGCCGTGAAACCATGACCGGTCAGCTTGAGATCGGTGAAGGAAAAGCCCCCCGCCGGAAGGCTCGCCGCCCGTCCGGTGAGCGTCGCAGCTGAACCCAGCCCCCTGTCGAGCGCAGCTATGCCGGCTGTGACCGACAACAGCTTCAGGTCCGGCGTGGCTGCGATGCGTTTTTCGGCAGGAATGCCATCAAGACCAATGCTCCCCGTCACCGCGCCGGTCAGCGGCCTGCCGGCCAAACGGGACAGACCTGCAAGATCCGGGACGGAAAGATCGATGACGCCTGCCAGTTGTTTTGCGCCGGCCTTGCCGCGGAACTTCACCGTCGCTGCGCGCACCGCCGCCTCAAGGCGCGCGACATCGGCAAGGCCATCCTTGCCGATGGTGGCTTCCAGCGCGAGGGTCGCGGTGGACCCCAGCGCATCGCGGAATGCCGGCTCGGCTGCGAGCAGGCCCTGGGCCTCCAGCCCTGCCGAGATCGTCACGCGGTCATCCACACCGGCGACGCGCGCCGAGCGCACGTTGGCGGTGACGGAGGCGACCTGCCCCACAGGTGTGACCGCATCGGCAAGGTTGAAACGAGCGTCAATCGCCGGATTGATGAGCGCGCCCTTTACGGTTGCATCGAGCGTCAGCTTGCCGATCCTGATATCGCCCGGCGGCGCGCCCGCCGACGGGTCGCGCTTGCGGACCGCGATCGCAAGATCGGCAACCTTTTCAGCGTCAATCGCGCCATTGACGGTCAGTTCCGCTGCCTCTGAAGCCAGCCTGAACGGACGGATGGTGATATCGCCGACGTCGCCCAGGAAGATGTCGCCGTCGAGGCTGGTCTGGCCAGCAAAAACAGGTGCAGCCGGCGCCGGCAGCAGGCCGGCAACGCGCGAATCCAGCGTGAGCGCCAGCGTCCGTCCCGGCCCGTTGCGGGTAAGCGTCGCCTTGCCGGTCGCGCCGATGGTGCTGCCCGCATCGAAACGGAGCGCAGATACGAACTGGTCGAGCGTGCCCTGGCCCTGAAGATCGAAGGTCACAGGAGGTGCGCCCGGCAAACCCGACAGGGTCGAGGCAAGGCCGCCTTGCGGCTCATTGAAAATGGTGCGGAGCGTGAGGCCGAGGGTTTCGGGCACGTATTTCACGCCAATGTCAAACCGCCCCGGCTGATCCTGACGATTGGCAACAAGCGCAAGGTCCAGCCCCTCGGACGGCGGGCCGAGCCGCGCATGGCCATTGGCGCCGATGGTGGCTGCAACGCCCAGCACCGGCTGGCCAAGGTGCAGGGCTTCAAGGGCAAAGCGCTGGATATCCACCCGCAACGGCAGGTCCGGCAACAGCGATTCTCCGGGCGCGGTAGGTGCGGCGGGCTCCTCCTTCCGCGGTTTGCGCGCAAAATCGATGGTGCCGATCTCCAGTTGCTGGACCTCCAGCTTGCGCTGGAACAACGCCGCGCGGCGCCAGATGAGGCGGACGCGATCCACACGCAGCCACACGCCGTCCTGATCAGCGATGGTGATGTCGCGAATGAGCGCATCGGACGTCAGCGCACCGTCGACTGCCCCCACCGTCACGATTGAGGTTTTCGACGAAAGCGCGCTTGAAATCACCTGGGCGAGCAAGGAGGTATCGCCGGGCTGCTGGGCATCGCTGCGCCCGAACCAGGCATAGGTGCCCGCTCCGCCGATGGCGAAGACGATGAGGCCGAGGAGAGCGAACAGGACGCGCCGCATCAGAAAGCCTGCCCGATCGAAATATAGAGCGCCACCGGCCGGTCGCCCTTTCGGCGGTTGAGCGGGGTTGCGACATCAAGCCGGATCGGTCCGATGCCGGTGTAATACCGCAGGCCAAGCCCTGCCGCATAATGGACCTGCTCGTCAAAATCCGGCACCTGGCTGGAAAAGGCGCCGCCGGCGTCGAGAAACGGCACGATGCCGATGGTTTCCGTCACCTTGACCCGCATTTCTACCGAAGCCTCGAACAGGCTGCGGCCGCCGATCAGCAGGCCATTCGGCGCCAGTGGACCGAGGCTGCGGTTGCGATAGCCGCGCACCGAGCCGCTGCCACCGGCATAAAAGCGATGGTTGGCCGGCACATCGGTGGTGGCCGCCCCGGCAACAGACCCCAGCGCCATCCGCCCCGCCAGAATGTAGCGCGCATCCTCATCAAAAGCGTGATAGGCTGAGACCTGCGCCTTGCTTTCGACGAAACTATCCGTCTTTCCGAGCGAGAAATACGGTGTCGTCTGGGCGATGAAGCGCATCCCCATCGTCGGATCGAGCAGATTGTCGGTGGAATCGTACGAAACAGACAGCGGCACGCCGATTGCGTTGTAATGCACGGTGCCGAGTGCGTCGGTCGTCCGGCCGATTTCGTATTTCAGGCCGCCCTGCACGAAAAAGCGGTCGGAAAAGCGATGACGGATGCCGGCACCGATTTCCGCCATCTCCACCGTGTAGCCGCCGTAGCGGTCGCCGCCGGTGCGGTCGCGCTCGGCGAGGGCGCCGATGATCAGGTCATTGCGCGAACCGTACAGCGCCGGTTTCATGAAGGCGAGCCTCAGCCTTCCACCGACATCGGCGATGCCGAAATCCTTGATCGAACGCTTAGAATTGTCGGTACGCGGTGGCGTGAACGTCTCGCCTTCGATGCGCAGATGTTCAGCACCGCCCAAGAGGTTGCGGTGCTCCCAATAAGCCCGCAGCGCCGGACCATCGAGGCTCGACATGCGGGCCGAGGCGCCAATCAGCCGCAAGGGCCGCTCTGTCACCTCGATCGTGATCGGAAGCTGGCCAGCGGCATCAAGCTTGCCGGCCTCCCGAACGCTGGCGGAGCCGAGAGCCGGCACCCTCAAGACGGATTTGCGAATGTCAGCCATCACTGACGGCGAATAGGCATCACCCGGACTGGCGTAAATGAATGAGCGGACCACCGCTTCGGGCACGCCTTTCGTGCCGCTGATGCCGATCGGACCGATGGCGGCAACCGCGCCTGGCTCGACCCGTATCACCGCATCCATGGTTGCGCTCCGGTGATCCACCGTTGCTTCGATCTCGCCGCCTTGCGTCAGGGGGCGGGACTGGCTGCGGTAATAGTCGATAATGCGCGCCCGGGCGCCGCGTAAATCCGGCGCGCTGGCGGGATCGCCCGGACCGATCCCCAGACGTCGTTCCGGAATGTCGGTGAGCACGCGCCCCGCATTGTCCTCAACCCTCAGCGACCGCAAGGTGAAGCGGCGGCCCGGATCCACGGTCACTGTGATCGGCACCCGTTCACGCCCCTGCAAGGCGGCAGCGGCCCGGTTGGCGCCTGCTGGAGGCAAACCCTCGAACGGCGCGAGCGGCTGCCCGGCGACCGTCATTGTCACGTTCGCGTTGTAATAGCCTTCGGCAAACAGTGCGTTCCGGATCTGCGTGATATCCCGCGCGGCGCGGGCCAGCAGGGTTTCCGCATCCGGGGGCGGATCCTGCCGCAGGCGATACAGCACCGAGGCATCTTCGAGCCGCTGACGAATGCCACGATCAACCCCGTCGATGGTCAGGCTGTAGGGCAGCGTGGTCGCGGTGGGATCGGGCAGGGATTCGCCGAACAGCCCGAAAAATGCCTGTGCAGGGCGCACGGTTGCGCCCGCCAGCAAAACGCCAGCGAGGGCGCAGACAACCAGGCCCTGTCGCAATCGACCCATCGAACTCCTTGGAGGCCAGCCGGTGACTTGCCCTCAGTATACGGCATCATATCCTAGCGAACTCCCACCCGGAAGGACACCGGGCGGACACGGACACCGCGACTGATTCTACACCGAAAGCGGGCGGTTCTTCGGCAGACAGCGACAATTTGTGCCGTGGGCGCCCGGTGCACCTACCAGCGCACGAAATGGCGGGCTGCCAGCGCGCCAAGGCCTGACAGCAGCAACGTGGCGATGCTGTACCACAGCGCCACGAACAACATGCTGTCATCGGTGCAGTGCAAAGCGTAAAGGCTCGCCGCAAATCCCGCTGCGACAAGCCCTGCCGCAGCCCCCGCCCGCCCGCTTGCACCCGGCGCCCGCCATTTCAGCAGCGCCAACAGCGCACCGAGAACCGGCAGGGCAAGCAGCGACACCAGGACAAGGCAGCTCAAACTGTTTGTTCCGATCATTCGCCCCTGCCAATCGGAAAGGCCGGTTCGCGCCAGTTCCCAGAGTACAAACAGGATGATCATCACCACCGGAGCCATGAGCAGGCCAGGGTTGCGCCCTTCCGGCGCCGACAATCGCCAGAAGACGACCCCGCCGGCCAGTACTGCGGCAAGGGTGACAGCTTCCTTGCGCAGGATCGCCGGCATCACCGCTGCAAGGTCATCGCGCAAACCGACAAACAGGACAAAACCTGCTGCCGTCAGCACAGCAGCGAGCATCAAGTAAACCAGATTCAGGTTTTGAGCCCTGCGGGCGCGCGCGGTCGCTGCATCATTGTCGCTCGCGAGCAGATGCACTAAACGGTCGGTTTTCATGGCGCGGTTTCCCTGAAAAGGCTTGAAAGACGGGCGAGAGCCCGGTGGAGCGCAACGCGAACGGCGCCCTCGCTCCGGCCCGTAGCGCGCGCGACTTCCGCCGCGCTTTGGCCTTCGATGGAAATTGCCGTGACCAGCGCGCGGGCGGCCGGATCCAGGCGGGCAAGTACGCGATCGATATCAGAGACCGTGCCGGATTCCGGCGCATCAGCCGTCAGATGGTCGGCATGATCGGCCACATCCTCATGCCGCCGGATGGCCTGATGGCGGCAGCGATCCGCCAGCTTGTGCGCCAGAACGGCATTCGCCCAGGGGCGGAACGGACGCGCAGTGTCCCAGGTGTGACGCTTCAGGTGAATGGCCAGCAAGGTTTCCTGCACGATATCCTCGATGTCGGCATTGCCTTGCCCGCGACGGCCAAGGCGCGCCCGGACCGCGCCCCGGAATACGGTAGCCAAGTCATTCAGCAGCATCCGGTAGGCGCCCTCGTCACCGGCCAGCGCAGCGCGCATCAGGCCAGCCCAGAGGTCACCATCCCGGTCAGGGGCCGGTCTCATTGTCTGTTCTTCGCGCGAGACAGGCCATTTGTTACAGGGCGCCGCAAACAACAGCGCGAATCCTCGCTGATCACGACATCATGTTCACTGTAACGAAAGGCCGAATCGGGGCGAATATGTCCCCGAGGGCCGGGATGACGGCCCCGGAACCTTTATGGAGATACCCATGGATCGTCGGACTCTTTCGCTGGCTCTCGCCGCCTCCCTGACCTCGGCGCTCGCGGTTGCAGCAACCCCTGCCGCTGCGCAGGAAAAGGAGAAGTGCTTCGGAATCGCCCTCAAGGGTCAGAATGACTGCGCCGCAGGTGCCGGCACCTCCTGCGCCGGCACCTCGAAGACGGATCATCAGGGCAATGCCTGGAAGTACGTGCCGAAGGGCACCTGCGAAAAGACCGCTTCCACGACCTCGCCGAACAAATTCGGCATGCTGAAGGCATTCAAGTCGTAAGCGACGTGGCGGTCGGCGCGGGAGGACCAGATAGGATTTCAGACACCAACTTCGGATCTCCGCCCCCGCGCCTGCCGTTTCGGGTTCTCTCCCGGTTCGCGCCGGCATCGGCTTCAAGCCCCAGCGTTTCGAAGCGCTGATGGCTGATCCGATGGCCTGTTTCAGTTTCTGATCCGCTCCGGCGCTGTCAGCGGCGCAACCCTGCCGTGAGGTGCACGATGCCGCGCATCGACGCCCTGTTTTCCGCCATCGCCTATGATCTGATCGCGCTGATCGGGCCGATCGCGATTATCTACACCTTCTGAAAGTCCGGCCAGACCAAAGTACAGGGTTTTGCCAATGATTTCGGCGATGGCCGGATCGAATTCGGCGTCCCCCGATTTGCCGAGGCCACCGTTGATCTCTTTCGCGAGGCGTACAAGCTCCCCGTCCTGCCGACAGAGATTGCCGCGTTGCTGGTGCGGCGCTGAAGCAAGCCGCACCCTGCCGCGTTACAGCGTCGTTTCGAGCAGATCCTCGATCGTCATCGCCTCGGTATCGCCCGCCGAGCGCTTTGTTTCCTTCGTACCCTTGAAGCCGATCAATATGCTCTGTTTCGGCGCATTGAAGCGACGAAGCAGGTCCTTCTGGCTGTCGAAGTCGATCGAGAAGACCACGATACCGCTGTATTTTTTCTCGGCGAGCAGCTTTTTGAGAATCGGTTCCTGTGCGCGGCAGGTTGGGCACCAGGGCGCGTGGACAACAAGCAGGATCGATTTGCCGGCCTTCTGCGCCGCTGTGAACGCAGCGTCTGAAAATGCAGTGCCGGGCGCTGCGAGCGCCAGATGCACCGGCAGGCTCCCCAATGCCGCAAATCCCGCAACAACAGAACGACGATTGATCATGACCTGAACCTCTTCGTCTCTCTTCTCACGATGGTCCGCACCAAACGGCGCGGACCTTGTGTGCGCTGTCGGCTCACCGCATGTTCTGATGCGGCGGCAAGCCGTCATTCCTGAACATGCTCAGCTGAACATGTCGGCAACGATGCCGCTATACCAGCCCATATTCTCGCCCTGGGTCTGCTTGCGCAGATCAGCGGATTCGTCGACTTTCGAGATGTAAGTTTCGGTCGCGCTGATCTTGCCGTCCTTCGGTTCGTAAGCGCCGCCCACCTTCACGGCATCATCGGTGTCGATCAGGCTCCAGCAGGTGTTGGTGTATTTGGCCGGGAAGACACGCGAGCCGGTCAGTTCGCCGCGAATGGAATTGGCCGCGACCTTGGCCTGTGAATTCGCCGCGAAGGCGGATTTCGGCATGTCGCCGGCAATCGAGGCATCGCCGATGATATAGATGTTCGGGTCGGCCGCCGATTTCATCGATGCGGCATCGATGGCGCAGTAGCCACCCGGCGCGGCGAGCTTGGCTTCCTGCGCGATCTGGCCGGCCATCTGGGCGGGAATCACGTTGACCAGCGCGCAATTCTTGTAGGTCTCGAAGCCCGTGACCACCGTGTTCGTCTTGGGATCAACCGACTTGATGCCGTCATGGATCTTCGGCCCGAGCCATTCGACCATGCCGGGGTAGTACTTCTCCCAACCCGCCTGGAACAGACCCTGCTTGGAAAAGCTCTCTTTCGGGTCGAGTACGATGATGCGGCACTTGCCGCGACCGGTCGTCTTCAGCACATGCGCCATCATCGAGACGCGCTCATAGGGGCCGGGCGGGCAGCGGTAGGGATTGGGTGGGGCGATCATCACGATGACGCCGCCATCCGGCACCTCCATCAGACGCTTGTGCAGGATCTGCGTCTGCGGGCCGGCCTTCCAGGCGTGCGGCATGACGGTCTCGAATTCCTTGCCCCAGCCGGGAACGGAATCGTACTTGAGGTCGATGCCCGGCGCGATGGCGAGGCGGTCGTAGGAGAGCGTCGAATGATCATCAAGATGCACGACCTTGGCGTCGCGATCGATGCGGACCGCGCGCTTTCTGGCGTGGTTCACACCATATTTCTTGGTCAGTGCGTCATAGGAGTGAGTGATCTCGTCGAACTTCTTGTAACCGCCGAGGTAAAGATTGGAGTGGAAGCAGGTGACGAAATTCGCCTCTGGCTCAACCAGGGTGACATTGATTGCGCCCTGACTGTCGCGCGCGACATATTTGGAGACCGTGGCGCCGCCCGGACCGCCGCCCACGACCACCAGCCGGGGCTTGGCCTGACCAACCAGCGCTGGCGCATAAAGTCCGGCAATGCCGACCGTTGCTGCACCGAGGAATTGTCTGCGATTGACTGTCATGGCGTCTCTCCCTTGATCGCCGGTGATAGAATCGGTCTCAGCCGATCTTGATATAGGCAAATCCCTTCGACTGAAGCGCCGCGACAGTCGCCACACCCGATGGCACGAACTGGATGAACGGCGCCTTGCGCGCCTTCTCCATGTCGATCTTCTGACGTTCGAAGGTGATCTTGCACAGGTAGACCTTCAAACCCGACTGTGCGAGCGGCGCGACGCGCGAGAAGATCTGCGGCACAGTCACCTCTTCGGCCCAGGCCGTTCCTTCAAGGCTTTCGAGAAAAAATTTCACGCCTGCGCCATGGGCAACGATGGCGAGCTGAAGATCGAACGGATTTGACCCTGCCGCGCTATAATGATTGGCAATGTTCACCAGCATCTGGCTGAAGCGCGCAGGGTCGCCGAAGTCGCAATGATAGAGGCAGGCGACATCCGCTTCCTTGCGGAGGTCCGAAAGTGGCAGAACCGCCGGTGCCGCAATGGCGCCGGAGGCTGCAACCAGCCCGCCCGCAGCGGCCAATCCGCCAAAAATCGCGCGTCGGTCAATATCGCTCATGGTCCCTCACTTTGGCGCGGGCTGCGAACCAAAGAA
The DNA here is from genome assembly GCA_020161975.1 of Pseudomonadota bacterium. Classification (GTDB taxonomy): domain Bacteria; phylum Pseudomonadota; class Alphaproteobacteria; order Rhizobiales; family Beijerinckiaceae; genus JAIUNP01. The sequence goes on from JAIUNP010000035.1 coordinate 15,358, forward strand.
GGCCGCCAGCGCCTCGATTTCCTCCTGCGACAGACGGTGGGAGATCGTCCGCATCGTTTCGTTGTCGCGCGTGCCATCCTTGTAGGCGTGCATCACCGCCACAAACTGGTCCTCAGGCCAGGCAATGATGGCGGGAATGCCCGCCGTCACCTTGCCCGAAAGCTGATGGCAGGCAACACACATTGACGACAGATATTCTCCCAGTTCCCGGTCGCCCTTGATCGGCGCGGGAGAATTGGCGTTGGCGGCCAGCGCAAAGGTGGCCACCAACAGAAGCAGTCCATAACGCATATCGCCCCCTCCCGAGCGCTATGTTGACGGGACCGGCAGGCTCTTGCCGGCCCCTGAGTCTCCTCAGGCCGAGCGTTATTCCACCTTCGGGCCCGACTTGCCATCCGGCGTCACATCGACCACACGGGCTCGCCCAGTCACTTTCACCTCGCCGGTCTTGCAATTGGTCACGCAGGCTTTCGACCAGAAGTGCTTCTCGCTCTTTTCCCGGTCATCTTCGAAGAAACCGCCGACATTCGGCATCTTCACCTTGCCGATGTTCTCGTTGGACAAGACGAAATCCTCTTTCACCACCTCGTTCATCTGCAACAGGAAGGCCGTGATCGAATAGATCTCGTCGTCCGTCAGCGACCGGGCATTGCCGAACGGCATGGCGCGACGGATGTAGTCGAACACCGTCGAGGCGTCGGGCCAGTAGGAGCCGATGGTCTTGTCAGGGTTATCGTGCTTCAGGCTGCCACGACCGCCAACCAGCACCGGCCAGCGACCGACCGCCTCGCCGAACTCGCCGTGGCAGCTTGCGCATTGGGCCAGGAACAGTTCCTCGCCTTGCTTGACCGTCCCCTTGCCCACCGGCGCGCCGAGGCCATCTGGCCGCACGTCGATATCCCAGGCCTTGATCTCTTCCGGCAGGGCCACACGCCCCAGCCCGACCTTGCCCGCCGGGGCCTTCTGCTGCTGGGCGATGGCCGCGCCACCGGCCACGCCGAGACAGAGCGCCAGCGCCCATGCCGCGCGCTTAGGAAACCTCGACATTTTCCGTCTCCCCGTTCGCATGGACCAGCCAGGTCTGGATGCCGTTGTTATGGTAGATCGAATTGAGACCACGCACCTTGCGCAGCGCATCCTTGGTCGGCTGGACATAGCCGGTGCTGTCGGTTGCCCGCGACTGAACCATCAACTCCTGACCGTTCCAGTCAATATCGAGGTAGAACCGCGTGAGGCACAGCGGCAGCGCGGGCCCGTCGATGCGCGCCTGCCGCCAGTTCTTGCCACCGTCGATCGAGACATCAACGCGCCGGATGGAACCGCGTCCCGACCAGGCGAGGCCCGAAAGGACGTTCGGCCCCTTGTGTTTCAGCGGCTTTTGCGGCGAAGGATTGGTGACAACCGATTTTGCATCCATCACCCAGGTGTGGCGCCGTGCCTTACCATCGGCCAGAAGATCGGTGTATTTCGAGGTTTCCTCGCGCTGGGCCCAGGGCTCATCACCCACTTCAAGTCGGCGCAGCCACTTCACCCACATGTTGCCTTCCCAGCCGGGAACGACCAGACGCAAGGGATAGCCCTGTTCAGCGCGCAGCGCCTCGCCGTTCATCGCCCAGGCGACCATGCAATCATCGAGCGCCTTCTGCATCGGAATCGAGCGGGTCATTGCCGCCGAATCGGCGCCTTCGGCCAGAACCCATTTGCCCCTGGCCTTTACGCCCGCCTCGTTGAGCAGGGCGGAGAGCGGAAGTCCCGTGTACCAGACATTGTGGATCATGCCATGGGTGAACTGGACGCCGTTAAGCTGCGCACCCTTCCATTCCATGCCGCCATTGGCCGCACATTCGAGGAAGTAGGGCTTGCTGAACCGCCCCGGAAAGCGCTTCAGATCCTCCATCGTGAAGACGAGCGGCTTGTCCACGAGGCCGTTGATCATCAGCCGATGCTGGGCCGGATCCACCTCGGCAACGCCACCATGATGCCGCTCGAAGCAGACGCCGTTGGGCGTGATGATGCCCTCGAGCTCGTGGATCGGGGTGAAGTTGATCGAGGATTCGGTGCCGGCTGTCAGCCAGGGCACGTTGCGGCGGATCACGTCCTTCTCGTACTTCGACGGCTTGCCGTAGGGCGCAGCCTCGACACCGGGACCAAGATAGCGGTTCCAGTCCTGCACTTCGGTGATGGCTGGGTCGGGCTTGGCGTTGCTTGCCACGGCCTGCGCCAGCGCCGCGCCGCCGGCTGCCGTCGCCGCGCCGGCCAGCCCTGCCCGCAGCACCCCCCGGCGGCTCAGGGCGGTTGATTGATCGCTCATCCCAGCTTCTCCTCTTCCGGTCATGCGCCCTTGACGACGACGGCGGCGTTGTCCTTGATATTCAC
>JAIUNP010000036.1 GCA_020161975.1 Pseudomonadota bacterium
AGAAGGAGGCGGGCCTGAACCGTCGTCTGGTCCAGTTCCGCCTGACCGATCCCGAGCCGCTGCTGTTCCACAACGAGGCGATCGTGCGCGACGGGAAGATTGTCGGCACGGTGACGTCCGGCAATTACGGCCACTTCCTCGGCGGCGCGATCGGCCTCGGCTATGTGCCATGCAAGGGCGAGAGCGAGGCGGACGTGCTCGGCTCGTCCTACGAGATCGAGATCGCCGGCGAACGCTTCGCGGCGGAGAACTCCCTCAAGCCGATGTACGATCCGAAATCGGGGCGGGTCCGCGCCTGATCAGGCCGGACGCGGCCTCGCGCCGAATCCCCCTGCCCTGAACAGCAGCCAGGTCATCACCGAGACGTTGAGGATGTTCCACGCGATGCCGTTTAGGAACGCCGCCGCATACGACCCCGTCCAGTCGTAGATGGCGCCCGACAGCCAGCCGCCCAGCGCCATGCCGAGGATCGTCGCCATGATGACGACGCCGACCCGCGCGCCGGCCTCCCGCGCCGGCATGTACTCGCGCACCACGATGGCGTAGCACGGGACGATGCCGCCCTGCGCCAGCCCGAACATCGCCGAGACGACATAGAGCGAGGTCAGCCCGTCGAAGGGCACGTAGAACAGCAGGGACAGGCCTTGCAGCACGGAACCGATCAGAATGGTGCGGATGCCGCCGATGCGGTCGGCCAGCGCGCCCGACGCCAGCCGTGACACGATGCCGGCCGCCAGCATGACCGACAGCATCTCCGCCCCGCGCGCGGGCCCGTAACCGAGATCCATGCAATAGGCCACGATATGCACCTGCGGCATCGACATGGCGACGCAGCAGCCGAGCCCGGCGACGACCAGCAGCGCCTGAAGCGCGCGCGGCGACAGGCCGAGATCGGCGACGGGCCGGCTGTTGACCACGCCGGCGCCGATATGGCCGGGCCGCCGCGACAGCATCAGCGACAGGGGAATCATAATGGCCAGGCAGGTGACGCCGATGCCGAGATAGACGCCGCGCCAGCCATGGTCCGGCAGGAAGTGCTGGATGATGAGCGGCCAGAGCGCGCCGGCCATGTAGTTCCCGCACGCCGCGACCGCGACCGCGATGCCGCGCCGCCGGCTGAACCAGTGCGAGATGTCGGCGATCAGCGGGCCGAAGGTGATCGACGAGCCGAGGCCGATGAACAGCCCCTGCGCGGCGGCCAACAGCGACACCGACGGCGCGAGCGCGGCGAGGATGAAGCCGAGCCCGAGCACCGCCGACGAGACGAGCGCGGGAACCATGAACCCCATGCGGTCGATGGCCCGGCCGCTCAGCACGTTGCCGACCGCAAAACCCAGCATCGTCATCGTGTAGGGCAGCGACGCCACGCTGCGGTCGACGTCGAATTCCGCCTGCACCTGCGGCAGCACGACGACGACGGCCCACATCCCCGCGCCGCCGACGGTCGCGAAAAAAAGCGAGATTCCCAGCCGCATCCAGGCATAGGCGCCATCGGGGGCGTAGCGGTCGGACAGGCTCATGTCGCTCATCATCGCCTTCTGCACGCGCGTGGGTAACACAGGCAGCGCCACAGCGGCCAAAACACTGCGGCAGAACGCCCGACAAACGGGGTAGACACCGTGCTGCCCCTTGGCTATAGAGCCGCACCGACGCGCTTGCCGCGTCGCATGGCCCGGGTGCGTAGCTCAGTTGGTAGAGCAGCTGACTCTTAATCAGCGGGTCACAGGTTCGATCCCTGTCGCACCCACCATCGCCAAGCCGCCAACGACGCAGACCTTGCCCGGAACGGAAGACGTTTGCGCGTCGCCGTCAATGCACCGCCGCGTACATAATGCGCTCTTCGGTCGCCTCGCGAGCGGTGAACTCCTCGACCACCTTGCCCTGCCGCGTCACCAGGATGCGGTCGGAGATGTTCATCACCTCTGGCAGGTAGGACGAGATCACGATGACGGCCAGGCCGTCGTCTGCAAGCTGGTTGATGAACTGGTGGATTTCCACGATGGCGCCCACGTCGACGCCGCGCGTCGGCTCGTCGAAGATGATCAGCTTCGGCTTCTGCACCAGCGCCTTGGCGATCACGACCTTCTGCTGGTTGCCGCCCGACAGTTCGATCACGCGTGCGTCGCCATTGATGGCCTTGACCTTCAACGCCTCGATCCACTGTTTGGCGAGCCGCCGCATCTCGGCCATGTTGACCACGGACGCGATCGAGCCCTTCGTCGCCATCGCGCCGATATTGATGTTGTTGCCGATCGACATCGTCTCGAAGAAGCCTTCGATCTTGCGGTCCTCGGTCACGTAGACGATGCCGTCCTGCACGGCAGGCTGCGGCACGCGGTAGCGGACCGTCTTGCCTTCCAGCTTGATCTCGCCGCCGTGGAACATGTCGCGCTTGAGCACGCCCGAAATGATCTTCGCGGTCTCCGTGCGGCCCGAGCCGATCAGGCCGAACTTGCCCGTCACCGGCCCGGCGAAGACCGAGAAGGACGTGTTGCGCACCAGCGACCCCATCGACAGGTTCTGCACCGACAGCACCTTGCGGCCGCGCTTGCGCGGTTCGCGCTCGTCGGCCGAGCCGTAGATCTCGCCCGACAGCGTGCGGCCGACCATCGCGCGGATGACCTTGTCGCGATCGAAATTTTTCGCCAGATCGGTCGCGATATGCGCGCCGTCGCGCAGCACCGTGATCCGGTCCGCGTGCTGCAGCGCTTCCTCCAGCGCGTGGCTGATGAAGATGATCGACACGCCCGCCTTCTTCAGGCGGCGCATCAGGCCGAAGAAATGGTGTTTTTCCTCCGGCGTCAGCGAGGCGGTCGGCTCGTCGAAGATGATGATCCGCGCCTTCTGGCGCACGGCCCGCGCGATCTCGACCATCTGCCGCTGCGCCGCGCCGAGCGAGGCGACGGTCGCCGTCGGGTCGACGCCGAAATTCAGCGACTGCAAAAACTGCTGGGCGGCGATGTTGATGCCGCGCATGCGGTTGAAAAAGCTCTCGCGGCCGAGAAAAATGTTCTGAGCCACGGTCAGCGCCGGCACGAGGCTGTTCTCCTGGTAGACCATGGCGATGCCCGCCGTCAGCGCATCCTTCGGCGCGGCGAACACCATCGTCTTGCCGTCGAGCAGCATCTCGCCGCTGGTCGGCGAAACGGCGCCCGCGACGATCTTCGTCAGCGTCGACTTGCCCGCGCCGTTCTCGCCCATCAGCGCATGCACCTCGCCGGCATGCACGGTCAGGTTCACATGTGACAGGGCCTTCGATGCGCCGAACGTCTTGCTGATGTCGCGCATCTCCAGAAGGGCAGGGGCGTTCGTCCGTTCCGTCATGCGCGCTTCTCCTTTCGGGGCGCGGCCTGCATCGCTTCGACTTGCCGGCGCCATTCCCGCCTGTAGGCGTCGAGCTCGGCAAGGGCGGCCGGCGTGGCGACCGCGCAATCGTTGACGAAGGGGTTGTGGCCACGGTCCTCGAAGACGAGGGCCGCCGCGCCGAAGGCGCTGCCTTCCGGGTTGGCGCTGATGTGCACGGTCTGCGCGGGGCGCAGGGCCGCGAGGATGGCAGCATAGAGCCCCGTTTTCACCAGCCCGCCATCGATAACGATCGTATTGTCGGAGCCGATGAGATCGAGCGAAAGATCGGTCATCAACGCGACGTAGAGCAGGGCCGCGGCCGCGCGCTCCTCGCTCTCGACGGTTGGTCCGGAAAAGTGCCCGGCGTGGCCCGGCACTGGGCCACCGGCAGCGAAGGAGGGCAAGGCGAAGGCGCGTTTTGCCATGACGGATGCCAGCGCCTCTTCGCGGACCGGCCGCGTCCAGCCGCCGCTCGCCAGGTCATACTCCCGCCCACCCATGAAGCGGATGGTTGCGATCGGTTGGCGATCGATCGTGACATTCGCCAGCATGTCGCGCGTCTGGTCGAGCCGTTCGAGGGGGCTTGCAGAATTGAAGACGATCACCCAGGTGCCGGTCGAGACCAGCGTGAAATCGGTAAAGCCGAGCGAGCGGTAGAAATAGAGTGCCGCATTGCTGTCGTGCACGCCGTTGTGCACCGCGATCTCCACCGTGCGGCCGTCGCCGAGCGTGACGGCGTGTGTGCCGATCACGGCGCCGGCGCGGGCAAAGCCAGGCATCTTGCCACGCCAGCCCATCTTGTCGACGAGGCTGCTGAAATCGTCCTTCAGCGGTGCCCAGAGATTGGAATGGCAGCCGAGATAGGAGACTTCCGAGACCTTCCGGCCGGAAAACGTCCAGCTCCAGAACTGCGGATAGGCGAGGATTGCATCGGCCTTCTCAAGGAGGTCCGGTTTACGCGCGTCCAGCCAGAGGAGGTGGCGTCCATAGTTGAAGCCGAGGGGCAGCGGAGGCGAGAAGGTCTCGCGGAAATCCGGCGCCATGGCGTCGATGCGGGCGGCGATTTCGGTGGGCGGCTCCTGCTCGTAGTCGAGGATGGGGTGGGCAAGCGCGTCGCCGGCGGCCAGCGCGAAGGTGCAGCCGTGACCGGAAAAGATGATGCGGTCGACACCATAGCCGGCGACGATGCGGGCAAGCTCCCCCTTCATCCAGGCAAGCAGCGCCGCATCATCCAGAACGTGTAGGTCAGCCTCGTCCCGCCAGACCGGGCGGGTACGTGCCTCGTCGATGACCTTTCCTTCGCTGGAAATGACGAAGAGCTTGGAATTTGTCTTGCCGAGATCGAAGACGGCGATGGGGGCGATGCTCAACTGGTCCCTCCCGTCCGTGCGATCAGGATGGTGACGCCGGCATCCTCCAGCATTCTGGCGGCGGCGTCCGTCAGGCCGTCATCGGTGATGATCGTGCCGATGCGCGAGAGCGGCAGCGCGACGTTGCGCGGCTGGATGGAGAACTTGCGGCTGTCGGCGAGCAGCACGATCTCGTCGGCGCAGGCCGACAGCTCGCCGATCACCTTGACCAGCAGCGGATGTGATTCCAGCAGCCCCTTGCTGCTGATGCCCTGCGTGCCGAGGAAGAAGCGCGAGGCGAAGAAGGCGGGCGAACCGGCGGCGCTGTCATGGATGATGCCCGGTTCGCGATAGAGTTCGCCGCCGGCAAGAGAGAGCTGGCAGGTGCCGCGCTCACCGAGATGGGCGGCCAGCGGCATGGAATTGGTCCAGATGCGCAGGTTGCGCTGCGCGAGCAATATGCCGAGCTGATAGCAGGTCGAGCCCGCATGCACGATGATGGAATCCCCGTCGCGTACGAGATCGGCCGCCGTTGCGGCGATGGCTCGCTTTGCCTCCACGGCGATGTCGCGGTTTTCGTCATAGGGTTTTGCCGATAGGCGCCCACTGTCGGCCGCCTCGCTGGCGGAGATCCCGCCATAGACTTTCCGCGCCCGGCCGAGCTCGTGCAGCTTGTCGATGTCGCGGCGGATGGTGGCGGGCGACACGCCGAGATGCTCCTGGAGATCCCGCACCGAAGCGAAGGGCGTCTCGCGCAGAAGATCTATGATGGCCTTGTGGCGCTCGGTGTCGTTCACGGCTGATCCTCCCGGCGTCTCCCTCGCCGATGAACAAAGATAATCACAATAATGTATGTCGATCAAGAATGGTGACGAAAATTCTTCACTGTTGACGATCTGCAATCACATAAATACGATCTTGAGAAAAGTTCGCTCAGATTCCGGTGAGCCGGAAAGCGGGTGGTGGACTGTCTAGAGGAGGGGCTGCATGGCTTCGGGCATTCGGGCGGAGGACAAGGCGGCCTTCGAAGCATTTCTCGCGCTCTCGAGGGAGATCGGCAGCGACATCCTGAAAACACAGGGTGCCGGTGGAAACACCTCGTTCAAGCGTGACGGCGTGATGTGGGTGAAGGCTTCCGGTACCTGGCTTGCCCATGCTGGCGAACAGGACATCATGGTGCCGGTCGAGGTTGCGCCGCTGGTGGCGGCGCTCAGGGCGCGGGACCCGAGCGCGGAAAAGGCGACGGATTTCGTTGTGACGGCGCTCAACGCTTCGGGCCTGCGCCCGTCGATCGAGACGAGCTTTCATGCGGTGCTGCCGCAGACCGTCGTCGCGCATTATCACTGTGTCAACGCTATCGCTCTTTCCGTGCTGGCCGGGCGGGAGCATATCCTCGCCGAGCGCATGGTCACGCTGCCCGATCTTGCCTGGGCGACCATTCCCTACCGCCGCCCCGGCACGCCGCTCGCCCACGAGATCGATCGCGTCGCCGCGAACCGACCGGACGTGCTGATCCTCTACAACCATGGCATCATCGTTGCCGGGGAGACGGTAGAGGAGGTGCGTACGCGCATCGCTCGCGTGACCGCGGCCCTCTCGGTGGAGGAGCGGGCAACGGTGTCGGGGAACGCCGCGCATCTTCAAACCTTGATCGAAGGCGCCCCCTTTCACGTCGCCGAGGATGCCGGAAGCCACAAGACTGCTCTCCACCCCGCCAACATCGCAGTCGCCACGGGCGGTTCGCTCTATCCCGATCATGTCATCTTCCTCGGTACGGAGATCGGTGTGCTCGGCGCGGGCGAGAGCGTGACGGCCTATGCGCAGACGCGGGGCGCGCGCGGGCTCGATATGCCCAAGATGTTGCTTGTGCCCGATCAGGGTGTGCTGCTTGCCGATGCGCTTACCGATGGCGGTCGCGTCATGGCACGCTGCCTGGCGGAAGTTGTGTCGCGCGTGCCGGATGGGGCAGCCATCGCCCATCTTGGCAGCGACCAGGAATATGAACTGACCCATTGGGAGGCCGAACAGTACCGCCAGGCGCTGGACCGCAAGGCGAGCCAGCGGGCATGAGCGCGGCGCCCGGACCCGCCGTCGCGCTCGGCATCGATCTCGGCACGTCCGGCGTGCGCGCGGCGGCCCTTGCCGCCGACGGCACGCGTGTCGACATGGCGTCCTCGCCATTCCCGGATGCCGCGGCCGGCCGCTCGCCCACCGCATGGCAGGCCGGTGTCCGCGCGTGTCTCGGCGAACTTGCTGCGCGCGGCTCGCTTGTCGCCATAACCGGCGTCGCGGTCGACGGCACCTCCGGTACGGTGCTCGCCATCGATGCCGACGGCACGCCGCTTGGCGACGCACTGATGTACAACGATCCCTGCCCCGACCGGGCTATCCTCGATCGGGTCGCGGCTTTTGCGCCGGCGAACAGCCCGGCGCGGGGTGTGACCTCGCCGCTCGCCCGGGCCATCCATCTTTCGCGCCAGACTGGCGTCCACGCCATCGTGCACCAGGCGGACTGGGTCCTCCGGCAGCTTGGGTTGGCTGCGCCTTCAAGCGACGAGAACAACGCCTTGAAGACGGGCTACGATCTCGCCGCGGAGCGCTGGCCGGACTGGATCGAAGCCTGCGGTATGGATGTCGGCCTCTTGCCGAAGGTGAAACGCGCAGGTGCGCCGCTAGCGACCGTCGGGGCGGCGGGCCGGGCCCTCGGTCTGCCGGATGGCTGCCGCTACCACGCCGGTACGACGGATGGCTGCGCCTCGTTCCTTGCGACGGGCGCCGCATCCGTCGGCGACGGCGTGACCGCACTCGGTTCGACGCTGGTCGTCAAGCTTGCTTCGGCGGAGCCGATCGATGCGGCGGACTACGGTATCTATTCGCATCGCATCCTCGATTTCTGGCTCGCCGGAGGGGCCTCGAATTCCGGCGGTGCGGTCATCCGCAGCCTGTTTGACGACATGCAGGTGAAGGCGATGACCGCGCTGCTGCGGCCGGACAGGCCGACCGGCCTTGCCTACTACCCCTTGCTGCGGCCGGGCGAGCGTTTCCCCGTCAACGATCCTGCCCTTGTGCCGCAGCTGGAGCCGCGCCCGGTCGATGACGTCGTTTTCTTCCAGGCGATCCTCGAGGGTATCGCGGGGATCGAGGCGTCGGGCTATGCGCGGCTGGCCGCGCTCGGCGGCCCCCGCGTACGCTCGGTGCGCTCGGTCGGCGGCGGCGCGGCCAATCCGGCCTGGACCCGCATGCGGGAGGCGGCGATTGGCGTCCCCTTTCTGCCGTCGAATTCGGCGGAAGCCGCTGTCGGCACGGCTGCTCTCGTCCTTGCCGGAAAGGACCGCTGGCCATGAGCCTTGCCCCGCAGACCGACCTGGCGGCGCTGGCCGCCCGCTACGATGCCTTCCTCGTCGATCAGTTCGGCGTGCTCCGGGACGAGGACGGCGCCTATCCCGGGGCCAATGATGCGTTGCTGCGCCTCAAGGCACTGGGCAAGACCGTCATCGTGCTGTCCAATTCCGGCCGCAGCGGCGACTACAATGCGGAGCGGTTCGTCAAGCTCGGTTTCGACCGGGAGGGCTTCGAGCGTTTCCTCACCTCCGGCGATGTCGCCTACGACATCCTTGCCGGCGAGACGGCCGGTTCTGCGGTCGGGACGCGATGCCTGACGATTTCCAGCGGGGGCGACCGCAACCTTGCCGACCGTCTCGGTTTCAAGAGCGTCGTTGATGCAGCCTTGGCCGATATCGTGATTGTTTCCGGCAGCGAGGCTGATCGTGTCCCGATGGCGGACTACCGCCGCCGCCTCGCCCCCGCCGCCCGGCGCGGCGTGCCCTGCTACTGCACCAATCCCGACCGGCACAAGCTCGCAAGCGGCGGCACCACGGCGCCCGGCGCCGGCAGCATCGCGCTGGCGTACCAGGACCTCGGTGGGCCGGTGCGCTGGTTCGGCAAACCCCATCCGGCAATCTACCGGCAGGCGCAGGCGCTGCTCGACGGTCTTCCGGCCGACCGGATCGTCTGCATCGGCGACAGCCTGGAACACGACATTGCCGGCGCCGCCGGCGCGGGGCTCGCCTCCTGCCTCGTCCGGACGGGCATCCTCGCCGAAAGCACCGAGGCCGATCTCACCGCCCTTGCCGGCCTCCACGGCGCGCGCCCGGATTTCGTGATGGACCGCTTCGCCATTTGAAGCCGTGCGGGGGCTTGTTACATAAGCCAAGTGTCAGGACTTGCAGGATAGATAGATTCAACCGGTCGCCGCGACACCCGAAACCAGGAGGTGTGAATGGTTACGGGAAGGCTGTGACCGGAACGATTGCTTGAACTATACAGCAGCGGCCTCATCCGGCTAAACTAGGTTGATGTGACAAGCCCGTAATACAGGCGCAGGTGCCTCAAAACCCGACGAGCACCATGTCGAGGGCAAGCATGATTTCGGCGTCCTGCCCCGCAAGGCTGGTGACCGGGTTTCGCAACAATTTACGGGGAATGGCCGCCATGAACTGAGTGACCATGGTGTGGGGTTCGTCCCCGATAGCAAATACTGGATTGAGGCGTTTGGCTGGCAGCGGCGCCTGTGCCGAAGGCAACAGCGGCACCACGATCCGCGTGTTCAACTCGTGCAGAACATCCGCCTGAACATCGGGCACATAACCCGTTCCGCCCGGATTGGCATGGACATCACAGCGTGCCATCAGAACTGTCGATACTGATCCAGGGGCAAGCCGTGCGCCTCGCTCCATGCGTTCGAGCTGGCCAGAGCGTCGGCGTTCTCGCGCTGCCATGCCCGGGCCTTCGCGTCAGCGACAGCGCGTCGCAAACCGGCCTCTGCCGCTTCCGACAGGTTTATCCCAAACGGTAAAGATGGATCGAGTGTCAGGTTGGTCGGCTTTTTGGTGGTGGATTGGCCTTGCATGTGGTCCCTCTGTCCTACGCATCATGCATACGCATGACAGCTCCGGCAAGGGTTGTGACCATAACCCGCCCCTTCCTAGCGGTCTGGTGCGCCGCGGCGAAGAAGTACGCCGACGTCTATTGGCGAGAAGGAAGATTTGTCATCCACGACAATCTACGGGACACCGCGTGCCCGGATGGCATGATGCAGATGTATGACTGCGCTTATCGCGTATTTCCGTTGCACTGCCTGGGACGGTTCCAAATCTCCGAATCTGGAAATCAGGCGCCAGTCAAATGGCAGCGGATCTGTTGACTAGCATTGAGGGCTGATGGAGTGGATGCGGCTGACGCAGGGGCGATCGTTGAGGCGATGCCAAACGGGACTATACCAAACGGAAAAATACTGAAATCCTCGCGAAAATTAACGCGCAACCACTCCCTTGTCCGCCTTGATCAGGTCGATCTGGGCCGACCATCAAGATGCGGACCCGCGAGATCCCCGCGTTTGGCTGTACGCAAAGGCATGGTCAGCAATGCGCGAAAATGCGTCGGGGAGACCGGACCGGCGATGAGCGATCCCATTTGCGGGAAGCGGGCGCGAATGCGCTGCTCGACATTGGCAAGACCAATCCCCAGGCCGGAACGAGCAGCTCCACCGAATTGCATCGGTGTCTGCGTAACATTGTCGACGGAGAGGGTCAGGGTTTCCCCATTTTGCGCAGCCGTGATCGTTATCTTCAAGAATCCGGTTGAGCAGCGGAGCCCATGCTTGATCGCGTTCTCGATCAAAGGCTGCAGGATGAGGCTGGGGACGAGCGCATCACCAAGATCCGGAGGTATCTGGAGCGAAACGCTCATCCGGTCCGAAAAGCGTTCTTGCTCAATCATGAGATACTCTGCTTCCAGCGCAAGCTCCTCGGATAACGTGAGGTCGCGGAGCGGGTCGAGTTCAAGCATTTTGCGCAGGAACGAGGAGAGCGATATGACCATGAGGCTGGCATGTTTCGAAGCGCCTTCTTCGATCAGGCCGACGATGGAATTGAGAGTATTGAACAGGAAATGCGGGTTGATCTGGTAGTGCAAGGCTTGAACCTTGGCGTTCAAAGCCTCCTCGCGTGATATGGCGGAGCGCTGCTGATGGACTCGGGCTTCCAGGTTATACATATGGGCGATGAAGAAACAGGACCAGCCGAGGAACAGCGATATTCCATAAAAGAGCGTATAGCAGAAATTTTCCCGGTCATACTCGACCGCGACCGATGGATCGATGGCGTGGAAGAGTACGAAATCCACGGATGTTGCCGCCAATGCCGCCAGGATAGACATGGGGAAGGATAGGAGTATCTTGGAGGCGATGCTGGATGTTCGAACAGACACGAGAACCCATGTCAAAACAAACGTCAACAGGAGTGATACCAGCGACACTCCCAGCTTGATTGGCACATAGTTCAACGGATTGACGCCAAGAAGTACCCAGAGCGACGTGGACATCAAAAACTCCGTCGCCCAGAATCCCAGCATCAGTTTGATGACCACGGCAGAAGGTTCGGCACCGTTTCTGTCTGAGCCCATCATCTCAAATTGTTCGTAAGCGAGATTCTTCAGCAACATTACTCGGCTCCACAGTCAACGGATCGCCAGTATTATAGGGGAAAGAATTTCGGCAAGCCATTGTGAGCGAAGGGAGGGCTTTTCTCGCTTCACAAGCTCTCGTCGCTTTCCCGGAATGGGAGCAGAGGTGGGTAAAGTCGTTTTGCCGGCGAGGCTCCTCTCGCCCTGCTTGACCAGCCTGAGGAGCTTAATCTGTTCGATGGTGCTGCGGATGCCGGCGGCCGTGTGGCCGGCAGGTCATCCATGACGACGACCTTCCCGTGTGCAGGGCTCGGAATCAGCATCTGCTCGGCATCAGCACGGAACACGTTTTCGGTGATCGCGCCGTCATGGATGAAGGGCGCGGTTGTGCCCGGTTGGCCGACCCAGGTGACGGCACGATCACGGTACGTCTTGTGTCCCCGCCTCTCCAACGGGCTGTAGGATTTCAGGGGTCTGTGGGGAGCGTGTGCGCAGGTCACCCTTCCTCTGCTCACCAATCGACAGCCAGAACATGGCGATCAATGCGACGATGGTCACGCCCAATGCAAGGTAGCGCACCCAGTATGGTGCACGGCCGCCGGGGTGGAGATGCTTTTCCTCGATGTCACGCTTGCGGGTGATGGATGCCGAAAAGAAGACGATCGTCGAAATAACGAACACCAGCGACCAGCGTGTCTGCTCGCCGTCGGACCCGATCAGGGCAATCATGCAGTAGATTGCGCCAACCAGTCCCGCCCCGACGAAAAAGGTGTATTGGCCGTTCGACATCTTGCGATAGCCCAGCACCTTTATCGCGATCATCGAGTAGATGTACGGCAGCAATGTCATGATCACCGCCACCGACGCGATCTTGCCGAACTGCTCGCTCGCCGTGGGCGACATGGTGGCGATCACCTGTATGCTCATCAGCGCGGCCACGATGACGAGGCCGAGTGACGGCACGCCCCGCTTGTTGACGCGGGCGAAGATGCCGGGAAAAAGTCCGTCATCCGCAGCGGCCTTGGCGGATTGTCCGACCAGCAATGTCCACCCGGCCAGTGAACCCAGGCACCCGACCGCCGCGCATAGGGCAACTGCACTGCCCGCGAAATCGCCCAGGGCGATACGTGCCGCATCGGCAAATGGCGCGGAAGACGCCAGCAGCTCCTTGTTCGGGATCATTCCCATGATGACCGACGAACTGAGGATATAGGCGACCGAAGCCAGAACCACGCCACCTACCGTGGCAATTGGCACGTTGCGTGACGGGTTTTCGACGACACCCGCTGAAACGGACGCGCTTTCGACGCCGATAAATGCCCACAAGGTGAAGGTCAACGTTGCCATCACCGCACTCGCATCGCTCTTGCCAGAAACGTTCCATGCCGAGGCGTAGATGTCACCGCTGAACCAGAACCAGCCGAATACCGCCATGCCGAAGATCGGCACCAGTGCAAAGATGGTGGTGAAGGATTGCAGTTGGCCGACCAGTTTCGGTCCAAGGATATTGGCATAGGCGAAGAACCATATGATCGCTATCGCGCCGAACGCCATCACAACCGGTTCACGCAGGACAGGGAAGAAATGCGTCAGATAGCCCAACCCCGCCACTGCCAGTGCGACGTTGCCGATCACATTGGCCAGCCAGTAGATCAAGTTGGACTGGTAGCCCATATAGTCGCCAAATGCCTTGCGGGTGTAGGCATAGGGGCCGCCCGCGGCAGGATCGATTGCGGCAAGCTTGGCAAACACAAGCGCCAGCGCCACGGCGCCAACGATCGTGAAGATCCATCCGATCAGCGCGATGCTGCCAATGGCCGACAGATTGGCCGGCAACATGAAGACGCCCGACCCCATCATGTTGCCCGCAACCATCAAGGTTGCGGGAACGACACCCATCTTGCTGCTTGCGCCTGTGGCGGCATCGGTGGTTGCGGTTGCATCAGTCATGTCGATCTTCCCGTTCAGTGCCGCACGACGAGGACGTTGTAGACGCCGTCTTCCACCTCCACCCCGTGGGTGTCATGGCCGAAGCCTGGAAAGCGCAGGTCATAGGCCTCAAGCGCCTTCAGATAGCCGATCAGCGCGCCATCGGCGGGGCCGGCATTTTCGCCCGGCATCATCAGCGGAATGCCCGGCGGGTAGGGGACGATCCCTGTGGCCAGCGTCCGCCCGGCCAGTTCGTTCAGCGATACCTTTTCGGTATGGCCGCGCACCAGATTTTCATATGCAGAAACGGGGCTCATTTCGGGCTTCGGCAATATGCTGAACGCTTCGGACATGGTTCGCGTCGTCGCCAGATCGCCCATGGCGGCAAACATCAGATCGGCCAACTCGCGCAGACCCATTCCACCATATCTATCGCCATGGCTGGCGATGAGGCTGGGAATCGCTCGCTCCAGCGGTACGTTCGCATCGTAGTCCTTGCGGAAATCGAGTAGCGCGTTGACCAGCGTGCCCCATTTCCCCTTGGTCACGCCCAGCGAGAAGAGGAACAGGATCGTGAAGTCGGTGGTTTTTTCGACGATGATCCCGCGGGCGGCGAGATAGGCGGTGACGACACTTGCGGGGATGCCTACGGCGCGCAGATCGCCGCTCGGGTCCATTCCCGGGGTCAGGACCGAGACCTTGATCGGATCAAGCATGCAATAGCCTGGCTCTATATTGCCAAAGCCATGCCATTCGGCTTCCGGGGCGAGATGCCAGCAGGTCGGTTCGGTCGCCAGATATTCAGGATCGGCCTCATGAAACGGCACGGTCCGCCCGCGCGCGTCCACCACCTTCGGCGGCTGCCAGATATCGAAGAACCAGCCGTTTTCGTCGGAAATCTCGGCATTCAGCCGTGAAGCCGTCTGACGGAAGGCAATCGCCTCACGGATCGACATGCCCGTAAGTTTCTCTCCCGATGAATCCATCATCGCCGCCGACACGTCGTTCGATGCGATGATCGCGTAGTTGGGCGATGTGGAAGCGTGCATCATGAACGCCTCGTTGAAGCGTGCATGATCAATCGGGTTGCGCCCGTCGCGGACGTGGATCAGCGAGGCCTGCGACAACGCGGCCAGCAATTTGTGGGTCGAATGCGTGGTGAACACGCTGGGCTTGTTGCGATCGCGTATGCTCGGCTCGCCATGCATGCCCAAACGCTCCCGGTAGAGCGGATTGAACCGGGCGTAGGCATACCAGGCTTCATCGAAATGGAGCCGGTCGACGCTCTCTCCCAGCAACTCCTCCAACCGTGCAACATTGTAGCAGAGCCCGTCATAGGTCGAATTGGTGATCACTGCATGGACGGGTGTCTCATCCACCTCATCCGTTACGAGCGGATTGTCCTTCACCAGCAATCGCAGTGCCGCCGGGGTGAGTCGTTCGGGTGGAATCGGGCCTATAATTCCATAGGCATTGCGTGTCGGCATCAGATAACAGGGGATTGCTCCGGACAGCGTCATCGCATGCTCAACCGATTTGTGGCAATTCCGGTCGCACAGCGCCACCTGGTTGCGTGTCACGCTCGCCATCAGGATTACGCGGTTCGATGTCGACGAACCGTTGGTCACATAGTAGCTTCGATCCGATCCGAAGACCTTGGCAGTGTAGCGCTCGCCGGCCCCGATCGGCCCGGTGTGATCCAGCAGCGACCCCAAATCGCCCACAGAGATCGACAGGTCGGACCGGAAGAGGCTCTCGCCGAAAAATTCGAAGAAGGCGCGGCCGACCGGTGATGTCAGGAATGCGGTGCCGCCGGTGTGCCCGGGGGTGTGCCACGAATACTCGTACGTGTTGGCAAACTGCACCAACCCCGCAAACATCGGCGGAAGCACCGTCGCGCGATACCGTTGTAGTGCAGCCAGAACGCGGCCACCGATAAAATCGGCTGTATCCTCCAACAGCCAGATAAAATCGTCCGCCTTGGTCATCGCGTCCATCGGGATTACCGATGCAGCACTGCGGTCCGCCAAGAGGAAAATCGGCACATCGGCATTGAACGCCCGCATCGCATCCAGCACCGCGCGCGCGGACTGATGGTCCCCACTGTCATCGAGATCCCAGTCAAGCAGCATGCACTGGATCGAAGGATCAGTCGAAACGACGGCCACCGCATCATTGACGTCGGATGAGATCACCACGTCGATCTCGCGTCGTTCCAGTTCGTCGATGAGGTGGTCCACCGCGCGCCCCGCGGCGGTATCCGGACCGAACGTTTCGCGTACCAACAATGCTCTCATGGCCAGCCTGAGGCTCGATCGCGATGACATGGCGAACTCCTTTTTGTCGGGACAACAACTCGCCGTCGCACTGCCGGCGTCGTTAGAGGGGCTCGGATTGATGCATCTGGCATCGCCGAACATTTCTGAGCTCGTCAGTAAATGCGGAACTTCGGCAGAAGTCTTTTTTTGCAAGCCTTACGGAGAGAATTGACAAACGCCAAGCGTCCGAAAAAGCTGTGTCTTCGATAGCAAAATGGTCGCCGATAATCTGGCTTCCATGAACAGGGAGATATCCAAATCTTGGTGGATTATCATCCGCACTGTTGTGAGCTCGATACAGGATGCAGATTAGAGATTTTTCAGCTGAACTCAACTGAAATAATCATGGTTTTTCTGCCATGATGCGATCGAGCGTATGTTCAAGGGGTGTAGAGTTAACCAATGATAAAGCAACTGTTGGGGTGATGTGAGGTTAACTTGACGAAAGACAGTTTTGGCGTGCCGGCGTTGACCGGCCGGCCTGGTCAACGTTCCCCGCATCAAGGGCAGCCACAATGCGGTGCTGTCGGGCATCCTCGCCGCCGAAAAGCTGGCGGATGCGCTTGCGGCCGGCCGGGCCAATGACCAGCCGATCCATCTGCGGGTGAAGAACCCGCAGCTGCAGAAGACATCCGAGCTCGACATCTATGCCGGCCCGTCCACCCGCTACTGTCCCGCCGGCGTCTACGAATGGGTGGAGAAGGACGGCAAGGACGTGTTCGTCATCAACGCGCAAAACTGCGTGCACTGCAAGACCTGCGACATCAAGGACCCCAACCAGAACATCAACTGGGTGCCCCCGCAGGGCGGCGAAGGGCCCGTCTATCCCAATATGTGAGGTTCGTAGAGGCCGGATCGCACGGACCCCCGCAGGAACAAGCGCGGTGAGGGGCCGTTTATCCCACTACGGGATGCGGATCGCATCGAGATGAACGAGAAGGCCGGGCGGATTGCCCGGCCTTTTTTCTGCCACGCACCTTAACCGTGCCCGCAACCCCAGCGCGCCGCTTAACCCTCGATTAACCATAACCGCATAATTTCCCGCCCCGAGGACGAAAAATTCAAGGGGCTTTAACCATGTCGATTTCCCGCCGCGGATTCTTGCTCGGCGCATCCGCACTGCTCGCCGGCTGTGCGACGAACGGCACCAGCGACCGCGCCAACTACGGCGACCGGCTGGACGAGAAATTCCCGCTGAAGGCGATCCCGATTGACAAGATCAAGCCCGACCTGCGCCGCCAGGAAGTCGCCTATGACACCGGCCATGCGGCCGGCACCGTCGTCGTCGACACGCCGGCCCGCAGGCTCTACTACGTGCTCGGCAACGGCCGGGCGATGCGCTACGGCATCGGTGTCGGCCGTCAGGGCTATTCGCTGGCCGGCAGCGCCACCATCGGCCGTAAGGCGGAGTGGCCGACCTGGACGCCGACGCCGAACATGATCCGCCGCGACCCGAAGAAGAACCTGAAATATGCCGGCGGCGTGCCCGGCGGGCTCAACAACCCGCTCGGCGCCCGCGCCATCTATCTCTACCAGAACGGCAACGACACCATGTTCCGCATCCACGGCACCAACCAGCCGTGGTCGATCGGCGAGGCCATGTCGAGCGGCTGCGTGCGCATGCTCAACCAGGACGTGATCGACCTTTACGCTCGGGTGCAGCCCGGCGGCCGCGTCCACGTCATCCAGGGGCGCCGTCAAGCCTGACGGGCGGTGCGGATGCGACATCGCGCCGGGCCGGTGCGGGAAGAGGGGTCGGCTTTCGCCGGCCCTTTCGGCGTTTTCATTCTTTGAAAAAGCTGAACTGTATCATAACATTGTCGTCGCGACCCCAAGTTTGGACAAAGTCGGGGCCGTCTTGCGTATTTGGCCGTTCCATGACGCATAGGGGTCAATGGCAGACGCATTCGTACCGGCATTCGACTCCGTAGCTGCAAAAGTCGAGGCTGCGGTATCGTGGAAAGAGAAGGCCCTCGACTGGCCCTGTCCAAGATTGGATCCGCATGGGATCACGGGCCCGGCGCCGGCGGTGCAGCGGGCCCTTGTCGGCACAATGACACCGCCGAAATGAGGGAACGGATATGAAACATCTTCTTGCTTCCACCTGCCTCGTCGCCGGCCTTCTGGCCATGACGGGTGCGGCGCGCGCCGAATGTGGCGACGTGACCATTGCCAGCATGAACTGGCAGAGCGCCGAGGTCCTGGCTGCGCTCGACAAGTTCATCCTCACCGAAGGTTACGGCTGCAATGCCGAAGTCATCGTCGGTGACACGGTTCCGACCATCACCTCGATGATCGAGAAGG
>JAIUNP010000037.1 GCA_020161975.1 Pseudomonadota bacterium
CGCCCGAGGGGCAGGTGGTCATGCACGCAAGGCAGGAGAGACAGCGGTCGAGATGCTTCACCACCTCTCCGGTCGCGGGCCTGCCGTTCTCGAACATGTCCTTGATGAGGTAGATGCGGCCGCGCGGGCTGTCGAGTTCGTCGCCCTTGACGAGATATGTCGGGCAGGTCGCCGTGCAGAAGCCGCAATGTACGCAGGTGCGCAGGATTTTCTCCGACGTCGCCATGGCGCTGTCGGCAAGCTGGGCGGGGGTGAAGTTCGTTTGCATCGGTCTCAGCCTCCAGCCTGAAGGCGGCGCAACGCCTCGATCGGATAGATCAGTTGAATGATGTTGATGAGGAGGCTGTCGCGGATCGCGGCAAAGGCGGTCAGTTCCAGCCCGGCGAAAACGGCAACCCCGATGGTGGGCGACACGCGGCTGGCAATCAGGAACCCCAGTGACATCATGGTGATATCCGACAGGGAATTGACGATGCTGTCGCCGAAATAGCCAGCATCGACGGTCACTGAACGATAGCGTCCGATGATCATGTCGGTGTTCTCGATGATCTCCCACGCGCATTCCAGCGCCAGCGCCGCCAGGTAGCGCCGGGGCAGCGACCACTCTTTCCCCAATGCCCGCATCACGCCCCACAGCGCTGCAAAGAACATCAGCCCGTGTCCGACATGGGTGAGGCTGTACCAATCCAGGATGTGCTGCGAGTTTTCCGCAGACTGCACCACGCCATGCCAGAGCTTTACCGTGCCGCAGGTGCAGATCGGCGGGCGGCCCATCGCGTAAAGGATCGCCGCGGTTACGGCTACCATCATGAGCGCCGTGGCGATGATCGTCCGTTCCAGATGCGCAGTGCCGGTCGGTTGCGCCATTGTCAGTCCATCAGGCCCGGATTGAACAGCCCATCCAGATCAACACTGCGGCGGATGGCCAGGGAGAGGCGGGCAATCGCCTCGGCTTCCGGCTGGAAGACCGGAATCCGGGCACGCAGGTCATCCGGCGCGCGCAGCAGCGTCGCATGGCCACCATAGCGCGCCACAGTATGGCGAATGCTGGCGGCGCCGGCATCGCCCGTCGCATCGACAGAGAGAAAAACGAGACCACCGCCCCAGTCGTAATAGCGGGCGCGCACAGGTATTTCCGCCGCAACCGCCTCGGCAACGACCGGTCCATCGCTTGGCTTCAGCGACAGACGCCAGATGGCACCCGGTTCGGCAGCGAGCGGCGAGAGCTTCTGCAGGTCCAACCAGAGCGTCCGAGATTCTTCGCCATCGTGTTGAACACAGGCGCCATAGGGCGCCAGCGCCTTCCTGAGTTCGCCCGCGCGATAGGCGAGCGCCGTTGCAAACCCTTCCAGCCGCAGCAGGGTGCGGGCGGCCACCCCGGCCTGCGCCGGAAGATGGGCGGCGCCCGACACCTCGAACGGTGACGTCAGCCCCGACGAAAGCGCGGCAATGGCCTGCCTGTCATCCAGCCCCGGAAGTTCGAGGGTCAGGCTCGCTTCCGGTTTTGGCAAAACCTTGAAGATCACTTCTGTCAGCGGCCCGAGCGTGCCAAACGCGCCCGATTGCAGCTTCACTAGGTCAAGGCCGGTGACGTTCTTCATCACCCGACCGCCAGATTTCACCGCCCCGCCAAGACCATTCACGAAGCGGACGCCAATGAGGCTGTCGCGCGCGGCCCCGGCGCTGATGCGGCGCGAACCGGAGAGGTTGCCGGCAGCAATGGCGCCGATGCTCGGCGCGCCGGTCGTGCCGTAAAGCGCGCGATAGTCGACCGGCTCGAACGGCAGCATCTGACCTTTTTCGGCAAGCGCGGCTTCAACCGCTGCCAGCGGCGTTCCGGCGCGGGCACCGATCACCATCTCTGCCGGTTCATAAAGCGTGATGCCGGAAAGGCCCGACAGGTCGAGCCGCGCCGGCGGCGTGATGGGGCGACCCAGCCCCTGCCGCGTGCCGCCGCCGATGATGCGCAGCGGCGTTCCGGCAGCGCGGGCGGTGCGGATGGCATCGACGGCTTCGGCCTCAGTGGCGGGGGAATAGACCGTCACGACCGACCCTCCAGCGGAAAGACCTTGGCAGGGTTCAGCAGCCATGCGGGATCGAACGCCGCGCGGATCGCCATTTGCTGGCGGAGGTCCGTCTCGGAAAACTGGTGGCGCATCAGATCGCGCTTCTCGATGCCGACGCCATGTTCACCAGTCAGACAACCGCCGACATCGACGCAGAGCCGCAGGATATCCATGCCTGCCGCCTCGGCCTTTTCGGCCTCCACAGGGTCATTGACGTTATAGAGGATCAGCGGATGCCTGTTGCCATCGCCGGCATGGAAGACGTTGGCGACGCGAAGCCCGTATTTCTTCACGATCCCGTCGGTTTCCTTCAACACATGGGCGAGCTGCCCTGTTGGCACCGTACCATCCATGCAGATGTAATCGGCGATGCGGCCCGTGGCGCCAAAGGCGGATTTCCGGCCCTTCCAGATCGCCGCCGCTTCCATCGCCGACTTCGATTCGCGCACGGTCATCACCTCGTGGCGGTTGGCTATCTCGACAATGCGGGCGAGCATCGCATCCATCTCGGCATCCGAACCCTCGACCTCGATGATCAGCAGCGCCTCGACATCGAGCGGATAGCCGGCCTTTGCAAAATCCTCGACGATGGCGATGGCCTGCCGGTCCATGAACTCCATCGCCACCGGAATGATTCCGGCGCCGATGACGGCAGCGACGCATTCGCCAGCCGCTTCCGCGCTTGGAAAGCCGAACAGCACCGGCCGCGCGCCTTCCGCCTTCCTCAGGATGCGCACGGTCGCCTCGGTGGTGATGGCGAGCTGCCCTTCCGAACCGCAGAGGAGGCCAAGAAGGTCAAGCCCGGCCGCATCGAGATGGCCGCCGCCGATCTCCACCACGGTGCCATCAAGCAGCACCGCCGTCACGCCCATCAGATTATTGGTTGTCACGCCATACTTCAGGCAATGGGCGCCGCCCGAATTCATGCCGATATTGCCAGCGATGGTGCAGGCAAGCTGCGAGGAGGGATCGGGCGCATAGAAAAACCCGTCCGCATCCACGGCGTTGGAAATGCCGAGGTTGGTGACGCCGGCCTGAACCCGGGCGATGCGATTGGCGTAATCCACCTCCAGAATGCGATTCATCTTGGAGACGCCGACCACCACCGCATCCTCCTGCGGAATGGCGCCGCCACAGAGCGATGTGCCCGCCCCGCGCGGCACCACAGGCACGCCCTCGGCATGGAGATAAGCAAGGACAGCGCTGACCTCGGCGGTGGTCGTGGGCAGGACAACCGCCAGCGGCATCCTGCGATAAGCCGTGAAAGCGTCGGTCTCGAAGGCCTTGCATTCATTGTCCGAGGTAATCAGCGCCTCGGGCAGCACCAGCCCGGCAAGGCCAGCGATGATCGCATCCCGACGGGCCAGGATATCGGCCCGCGGCGCGGGAAAAGCGATGGCGTTCATGGGAACCTCCCGGCAATCTCTTTTCGTTTGTATGACAACTGCGGCGACTTTGGGCAACCGCTGCCTTCGCCTCAGTGGTCGTGCTCGGAATGCGCCTGCCGGATGCGGCGCACCGCGTAGGCCACCCCCGCGACAACAGGCACGAGTGCGAGCGCGGTCAATACATTCGCATCGACCTTCGTCCAGCCGGCATCCTTGATGCCCTTGAAGAGATAACCGATAAGGCCGAGCACATAGTAGCTGACGGCGGCAACCGACAGGCCTTCCACCGTGTGCTGCATCCTCAGTTGCAGGCGAGTGCGCTCGTTCATCGATTTCATCACCTCGCGGTTCTGTTCCTCAAGGTCGACATAGACGCGGGTTCTAAGCAGGTTGGCGGTGCGGGCCACCTTGTCGGCAAGGCGCGTCTGCCGCTCCTCCATCATGCGACAGGTGCGCATGGCCGGCGCCATGCGTCGTTGCAGGAAAGCAGAAAAAGTCGGGTAACTGCCGATCGGCTCCTCATGCAGGGTTTCAAGCCGCTGCTCGACGATGCCCTCATAGGCGCGGCTCGCGCTGAACCGGTAGGCCGAGCGGGTGGTTTCGGACTCAAGCTGGGCGGCAAGGCGCATCAGCGCATCAAGGAGGCGATGATTTTCCTCCAGCCCCTCGCTCTGCGCCATGGTGGCGGCGATGGACGTGAGTTGTTCTTCCGCCGCGCGCAGGGCGGGCGAGAGTTCATGCGCGGTCGGCAGGCCAAGCAGCGCCAGCGTGCGGTAGGTTTCGACCTCCAGAAGCCGCTGGGTCAGCGCGCCCACTGCATGGGGGTTGAGGCCGGTGTTCACCACGAGGCAGCGCACGAAGCCGTCGCTCGACACCTTGAAGTCGGTCGCGGCCCAGGCCAACCCCTCGATATTGGCAGCCGCCAGACTGGTGGGGTCGAAGATGCTGGCAAAGCCGTCAACGGGCATCACGTCAACGAGATGCAGATCGATGGAGACGAGATGCGCGCCCGGCTGTGGCAGCGCGCGCATGACATGGGCCAGGGTGGCGGCGCGCCGCTCGAAGGGATAGCGGTCTTCTCCCTGGATCTCGAAGGTGTAGGTGGTGAATTCGCTGTGCTGCTCCCAGCGCAACACTGCGTCGCTCAGCGTCACGACGTGTTGCTTTTCGCCCTCGACAGGCCCCCGCGCGCCCCGCGCATTGCAGAACGCACCGAGATTGGCGCGGTCGGATGCAGCTTCGGCAAAATCGGTCATGAAGGCAAAGCGCAGGATGCGGCATGGCGTTGCCACCGGGCGGAACGGCCGGGCATGGACTTCGGCCAGCACCTCGCCGCGGCGCGGATGCGGCTCGAAGCCGAACGGCGGTTCACGCAGGTCCTCGGAATCTGTCACGGGTGCTGCCCCCTCGCAAAGCTCTGCCAAGCCATGGCATGAAGCACCGCCCCATGCCAAGATCATGCGATGCCGCATTCAACCGCCAGCCCGGACACGGGTGACCATCCCCTGCTGCCGCCCCGATTTTCCCGCTGGTTCGCCAGTCGGGGCTGGGCTCCGCGGGCGCACCAGCTTGCCCTTGTCGAAGCCGCTGCGGAGGGTGCTTCGACCCTGCTGATCGCCCCCACCGGCGCGGGCAAGACGCTCGCGGGCTTCCTGCCCTCGCTGATCGAACTCTCCGCACAGAACGGGGCGGGCCTGCATACGCTCTATCTTTCGCCGCTGAAGGCGCTCGCCGTCGATATTGCCCGCAATCTCGAAGCGCCTGTCAAAGACATGGGTCTTGGCATCCGCATCGAGACGCGGACAGGCGACACGCCCGCCTCGCGCCGGCAGCGCCAGCGGCGAGACCCGCCTGACATTCTTTTGACCACGCCCGAGCAGATCGCGCTGCTGCTTGCCAGCGCCGATGCGCAGCATCTCTTCGGCGGGCTGAAACGCATCATCATCGACGAGCTTCATGCGCTGGCACCGGGCAAACGTGGCGACCTGCTGTCGCTGGCGCTCGCCCGGCTGCGCGTCCTTCAACCTGGCCTGACCACCATCGGCCTTTCCGCGACCGTGCGCGATCCCGATTACCTCGCCCGCTGGCTGACGCCGCAGCCCGACCGAATGGCCCGCATCGTCACCGCTGACCGGCGCACCGCCGCACCGCCGGAGCTCGCGATCCTGCACCCCGGTGAGCGCATTCCCTGGGCCGGACACACAGCGCGCCATGCGATTGCCGACGTCTATGCCGCGCTGAAACGCCATCGCCTGTCGCTGGTTTTCGTCAACACGCGGATGCAGGCCGAGTTCGTCTTTCAGATGCTCTGGGCCGCCAATGACGACAATCTGCGCATTGCGCTGCACCACGGCTCGCTCGATGTGGGCCAGCGTCGCCGTGTCGAGGACGCCATGGCGGCGGGTCAGATCGATGCCGTCGTCTGCACTTCGACACTCGACCTCGGTATCGACTGGGGCGATGTCGATCTCGTGGTCAATGTCGGGGCGCCCA
Organism: Pseudomonadota bacterium; assembly: GCA_020161975.1. Taxonomy (GTDB): domain Bacteria; phylum Pseudomonadota; class Alphaproteobacteria; order Rhizobiales; family Beijerinckiaceae; genus JAIUNP01. Next base: position 5,948 of record JAIUNP010000037.1, read on the forward strand.
AGGGCGCGAGCCGCCTGCTGCAACGCATCGGCCGGGCCAATCACCGGCTGGACGAGGCCTCGCGGGCCTTGTTGGTGCCCTCCAACCGCTTCGAGGTTCTCGAATGCCGCGCCGCCATCGAGGCTGCGGAGGCAGGTGCACAGGATGCGGAGGTTGCGCGCGATGGCGGCCTTGATGTGCTGGCCCAGCATATCCTCGGCATGGCGGTGGCCGCGCCCTTCTCTGCCGACGCGCTCTTTGCGGAGGTGACAAGTGCCCTGCCCTATGTGGCGCTCGCCCGCGCCGATTTCGACGCCGTGGTCGATTTTGCCGCCACAGGCGGCTATGCGCTGAAAAGCTACGAACGTTTTGCCCGTATCCGCAAGACCCGCGACGGTCTCTACCGGGTCGCCAATCCCAAGGTGGCGCAAACCTACCGGCTCAATATCGGCACCATCGTGGAAGAACCGATGATCCGGGTGCGGCTGGGCAAGGCGCGTTCACAAGGGGCTGGCGCCACCGGGCCTGTCCGGGCGGGCGGGCGGCTGCTCGGCGAAGTCGAGGAGTATTTCATCGAGCAGCTTTCGCCGGGAGATACCTTCGTTTTCGGCGGCGAGATCGTCCGCTTCGAGGCGCTGGTCGAGAACGAGGCCCTGGTTTCGCGCACAGTAGCGCGCGACCCCAAGGTTCCCTCTTATGTCGGCGGCAAGTTTCCGCTCTCCACCCACCTCGCGGCTCGCGTGCGGGCGATGCTGGCGGATCCTGATCACTGGACGCGCCTGCCCGACCCCGTGCGCGAATGGCTCGAGATCCAGCGCCAGGTTTCGCGCCTGCCGGGACCGGACGATCTTCTGATCGAAACCTTTCCGCGCGGCGGGCGCCACTATCTCGTCACCTATCCGTTCGAGGGGCGGCTGGCGCACCAGACCCTCGGGATGTTGCTGACGCGAAGACTGGAACGCGCGCGGCTCCAGCCGCTCGGGTTTGTCGCCAACGACTACGCCCTCTGCGTCTGGGGGGCGCGGGATCTTCAGGCCGCCGCAAAGCTTGACTCCACGCTGTTCGGAGACCTCTTTTCGCCTGAGATGCTGGGCGACGATCTTGAAGAATGGCTCGCCGAATCCTCGCTGATGAAGCGAACCTTCCGCAATGCTGCGATCATCGCCGGCATGATCGAGCGGCGCTTTCCAGGCGCCGAGAAGAAGGCGCGCGCGCTCACCCTGTCGTCCGACCTCATCTATGACGTGCTGATGCGCCACCAGCCCGACCATATCCTGATCAAGGCCGCACGGGCGGATGCAGCAACGGGCCTGCTCGATATCCGGCGTCTCAACGAGATGCTGCTTCGTATCCACGGGCGAATCATCCACAAACCGCTCGATCGTGTTTCGCCACTGGCGGTGCCGGTCATGCTCGAAATCGGTCGCGAGCAGGTCTATGGCGAAGCGGTGGATGCGCTGCTCGAAGAGACCGCCGGCGACCTTGTTGAGGAGGCGATGGGTGGCGCAGCCGGCAAACGCCGAGGCGGAGACGATGCCGGCGACGGTTGAGATCAACGGCGCATCACTGGTGCTTGATGTCGCCGGTGCGGCCTTCTGGCCGGATGAGCGGATGCTGATGGTGGCTGACCTGCACCTTGAAAAAGGCTCATCGCTCACCCGGAACGGACATTTCATTCCGCCCTATGATACCGCAGCAACGCTGGCGAGGCTCGTACAGGTTGTCGCGCGCTACGCGCCACGGACCATCGCCTTTCTCGGCGATGCGTTTCACGATCCCTTCGCCGGGGAGCGGATCGATCCTGCCGATGTCACAACCATCACGGCGATGGGCAGCGGTCGCACGCTCCTTTGGATCGCCGGAAACCATGACCCTGCCCCGCCGGAGCGCGTGCCGGGCGAACGGCTCGACGCGCAGGCCATCGGCCCCCTGGAGTTGCGGCATATTCCTCAAAAGCAGGCCGCATCGGGGGAGATCGCCGGCCATCTTCACCCGGTGGCGCGCGTGAAAACGCGGGCAAAAATCGTGCGGCGGCCCTGCTTTCTCTCAAACCGGACCCGCATGATCCTGCCCGCGTTCGGCGCCTATACCGGCGGGCTCAACGTGCTCGATGCGGCGTTTGATGGTCTATGCCCGGCACCAAACATCCATGTTCTGGGGGAGCGCCGGGTGCTGCCGATCCACCCGGCGCGGCTGGTATGAGTTAGTCCCGGCGGAACATCATGTTGCCGGCAAAGGCAATGAACAGCGCGGAAAAGGCTGTGATCAGACCATAAAGCCAGCCGTTGTCGCGGGCGAACGCGGCGATCAGCGCTTCAGTGCCGATCTTGCGCACCACGAAGGAGGTGTTGGTGGTCTTGAGCGGCACCCCATCCGACAACACCGTCGCGCTGACGACATAGCGTCCCGTCGGGGCGGTGGCGGGTAGCGGAATGACCGCCGAGAAGATGTTGGGCCGGGGCAGATGAACCGCCTTGGCGTCTTCGACCAGAAGTTCGGCCTTCTTGCGCAGCCTTGACAAGGCGCGGGCGGCGTCCTCCTCGCGCCCCTCGCCGCCCTGCACCGTGCTGGCCCGGGTGAGAAAATACTGGATGCCCATCTTCTGGCGTTCGCGTGCCGCTTCATTGGCGACGGTGGCGACCGGACCGTTGCTCAGCAGGGCGTAATAGCCCGGAACGTCGGGATAACGGCGCAGCGTCTGGTTGATCCAGAGCGGACCCGTCTCTTCCTTCTCGCGGACCACAATCGGCCAGGGGGGGCCGGCGACCGTGACAACGACATCGTATTTTCCGCCGCGCGAGATCGCCGTTGCATCCCGTTCGACCAGCCCGAACACCGTGACGCGCGCACCGGTATAGGTTGAGGTGATCGCGACGTCCTGGGTCGACATCAGCACCGTCAGTTCCTCGGTGTGCGCAGCCGGTATCCACAGGGCCAGGATCAAGGGGATAAGGAGCCGTCGCATCACCGCGCCTCCACCCGTACAACGGAGTAAGGTTCCGCCGGACGGACCAGCAGATCGGTCGCAAAGCGAGCCCCGACCGCCAGGATCAGCAGGGCCAACAGAAACCGGAATTGCTCAGCCTTGATGCGGGTTGCGGCGCGGATGCCCAGCTGCGCGCCAATGACGCCGCCGACAATCAGCACCAGCGCAAGGATGATATCAACCGTCCCGCTTGTCGCGGAATGAATCAGGGTGGCGACCAGCATGGTGCAGAGAATCTGGAACTGGCTCGTCCCGACAACCACATGCACCGGAATTCGGAAAATGTAGAGCAGCGCGGGCACCAGCATAAAGCCGCCACCGATGCCGAGCAGCGCGCCCATAAAGCCGAAAAACAGCCCTGAAACGGCAAAGGGAATCACGCTGACATAGAGCCCGATCTGCGCAAAGCGCATTCTGAGCGGCAACCCTTCGAACCAGCGATGCGACCCCGCAGGCCGAACCGCCATCTTGATTCCCGCGCGCTCGCGCAACAGGGCGCGGACGCTCTCGTAGAACATGAAGCCGCCAATGCCGAGCAACATGATCACATAGGCCAGCGAAATGACGAGATCGAGTTGCCCGAGCCGGCGCATCAAATTGAAGAACTGGATGCCGAGACCCGTGCCGATAAGCCCCCCGATCACGAGGATCAGCCCGAGTTTCTTGTCCACGGCCCCCTTGCGCAGCGAGGTGACCGCGCCGGTGAACGAAGACGCGGCAATCTGGGCGGAGGCAGTGGCGACGGCGACGGAAGACGGAATGCCCATGAAAATCAGGAAGGGCGTCAGCAGGAAGCCGCCGCCCACACCGAACACACCCGCCACGAACCCCACCGCAGCACTCATGCCAAGCAGCGTCAGCATGTTCACCGACATGTCGGCGATGGGTAGATAAAATTGCACGTCGCCTCGCGGTTCCCGCGTCTTGCGGGTGTTCAGATCCTCGTTTTCTTGGCCGGCGCGGAAGAAACGGTAGCCTTCTGTGCCTGATCCCAGCCGCCATCCGGCGCTGACACATCATTGGCACGAGCATCGGGTTTCTTTGCCCGGAAGCTCTCCACCGCTGCCTTCGCTTCTGCCAGTTTATCCGGAGACAGGCGCGCTGCAACCTCATCGCGCTTTTTTCCGGCGTCCGGGTCACCCTGATTTGCAGCGGCGGCGAACCACCTGTAGGCATCCACCATGTTATTGGCGATTCCGAGGCCGCGCACGTTCAGGATCGCGATATTGAACTGGCTGTCCTTCACACCATATTCGGCCGCATTGCGGAACCAGGTTGCAGCGGCGGCATAATCGGGCTGACCGGTAACGCCTTCCGCATAGAGGACGGCGAGATTGTGCATGGCCAGCACATGCCCCTGCTCGGCGGCCTTCTGGAACCAGCCGAAGGCCTTCTTGGAATCCTTCGGCATGCCCAATCCTTCACGGTTGAAGCTGCCAAGGCGGTATTGTGCAGGCGCAAAGCCCTGATTGGCGGCAAATTCCAGCCAGACGGCGCCGGTCTTCACATCGCGAGCAGTGCCGCGCCCTTCGGCCATGCGCGAGCCGATCTCGTAGATGGCCGAAAGATTGCCGTTGGCGGCAGCCTGCTTCAGCCGATCCGGCCCGGAGAAGTTCGACATCTTCACCAGTGCGGAAATATCCATGGTCGGCGCGGTCGCGGCAGGGGGCGCCAGTGCAGGCGCCGTCTCGCCGGATGTGGCATCGCGGGCACCGCTCTCGACAGGGCGGGCGCCGATCGAGCCCACAACGGTCGGGTCGCTTTCCCCGAGGTCCTTGGCCATGTGCTGCTGCGCGATTTTCGGCAGCGTGTTCTGTGCCACAACCTTCTCGGCCTCGGCGAGACGCCGTTCGAGCTGGGCCGCGCGACCATTTGCCGGAGCGGCGGAGGTCGCCGGGGCGGGTTCGACCGGCGCAATCGAGCCCGTGTGCGTCGGCTCCTGACCGTTCATGAACGTCGTGGCGACTTTCAGACCACCGAGCGCAAAGACCAACGCGGCCAGCCCCAGCAGCAGCGGCTTGCGGCGCTGGGCAAGGAAGCCCTTCAGCCCCGCTCCCTTGCCGTCGGCGGCAGCGGCGGATTTGCCGCCCTTCTTCTCGTCGATCTCGGCGAGGACTGCATTGGTCTGCGCAGCGGCAGCCTGAGCCGCCCGGCGCGCGGCGGCGATGAAGCTCGACCGCGGATCGGCACCCGGAGCTTCGCCCGGACCGGCAATCGGCGCGCCATTGCGTCCCGCACCCGGCTCCAGCGGCAAGTCGTCGGCACCGTCATTGATCACCGGTGCCGTGCGCTGAACAACCTTCGGGGCTTCCTTCTGCATGACGGGCTGCCGCTGTTCGGCCAGAACGGGCTTGGCCAGCGACGGGCCGACGCGCGAATGGTTGCCGGCAAGCTCGACGGAGGGCATCACGGGCGCTGCGGATGGCGCCTGCTGGATCACAGGCACGGGCGCGGCGGCAGGCCGGGGCTTTGCGAACTCTGCTTCCAGTGTCGACAGGCGGGATACGATCTTTTCCAGCGTGGTGTTGACGAGTTGCAGCGTCTCGCGCGAGCGGCTGTCGGATTCGGCCTGCGCCGACTTCATGTCCGTCAGGTCGCGCTTGATGAGCACCATGCCTTCGGCTGCCAGAGCATCCATGCCGCCACCGGCCGGCTGCTGCGCGATTGCATCGCGTACGGCGCGTTCGGCGGCACTGACCGTGGTATCCTTGAGGCTGCCAACCTTGCTGACCAGATCGGAGATTGCGCGTTCCATGCCATCGAGCGCGGGAACGGGTGTTCCCGAGCGGTCGAGCCGTTCGGCAAGCTGCAACACCTGCGACTGGAGCGCATCGAGCGAGGCGTTGTTGGCAGCCGGCGCACGCACGGTTTCGATCCGGTCCGCGAGCTTGCGGAGGATCTGCTCCAGTCCCTTCATGTCCGGCTGGGCCGGGCGCTGCTGCAGCGAGGACTGGATGTCGGCAATCCGGCTTTCGAGCGCCGAGAGATCGGGCGCGGCCGGACGAGCGGCGAGCTGGGCGCGCACCGCATCGATGCGGTCAACGATCGGGCTGAGATCGGGCGCAGGCGCCCGTTCGGTGATCGAACGCGTCATCCGCTCGATCTGGCGGGTAATCGCATCAAGGTTCTGCGTGGGGGCGGGGCCCGCCTGGGCAGAGCTGACCCGTTCGCTGAGATCGGCAAGGCGGCTTTCAAGCTGGCCCAGCCCCGACATACGCTGGTCGATCTGTGCCAGGATGCGGTCGGGGTCCAGCCGCCGCATGTTGCCCCGGATATCCTCCACAGCCTCGGCCAGCAGATTGACCAGGCGGCCATCGCGCGGGTTCTCGGCCAGGGAATCAAGCTTGGCATGGAGCCGGGCAATCTGGTCGCCGAAGGAATTGGCGGGCTGATGCTGACGGGCTTCCTTCAAGGTGGCGCGCACGTCGGCAAACTGGGCCTGAAGCTCGGACAACTGACTGGGATCGATGCTGCGCGCGCCAATCTCGTCAATGCGCCGGGAAACCTGCTCCAGCATGGTGGTCATCGTTGCAAGGCCACGCGGCTCGCGCATCGCTTCCATGGCCACGCGCATGTCGGCCAGCAGCTTCTCGATCGGCGCCAGTTGCGCCTCGCGGACACCGCCCTGCCGAGACTGTTCGATCTTGGCTGACAGCGCCTTCAGCGATTCATTGATCGAGCCAATGACCTTGCCGGGGGCGAGGTCCTGTACGGCTTTCTGAAGTTCGCGAAGTTCAGACCTCAGCTTGTCGTCGTCGGCAGCGGGAGCCGGTTCAGCACGCTGTTCGCGCACCTGCTCGGCCAGTGCCGCAATCGAACGACGGATGGCGTCCAGCGCCGCTGTTTCCGCTACGCCCTGTCCGCGCGGCTGATCCTCGGCATCCAGCATCCGCTGGCGCGCGGTAATGTCGGCGATGGCATTGGCGCCAGCAGTACGCGCCACCGGCATCCGGGGGCGCACCGGCGCAGCAGGGGCAGGCGCAGGTGCGGCGGCTGCGACCGGTGCGGCCGGTGCGGCCGGCGGCACGGGTGTGGCGGGTGCTTCGGCAACGCGCGGTCGAGTTTCAACCGCAAGTGAATCGAGCGCCTCGCTGATCCTGTCCTCAATGCGGCGGGCCTGGATGTTTACATCCTCGGAGCGGCGGTTCTCGATGTCCGCAAGGGTCTTTTCAAGCAGGCTGAGCCGATCCACCAGCACACCGAGTGTGCGGGCCACCTGCTCGCCCTCGGGGCTCGCCTGCCCCGATGCAGCAGCGGCGTGCGAGGCTGCCGCCTGGGCAGCAGCCCGCATTTCAGCCTGGTTCTGGGCCTTGGCGCTGCGCTCGATGAGGCTTGTGAGCGCATCCAGCGCAGCAGCTGTTTTCTGCTCGCTCGCGCGCATGGTGGTCTGCATCGCATCCACTGCGGCATCGATCACCGACAGGACGCGCTGATCCTGCCCCGGCACCGCGCCAACCGCCGTATCCGTCAGCCCGCGATAATGCCGGAGGCGCTGCTCGATCGGGTCGAAGCCCGGCGCCTGAGGCGCCATCTGCGGCATGGGTTGCGCCCAGCCCTGCGGATATGGCGCCGGTTGCGGCATGGCATAGGGCGGCGGCATCATCGGTGCCATCGGCGGAACCGGTGCATAGGGATAATGCTGCGGACCAGGATAGTGCTGCATGGTCGGACGCGCCATTTCTTGCGGGGTGGAAGAGAAGGCGCCCTGGCGGGCCGAAGCCGCGCGCGTCGCCTTGAGATCAACAAGGCTGTCGCGGATCACACCGTTCAGCCATTGGCCAAGCGTCATGCCGGCGGAATGGGCAGCGACAAGCGCATCGTCCCGGATATCCGGTTCGACCCCCTTCACGCTCCATGGCATTCCATCGATCATGCGCCTCGTCCGATCAGGAGGTGGGATCATTCCCGGCGAATCAGCCGCAAGCCGGCACGATTCTGGTCTCCTGCGATGTTTACACTTTTCGCTTATTGGTAAACGTCGCGTTAAGACCTGTGCCTTTTCGGGGCGAATTGACACTGGAGGCCCCAACTAAACTGTAGGTTGTATTTTTAAAAAACGCTCGCTACGTTTGTATTGTCGATTCGCAGAAATGGAATGGAGGACCCGATGCGCAATCTGGCGATGTCTCAGCCCCATGTCAGTGCCCCGATGGCAGCCCAACCGGCCCGTCCCGCAGAGGATACCAGAGAGTGGACCATTTCCGAGATGGCGCGGGATTTCGGCGTGACATTGCGGACATTGCGTTTCTATGAGGCGCGCGGATTGATCACACCGCAGCGGTTCGGCGGGGCGCGCTATTATTCGCAGAAGGACCGCAGCCGGCTGAAACTCGTGCTGGCGGCAAAACAGATGGGCTTCACGCTCACGGAAGCAGCGAACATGCTGGGCAAGTCGGAAGGCGCGGACACACGCGGCCTGCCCCTGTCGCCCACGGCTGTCGAGTCCCAGATTACCTTTCTGGAAGGCCAGCGTCGCGCAATTGAGCAGGCACTGACTGCACTGCGTGCCCGACTTGGTGAAATGGTACCGGCCTGACCCTTACGCACCCCCTCCTCTCCCCCCTAGAAAGGCGTCCACTTGAAAGGGCGCCTTCTTTTTTTCATGATCCTGCCCGCCGCCCCTTTTCATGCGCATCTTTTTAGTTTACATGTGAACTAACTCGGATGAGCGCATCCGGTGTGGTGGATGGAAGTTAAGAACGGGAGAGGTTGATGCCCAGCTACAAGGCGCCGGTGGGTGATATGTCGTTCCTTCTGAACGACGTTTTCAAAATTGAGCAATACAGCAACCTCGCCGGGTTCGGCGATATGAACGCAGAGATGGTTGAGGCCATCCTCGGTGAGGCCGCCAAGATTTGCGAAGAGCAGTTGCAGCCTCTCAACCTGCCGGGCGACCAGGAAGGTTGCAAGCGCAAGGCCGACGGTTCGGTGACAACGCCGAAGGGCTTCAAGGAGTGTTTCCGCTCGTTCGTCGAAGGTGGCTGGCTCGGCCTGTCCGCCGATCCCGATTTCGGTGGCCAGGGCCTGCCCTATACGCTGGCCGCAGCGGTCAATGAGTTTTCTTCCGCCGCCAACATGGCCTTCTCGATGTATCCGGGCCTGACAGCGGGCGCGATCGCCGCGATCCAGGTTCATGGTTCGCCCGAGCAGAAGGCGGCCTTTCTGCCCAAGATGATCGCAGGCACCTGGTCCGGCACGATGAACCTGACCGAGCCGCATTGCGGCACCGATCTTGGCCAGTTGCGCACCAAGGCCGCGCCGAAGGCTGACGGGTCGTATGCGATTACCGGCACGAAGATCTTCATTTCCGCCGGCGAGCAGGACATCACGGAAAACATCATCCATCTCGTTCTGGCCCGCATCGAGGGGGCGCCGGAAGGCGTGAAGGGCATTTCGCTCTTCATCGTGCCGAAGTTCGTGCTCGACAAGGATGGCAATCCCGGAACGCGTAACGGCGTCGCCTGCGGCTCGATCGAGCACAAGATGGGTATCCACGCCAACTCGACCTGTGTGATGAATTTCGACGGCGCCACGGGCTATCTGATCGGCGAGGCGAACAAGGGCCTCAACGCGATGTTCGTGATGATGAACGAGGCGCGTCTCGGCGTTGCGGTGCAAGGCCTTGCCCAGTCGGAAGTTGCCTATCAGAACGCCGTTGCCTATGCGAAGGACCGCATTCAGGGCCGGGCGCTCACCGGGCCGAAGGCGCCCGAAAAGGCCGCCGACCCGATCATCGTCCATCCGGATGTGCGGCGCACGCTGCTAACCGTCCGTGCCTTCAACGAGGGCGCGCGCGCGTTCGTCATCTGGAGCGCGCTGAAGAGCGATCTTGCCCACCGCAGCGAGGATGCCAAGGAGCGCGAGACCAACGAGGAGATGCTCGGCCTGTTGACGCCGGTGCTCAAGGGCTTCCTTACCGACCGCGGCTTCGACAATTGCGTGATGGCCCAGCAGATGTTCGGTGGTCATGGCTACATCGAGGAATGGGGCATGAGCCAGTTCGTGCGCGATGCCCGCATCGCCATGATCTATGAGGGGGCCAACGGCATCCAGGCGCTCGATCTCGTCGGCCGCAAGCTGCCGCGCAAGGGCGGTGCCGCGCTGATGGCTCTCTTTGGCGAGGTTGGCGGATTCCTCAAGGATAATGCTGCAGACGAGGGCATGAAGCCCTTCGTCGCACCGCTTCAGGCCTCGGCCAACCACATGCAGCAGGCCTCGATGTGGCTAATGCAGAACGGCATGACCAACCCCGACAACGCGGGTGCGGCCTCGGTCGACTACATGCACCTGTTCGGGCTGCTGGCGCTCGGCTACATGTGGGCGCTGCAGGCCAAGGTTGCGCTCGCCAAGGGCGATGACGAGGCGATGAAGACCAAGCTGACGCTGGCGCGCTTCTACATGGAACGCGTGCTGCCGGAGACGGGCCTGCGCCTCCAGCGCATCCAGGCGGGTGCCGGAACCGTCATGAGCCTGCCGGCGGATGTGTTCTAAGGTCCGTTTTGGTTGTCGGAAGGCGTGATTCGCGCTCCCGGCAACCATCCCTCCCGCCGGGGCCTGCCTCCGGCCAAGAATTGAACAGCCGCAATCCCTGTCCAGCCGGACCCCTCCGGCCGGGGCGCGCGGAGATCCTCTTCCACGAAGGACACACCCATGACCGATGCCTTCATCTACGATCACGTCCGCACCCCGCGCGGCAAAGGCAAGGCCGACGGCAGCCTGCATGAAGTGACCGCGCTCAACCTTGCCACTGCACCGCTTAAGGCGATCAAGGCGCGGAACAACCTCGACCCTGAACTGGTCGAGGACATCGTGCTCGGCTGCGTCGACCCCGTAGGAGAAGCCTCGGCGGTCATCGCCCGCTCGGCCGCGATTGCGTCGGGCTACGGCAAGACGGTTCCGGGCGTGCAGATCAATCGCTTCTGTGCTTCGGGCCTTGATGCGGTGGCCTTTGCTTCTGCGCAGGTCATGTCCGGCCAGAAGCAGATGGCGATTGGCGGCGGCGTTGAGTCGATGAGCCGCATCGGCATGGGCGCTTCGGGCATGTTGCCGGCGGTCGATCCCTCGGTCGCCATTCCCTCCTATTTCTCGCCGCAGGGCGTGGCAGCGGACCTGATCGCCACGAAATACGGTTTCACCCGCGACGACTGCGATGGTTTTGCCGTGGAAAGTCACCGCAAGGCAGCGAAGGCCTGGGCGGAGAAGCGCTTTTCCAAATCGGTCATTCCGGTAAAGGATGTCAACGGCATCACCTTGCTCGACCGGGACGAGACCATTCGACCGGACGCGAACATGCAGGCGCTTGGCGCGCTGAAGCCCTCCTTCGTGATGATGGGCGAACAGGGTGGCTTCAGCGCGGTGGTCATCCAGGGCCATCCGGAGGTCGAGGCCATCAACCACGTCCACCATGCCGGCAATTCCTCGGGCATCGTTGACGGCGCGTCCGCCGTGCTGGTCGGCTCGAAGGCCGCCGGCAAAAAGGCCGGCCTCAAGCCCCGCGCCC
>JAIUNP010000038.1 GCA_020161975.1 Pseudomonadota bacterium
CGAGAACTTCTTCCGCCACTCGTAGAGGGAATGCTGACTGACGCCCAATCGCTGTGAAACCTCCGCAACCGGGTAGCCCCGTTCGGTGATGCGAAGGTTACCGGGCGGGAGCCGCGCGAAGACAGCATCTACGATGCACTCAAGAAGAAGGTCGCGACTCAGCCATTCCAGAAACCCTCGCAGCTTGCCAAGACAGGCGCGCTTGTGGGCGTTCTTACCGGCGACGGCCATGAAGACCAAATGACAAAGCCGCCCGAACTTCTGAAAAACTGGGCTGGTAGTCCTTTCGCTCCTATTTGTTCAGTATCGATCTGATCGAAATGAGACGCCCGTCATAGAACCGGCGCGTTCCTGCATCCGCGGCGGCGCGCATGGCCGCTTCTTCAACGCCCTCGATCTGGCCCCCCTCGAAGGGGAAGCGTGTCATGGCAGACAGGGGCGGATGGCCGATTGTCTTACTCGCATGGACTTCATCGTTTTGGACAAACTCTGCTATCTGCCCTTCGCTCATGCCGGCTGCCAACTGCTCGTCCATTTGGTCAGCCGGCTGATCGCGTCGCCACGGTTCACGGTAAAATATCGAACGCCGCAGCATGTCCTGTCGTTCAAGCTGCGACTTGATGGTGTTGTGCGGAGCCTTTGAGCGGGCCTGACGGCCCTGTACAATTATCCGTCCTCGCGGAGGCGGAAGCGCTGGATCTTACCGGTCGGAGTCTTCGGCAGGGCGTCGATGAATTTGATCGAGCGCGGATACTTGTAAGGCGCAATCGTCTCCTTAACGTGGTCCTGCAGCCGCTTGATCGTCAGGGCATCGCGCGGCACGCCAGCGGCCAAGACGACATGCGCTTCCACAATCTGCCCGCGCTCCTGATCTGCCACGGCGATGACAGCGCATTCTATGACGTCGGGATGTGCGATCAGGGCCCCCTCGACTTCCGGCCCGGCGATATTATAACCGCCGCTGATGATCATGTCGTCGGACCGTGCGGTAAAATGGAAATGGCCGTCTTCGTCCTGGACGAAGCGGTCGCCGGTCAGGTTCCAGCCATCCCTGACATAGTCACGCTGACGCGCATCGGCCATGTAGCGGCAGCCCGTCGGGCCGCGTACCGCAAGCCGTCCCACTGTCCCGCGCGGGACCTCCCGCATATCATCGTCAACGACGATTGCTTCGTAGCCCCCAACCGGCTTGCCCGTACACCCCGGCTTGTTGTCTTCCAGGCGATTGGAAATAAAGATGTGCAGCATCTCGGTGGCGCCGATCCCGTCCAGGATCGGCTTGCCGGTCTTGCGCGTCCATTCCTCGAACACCGGTCCGGGGAGGGTTTCGCCGGCAGATACCGCTACGCGCAGTGATGACAGATCGGCCCCCTCGTCCATCGCCTTGAGCATTGCCCTGTAGGCCGTCGGCGCGGTGAACGACACCGTGGCCCGGTAGTTCTCGATGATGGCGATCATATTCGGCGGTGTTGCCTGCTCCAGCAACGCGGCGGCCGCCCCGAAGCGCAGCGGAAAGATCGCGAGGCCGCCGAGGCCGAAAGTGAAGGCGAGCGGTGGAGAGCCGACGAAGATGTCATCGGGCGTGACGCTGAGCACTTCTCGGGCATACGCGTCGGCGATGATGAGCAGGTCGCGATGGAAGTGCATCGTCGCCTTCGGCATGCCCGTTGTGCCCGAGGTGAAGCCGAGAAGTGCGACATCGTCGCGCGCGGTGCGCACGGCGTCATAGCGGACAGACTTGTTCAGGGCTGCCCGATCCAGTTCGGCGTCATGATTGGCAGTGCCGTCGAAGCCTATCACCTGCTTCAGGAAGGCACTGTCCTTGGCACAGGCGACGATCTCGTCCATAAGCCGGGTGTCGCATAGTGCCAGCGAAATCTCGGCCTTGTCGACGATCTTGGCGAGTTCGCCTGCCCGCAACATGGGCATGGTGTTGACCACCACCGCTCCGGCCTTCGTCGCAGCCAGCCAGCAGGCCACCATCGCCGGGTTGTTGGCCGAGCGTATGAGCACGCGGTTTCCCGGCTTTACGCCGTAGTTCTCCACCAGCGCATGTGCAATGCGACTGGTCCAATCCGACAGTTCCTTATAGGTACGCCGCCGTCCGTTGCCGATCAACGCCGTCCGGTCGCCGAAACCTTTCTCTACCATCCGGTCGGTTAATTCCACCGCCGCATTGATCTGGTCGGGATATTCGAAGCCGTCGAGGAGGAAATCCGGCCATTGGTCTTCAGGTGGAAGATTGTCCCGCGCGAATGTATCGGTATGTGCGGAGTGCTTGAGCATATTTTCCTCGTGAGCTGGCTGCCGCGTCGCAAAGACCACACCCTGTCGTGCTGCGTCTTGGCGCAGCTTTGCCCAAATGCTCCCATGGGCTCAATATTATTTCAAGTCTAAAATATTTTGGAGCAGCCCTGCCGCGCCACACCGGACCATTTCCTGGTCAGGGCGTTCCGTGCTGATGTCCATTGGTTGGAGGGCTAGGCTTCGTGGACAAAGGGTAGCCAGAGTTTGACTGCGGCGATGGCGACGAAGCCGAGATATGACTCCTTGCTTTTGTCGTAGCGGGTTGCGACGCGCCGCCAGTTCTTGAGTTTGTTGAAGAGCCGCTCGATGAGATTGCGCCACTTGTATTTCTCGGCGTTGTGCGGCGCGGGGTTCTTGCGGTTGCACTTGGCCGGAATGACGGCCTCGATCCCCGCATCGGAGAGTTGCTCGCGAATGGCGTCGGCGTCGTAGCCCTTGTCGGCCAGCATGGCCTCGATCTTGTCGACGATCATGCGCATCAAGGGCGCGAAGCCCTTGATGTCGTGCGCTTCTCCGCTCGTCAGGACGAAGCCGAGCGGGCGGCCTTTGGCGTCACAGCGCGCGTGGAGTTTGGTGGTGAAGCCGCCGCCGCGCGATCGACCAAGCGCCTCGGTTTGCTGAGTCCCCTTCTTATGCCGACTGCGCAGTGGTGCGCCCGGACGATGGTGTTATCGATCATGTCAGCGGTGGGGTCTCGTTCGACCATCTCCGCCAGGCTCTCCAGCATGGCGTCGAAGGCGCCGACCTCCAGCCAGCGTCGATAACGACGGAAGATACTGTTCCACTTGCCATATTCGTCGGGAAAATGCCGTCACTGCGCGCCTGTTCGCGCCAGCCACATCATGCCCTCAAAATAACGGCGGTTATTCTGCGCCGGGCGGCAGCCTCGCCCGCGCTCGGCAGGCAACAAAGGCCCGATCACAGCCCACTCGTCGTCCGTCAGACCAATCCGCTCGCCCAAGGATTCCTCCAAAAAGAAGCCTTGAATCAATCTCCGAGTGTCACGTCAACCTTTGTCCACGAAACCTAGGCTCGATGCCCTACGGATGCTGATTGAGCTGTCGCGATACATTGGCACAGATTTTCACCGTCGCGCCAGCCGCTCGCGGTCGCGCCGTCGCGCGCACCTGAACAAGGCACTCTCCCACCTCCATGTCCGCGCGATCCAGATCGCGTCCGAAATCATGACGCTGATGGAGAACGGCTATGCCGACGGCGCGGTGGCGCACGCTTCACGAAGTTACCTGCGTTGCGATGATCCTTGACGATGGCAGCGAAGCGCTCGCCGAGCGCTACCTCGCGTATGAGATCGTTGAGGCGAAGAAGGGCCTTGGGCAATATCAGCAATGCCATACGCGCCTTGGCTACGCTCCCTTCGCGAAACGTGCGTCCGCGCGCATTGAAAAGGACTATGCCGTTGCGATCCGCCGATACGGCAAAGAGCTTGGCGACGACTATGGCTGGGTCGCTGCGCATCTGGGGAACCTAAAGCCCAATTTCAGCAATATCAAGGATACCGCGGGCCGAGAGATGATGCGCTCGCACTATAAGATGGCGAGCCACAATGTTCATGCGAGCACCAAGGGCATCGCCTATCGGCTCGGATCACTCGACTACCGCTACGCGGTCATCGCAGGCGCCAGCAATGTGGGATTTGTCGAGCCGGGTCAAAACCTGGCTTTGAGCCTCTTGCAAATTACCATGCGTCTGCTTCCGACGTCATGGACGCTCGACAAGACCGCGCAACTGATGGCGCTGAATAAACTCCACGATCGTATTCCGCGTACGCTCATGCAAGCCGAACGCGCGATTGCACGAGACGAGAAGAAGATTTGTAAGGCTGCGACCGCTCGCCATGTAAAGCGCTCACGCGCAAAGCGCTGATCGAGATCCACACGCGACGGTACGGCTGACCTCCTCGGCCCCTGAGCGGATCATGAGAAGTCTCTTGTCCACACTGTCTAAGCGGCTTGCGTTTGCCTTTGATGATTCCGTCCATCTGGACTTGGGACGTGCTGGCCTCGAGCTACCAATAACTGTGGCGATCATTTCCGACGCCCATCCGCAAACTGGCCAGTTGCAAATGCAAGCGGTGCTGCGCAAGAACGCACTCGCGCCATCACCGTGATGATCCTGTCCGGTCAGGTGGCGCACTTTGTCTACAAGGCATGTCGGCTTTCGTGACGCCTCAAGTGTCAGTCGAACGACCGCAAAGCGGGCGCAGAAGAGCCATTAGCCGGTGGGGAAGCAGTGCAGAGCGACATTAGCTGGCTAGCCTCAGCGCCCGGCTTGCACGCTCGCTAAGCCACAGCGGTGCATCCGGTGCAACCTATCCCTTTGGTGGGGTGATACTCTAAGCTGCGTCGAACGTTTCAGTTTTATAATTTTTGAAACAAATGTTGCAGCCGTTGTCGAGCGTGCTAGCATTAGGCATGGGAGCCTCGCTGAACGAACAGATTTTGGCTGTTTTCGATGATCTGACGATCAGTCATCGTTCGGCAGCACGCTGGATTCTGGATCACCCGGAGGATGTGGCCCTGCTGTCAATGCGCGAGCAGGCCAAGCGCGCCGGTGTGCCAGCGGCCACCATGACGCGCCTGGCGCAACGCTTGGGATACTCCGGTTACGAGGCGTTGCGGGCGGTCAGTTCATCGGCGCTGCGGCAGCGCTCCAGCTTTTCCGGGCGCACCGCCGACCTGCAGGCACGGCGCGAGGTTGACGGCGATGAGGCGCTGACATCCGACCTGCTGTCGGGCCTGGCCGGTCACATCCGTGCATTGAGCAGCAGCGAAACCCTGGCGGCGATTGCGCGCGCGGCAGACATCATCGTCTCGAAGGAACGCTTGTTCTGCATGGGCTCGCGCTCCAGTTATGCCAGTGCGCATCTTGGCGCTTACCTTTTGTCGCTGATCGGCGAGAACGCCTTGCTGGTCGAGGGGACGGGGGCGACCAGCCTGGACCGTTTGCGCGGCATTGACGCGCGGGATGCGCTGCTGGCTGTCACGATCGCGCCTTACACGCGGGTGACGGTAGAGGCCGTTGGTTACGCGCAGGAGAAAGGCGCGGCGGTTATCGCAATAACCGATAGCCCTGCATCGCCCGTTGCACGGCTCGCGCCGGTGTCCGTCGTCGTGCCGACATCGTCGCCATCATTCCTGCAGACCGTCGCGCCCAGCCTGATTGCGGTCGAAAGCATTGCCGCGCTGGTGGCTGCGCGGCGTGGCAGGCGGGCTGTTGAAGCCATGGCTGCCAGCGAAGAGCATCTGACGCGGTTCGGCTCTTACTACGACGACAAATAGCGGGGAAACGAATGACCGATGCGCCGGCGAAATCGACGCGTATTCTGCACCGGCAGATTGCCGGGGCAAATGCAATGCCACGCGCTGTTGGCGGGCGCGGCATCGAGATCATCGACGCCACCGGCAGGGCTTACATTGATGGCTCGGGCGGCGCTGCGGTGTCCAGCATCGGGCACGGTCATCCGCATGTCCGGGACGCAATCCGGCGGCAACTGGACAAGATCGCCTATGCGCATACCTCGTTCTTCACAACCGACGTTGCCGAGCAACTCGCCGATACGCTGATTTCCGACGCGCCCCAGGGCCTTGACCACGTTTATTACGTTTCAGGGGGTTCGGAGGCGATCGAGGCGTCACTGAAACTGGCGCGGCAGTATTTTACCGAACGCGGGGAAAAGCAGCGTGTGAATTTCGTCGCGCGCCGGCAGAGCTATCACGGCAACACGCTTGGCGCGCTGGCAGTCGGCGGCAACCTGTGGCGGCGTCAGCAATTTGCGCCGATGCTTTTCAAGACGCATCACGTTGCCCCGCCTTACGCCTATCGCGACCAGCGCGAGGGTGAAAATTCTGACCAATACGCAGAACGGCTCGCCGATGAGTTCGATGCCAAATGTCACGAACTTGGACCGGAAACGATTATCGCATTTGTCGCGGAAACGGTCGGCGGCGCAACACAGGGCTGTACCACGGCGCCGGCAGGCTACTTCAGGCGCATTCGCGAGATCTGCGACCGCTATGGCATTCTGCTGATCCTCGATGAGGTGATGTGCGGCATGGGCCGGACCGGCACACTGCACGCCTGCGAGCAGGAAGGGATTGCGCCCGACATCATGGCCATCGCCAAAGGACTTGGCGGCGGCTACCAGCCAATCGGTGCTGTGATGCTGTCGGGTAAAATTTTCAACGCGCTTGAGGCCGGTAGCGGCTTCTTCCAGCACGGTCATACGTATCTTGCCCATCCGCTGGCCTGCGCGGCTGCGCAAGCAGTGCAGGAGGTCATCAGGAACGACAATCTACTGGCCAATGTCCGCAAGCAGGGCGCGCACCTTGAACGTCGCTTGCGCGAGCGCTTCGGCAACAATCCTCATGTGGGCGATATCCGCGGTCGCGGCCTGTTTTGGGCTGTCGAATATGTGACCGACCGTTCGACCAAAACACCATTCGATCCGGCGCTTAAGCTCAATGGGCGGGTCAAGCGTGAGGCGATGGAACGGGGCCTTGCCTGCTATGCCATGCCCGGCACCATCGACGGGAAGCTGGGCGATCACAACATGCTCGCACCGCCGTTCATCTGCACCGAGAACGACATCGACACCATCGTTGAACGCTTCGGCGAAGCCATGGACGCCGCAATCGCCTCGGTCGGCCGCAGCGCCGCCAGCACTTAGTCCGCATATCATCAAAAAATCCAAAGGGAGGATCGACAGCATGAAACATTTTCTCATCGGGCTCGGCATGGCCGGGCTTGCAGCCGGAATTGCAGCACCGGTACAGGCGCAGCAGACGTTCATCACCATCGGCACCGGTGGCGTGACGGGCGTCTATTATGCGGCGGGCGGCGCGATCTGTAGGTTGATGAATAAGGAACGGAAGTCGCACAAGCTGCGCTGCTCGGTGGAATCGACCGGCGGATCAGCTTTCAACGTCAATGCAATCAAGGCCGGCGATCTCGATTTCGGCATGGCGCAATCGGATGTGCAGTACAGCGCGACAAAGGGCGTTGGCGCGTTCAAGGATGGCGGCGCCCATGGCGACCTGCGCGCAGTGTTTTCCATCCACCCCGAGCCCTTCACAGTGCTCGCGCGCAAGGAAGCAGGCATTACCAAATTCGAGGATTTCAAGGGCAAGCGCTTCAACGTGGGCAATCCCGGCTCGGGCACGCGCAGTTCGATGGAAGAGCTGCTGGGCGCGATGGGCTGGAAGCTGTCCGACTTCGCGCTCGCGTCGGAGCTGAAGGCCGATGAGCACGGCCCCGCGCTGTGCGACAACAAGATCGACGGCTTCTATTACGGTGTCGGGCACCCCTCCGCCAACATTCAGGATCCGACGACGGCATGCGGCGCCAAGCTCATCTCGCTCACCGGCCCCGTCGTCGACAAACTGGTTGCGGAAAAGCCCTATTACGCAAAGGCGTCGATCCCCGGCGGCCTTTACGCGAACAATCCAAACGCCACGCAAACCTATGGCGTTCTGGCAACCCTGGTCGCTTCCTCCAAGGTGCCGGACGATTCCGTTTATGCCCTGGTGAAGTCCGTGTTCGACAATTTTGACGAGTTCAAGAAACTGCACCCGGCCTTCGCCAACCTCGATCCTGCCAAGATGGTCAAGGACGGGCTTTCTGCGCCACTGCACCCCGGCGCTGCCAAATTCTACAAGGAAAAAGGCTGGCTGAAATAGGCCCTGACACGCTTTGGCCGGGGCCGATGCGCCCCGGCCTGTTCGCAAAGCCGGTGGAAGCACATGACGGAACAGCCAAAGATCGCAACACGCGATGAACTCGAGCGCATGGTCGAGGAAGCCGATACAGGCGGCCGCAAACCGGTCGGTGTTGTCGGCCGCCTCGTTTTTGTCATCTGCCTTGCCTGGGCGCTGTTCCAGCTCTGGTATGCCTCGCCGCTGCCGTTCGCCCTCAGCTGGGGCGTATTGAACGATACGCAGGCCCGGTCCATCCACCTCATCTTTGCGCTGACCCTCGCCTTCATCACCTTTCCTGCCTATTCCCGCGCTTCTCGCCGCGTGGTGCCTTGGTACGACTGGCTGCTGGTTGCCGCCAGCCTGTTCGCCACAGGGTATCTGATCGTCAATTACATGGCGCTGATCCAGCGCCCCGGTCTGCCGACGACGCTCGATCTTGTCGCATCGGTCATCGGTATCGCCGTCCTGCTTGAGGGCGCGCGCCGCGCTGTCGGCCCTGCCATCGCCGTCATCGCGCTCATCATGATCGGCTACATCTTCTTCGGCCCCTACATGCCGAGCCTGATCAGTCACAAGGGCGCGAACCTGTCGCGCGCGATGTCACAGTTGTGGCTGACGTCGGAAGGCGTGTTCGGCGTCGCGCTTGGCGTTTCCACCAGCGTGATCTTCCTGTTCGTTCTGTTCGGCAATCTGCTCGAAAAGGCCGGTGCCGGCAGCTGGATGATCCAGCTCGCCTTTTCGCTGCTTGGCCAGTATCGCGGCGGGCCGGCGAAAGCCGCCGTTGTCGCCTCCGGGATGACGGGCATGATCTCGGGTTCGTCCATCGCCAACGTCGTTACGACCGGGACATTCACGATCCCGCTGATGAAACGCGTTGGCTATTCAGCTGAAAAGGCTGGTGCAATCGAATGCGCCGCCGGCGTCAACGGCCAGCTGATGCCACCGGTCATGGGTGCGGCCGCGTTTCTGATCGCCGAGTATGTCGGCATTACCTATGCCGATGTTGTGCGTCATGCCTTCGTGCCCGCCTTCGTGACCTATCTCGCGCTCTTCTACATCGTTGACATCGAAGCGATGAAGGCGGGCATGCGCGGACTGCCGGTCAGCCACAAGCAGGCGACCATCGTGCGCCTGATGAATACATTGTTCGGCTTCCTGCTGATCGCCGGATTGTTCGCGCTGGTGCATTTCGGGCTCGAGCCGTTCCGCCATGCTCTGGGCCGCGCCGCAAATTGGGCGCTCGGCGCGTTGGGCATCGGCCTCTATCTCGCCTTCCTCTGGCTGCGGGCACAGCACCCAGATCCGGTGATCGACGATCCCGACAGGGCACTCGTGGAGATCCCCGGGTTCTGGGAGACGCTGCGCAGCGGCCTGCATTACCTGCTGCCGATCATTGTTCTGATCTGGTGCCTGATGCTGGAGGAAATGTCGCCCGGCCTTTCCGGCTTCTACGGCTGCCTTGCACTCATCGGATTGCTGCTGACGCAGAAGCCGCTGACAGCGCTGTTTCGCGGCGAAGGAACCTACGTAGCCCGCGCGCTTGACGGCTTTCGTGATGTTATCGATGGCCTGATCGCAGGCGCTCGCAACATGACCAGTGTCGGCATCGCCACCGCCACTGCCGGCATCATCGTCGGCGCTGTTTCTCTCACCGGCATCGGCCTGGTGATGACAGAGGTCGTTGAACTGCTGTCGGGTGGGTACTTCATCGGCATGCTGTTGTTGACTGCGGTGATCTGCATCATTCTCGGCATGGGCATGCCCACCACGGCTGCCTACGTTGTGGTGGCAACCCTTATGGCACCTGTGGCCGTCGAGCTTGCGGCGCAGAATGATATGGCCGTCCCCCTGGTCGCCGTGCACATGTTCGTTTTCTACTTCGGCCTCATGGCCGACGTTACGCCCCCGGTCGGCCTTGCTTCCTATGCCGCCGCCGCCATCTCGGGCGGCGATCCGGTGAAAACAGGCGTTCAGAGCTTTCGCTATGAAATTCGGACTGCCCTGCTGCCGTTCCTGTTCATCTTCAACACCGAATTACTGCTGATCGGCGTCCAGAGCGTCGGGCATTTTCTGATCGTGCTCGCCAGCGCCATTCTGGCAATGATGGCCTTTGTCGCCGCATCACAACAATGGTTTCTCACGAAGAACCGTCTGTGGGAGACCGTGGCCCTGCTGCTCGTGAGCTTTACCCTGTTCCGCCCGGGATTCTGGCTTGATCGCATTCAGCCGCCGTTCGAGACGCTGCCTGCATATGCCTGGACTGAGGAATTGGGTCGTCCCGCTTCCGAGGGCTTTATCAAGTTGCGCTTCATGTCGCAGGATCGGCAGGGCGATGAGACGGAGAAGGTCATCCGCATTGCCCTCGCCGAAGGCAAGACCACGGCCGAGCGGCTTCGATCGGTCGGACTGACGCTCATGGGTTCCGGCGATGACGTGCGCATTCAGCAAGCGCGGTTTGGCGGATTGGCCAACAAGGTCGGCCTCGATGCAGGCGACCGCCTCCTCAATGTCGAGCGGCCGGCAGATCGCATGTCGCGATATGTCATGTTCATACCGGCGCTCCTGCTGCTCGGGCTGATCGTTCTCGCCCAGCTTCGACGGAAGCCGGAGAATGCGCCGGTCGTCCCGGCACTGACGTGAGGCCGCTGATGCCCCGCATTGCCCTGATTCACGCCTTGCGCCATTCACCGCCACCGATCGAGGCTGCCTTCCGGGAGTTATGGCCCGAGCCAAGGTTGATGAACCTGCTCGATGACAGCCTCTCGGCTGATCTTGCCCGCGATGGCACGATTACCCGGGCGATGACACAGCGGTTTCTGGACCTTGCCGGCTACGCCCGACGCACCGGGGCGGACGCCATCCTGTTCACCTGCTCGGCTTTCGGCCCATGCATTGATGCGGTGAAAGCGGCAAACCCGAATATCCCCGTTCTCAAGCCGAACGAGGCGATGATCGAGCAGGCGGCGACCTTGGGCGGTCGAATCGGGTTGCTGGCCACCTTCGAGCCGACGCTGCGATCCATGCCGGGAGAGTTTCCCGACCACGTTGTCGTCAAGCCGACGTTGGCCGCTGCGGCGTTAACCGCCCTGGACGGGGGCGACCGGGACGAACATGACCGGCTGGCCACGAACGCTGCCGCCGAATTGGCGAACTGCGACGTCATCGCGCTGGCGCAATTCAGCCTTTCAAGTGCTGCCCCGCTGATTGCAGCAAGATACGGGCGCCCGGTCCTGACGACACCGCACAGCGCCGTGCGAAAGCTCAGGAGCCTGCTGGTCGACCCTGGCGGCAACGCCGGATGACCGCCCTTTTCATGGTCGCCAATTGCCCTGCTGTCGTCGAATGACCGCTTTCCGTTAATTCTGGATATGAGCACAATGTCAGCAATGCGGGCGCTCTGCCGCCAAAGCGTACACGGCGGCGGACCTGAAGCAGACGAGTGATTTGCCAGTTGCTCCTGGTGATATGGGGCCTTCACATGCGGCTCGAGTCATCAGAGCCCCACAATGCACGATCATCCCACGCGCCGCCCATGCTCGTCGATAAGGAGCGCGCCATCCTCCTTGGCGAGTGGGCCCGACGGCAGACAGTCGAGCAGGTCAAGCACTGCTTCGCTGGGGCGGCATAGCCTGACGCCCTTTGGCGTGCAGACGATCGGGCGGTTGACGAGCACAGGGTGCTCAAGCATCGCAGCAAGGATGGCTTCGTTGCTGACGCTCGGCTTGAGCAAGCCAAGCTCTTCGGCTGGCGATTTTGTCTCGCGCAAGGCCTCGCGCGGCGTGAGGTTCGCGGCGGCGAAGAGCGCCACCAACTGTGGACGCGTCCAGCCCGACTTGAGATACTCGATGACTTCCGGCTCGTACCCCGCCGCCTTGATGATGGCGAGAACATTGCGGGAAGTTCCGCATTCGGGATTGTGATGGATGACCACCGGGAACATCAGGGCTTTCCTTCAACCATGCGGGATCTGACCGCGCTTCCGGCCTCGTACCAGCCCTTTGACCTATTCACGATGGCGACGACCGAGAGCATGACCGGCACTTCGATCAGCACGCCGACCACAGTTGCCAATGCCGCGCCGGACTGGAAGCCGAAGAGGCTGATCGCCGCAGCTACCGCGAGTTCGAAGAAGTTGCTCGCGCCGATCAGTGCCGAAGGACCGGCCACGCAATGCGCCTCGCCGGTCCAGCGGTTGAGCAGATAGGCAAGGCCTGAATTGAAATAGACCTGAATGGTGATGGGCACAGCCAGCATCGCGATAACCAGCGGCTGCGCAATAATCTGCCCACCTTGAAATGCGAAAAGCAGCACCAGTGTCGCCAGAAGCGCAACAAGTGACAAGGGCTGGAGAACGGCGAGGAAGCGTGCAAGTGCAGGCTCGCCGCCAGTTGCCAGCAACCGCTTGCGCAGGACCTGCGCAATGATGACCGGCACGACAATGTAGAGCACGACCGAAAGAACCAGCGTGTTCCACGGCACGGTGATCGCCGAAAGCCCAAGCAGCAGCCCGACCAGTGGCGCGAAGGCCAGCACCATGATGACGTCGTTCACGGCAACCTGACTGAGCGTGAAGTGCGGCTCGCCTTTGCACAGGTTTGACCAGACGAACACCATCGCCGTGCAGGGCGCAGCCGCCAGCAGAATCAGCCCAGCGATATAGGAATTGATTTGGTCTGCCGGCATATAGGGACGGAACAGCCATGAGATGAAAATCCATCCGAGCAGGGCCATCGAGAATGGCTTCACAGCCCAGTTGATGAACAACGTGACGCCGATGCCGCGCCAATGCTCTTTGACGCCCGAAAGCGCCGAGAAGTCGATCTTCACCAGCATGGGGATGATCATCAACCAGACGAGCAGGGCAACCGGAAGGTTCACCTGCGCGATTTCCATCGCGCCGATGGCCTGAACAGGCCCCGGCAGGAAATGGCCCAGTGTGATGCCCACGACGATGCACAGGGCTACCCACAAGGTCAGATAACGCTCAAATGTCGACATGGAGGTTCTTTCGCCAGGCGATGCGGTTGGTCATGGCTGCTTGCCTAGGATGCTTTAGACGGTGACGGGCAGCAGGGATCAGCGCCGGTTGTCACCCCGCAAATTTCAGGGTGACCCGCGCAACAATCCTCCATCAGGAAGCGAACCAGCGCACCAAGTGCTTCAAAAGAGGCACAGTAGATGATCGAGCGTGAATCCCGGCGCGAGGCGATCAGGCCGGCACGTTCGAGTTCCTTGAGGTGAAAGCTGATATTGGAGGGCGATACCTCAAGTCTTTCGGCCAGAGTTCCGGCTGCTACGCCGCCTCGCCCCGCCACGACGAGCAGTTTGAGCAACCGCAGGCGTGTTTCTTGCGAGAGCGCACCGAATGCGGTGAGGGCTTGACGCTCTTCCATATTTCAATATTCCTTGAATCATTGAAATGAAAGGTAGCCCATATGCTCGAACAGAACAACACCCAAAATGCACCCCAAGCAGGGATCGCCACAGAACTCACCCTCGCAGACCTGCTGACCTATTTGGACAATCATCGCGAGAAGCCTCTCGTGTTCGTCTACGGTGGAAACCTGATCCGAGCAGGCTATCATGTGACCGAAGTGAAGGCTGGGCAGTTCTCAGCTCTTGATTGCGGTGCGAACGCCGAGGCCTGGACTGAGATTTTCGTGCAGCTCTGGGATGTCAACGGCGATGATCGCCAGCACATGCCTTCGGGCAAGTTCGCCGCGATCGTGCGAAAAGTCTCCGAACGTGTCGCTCTCGATCAGGCAGCAAAGCTGACCTTTGAAGTCAGCGACAGCGTCCGTCCCATGCAGCTCTTTCGGGCCATCACGCCCGCCCTCATCAATGACACGGTGCAGGTAGAACTATCCGCCCGCCCGGCGAGTTGCAAGCCGCGCGACCGCTGGCTTGAAACCTCGAATGAGTCCAAACCCTGTTGCGGTCCGGCCTCATCTGCCAAGGCTTGCTGTGGGTAAGGGCATGCAAGGAATGATGTGGTGGCCCCGTGATCAAGCTACCACACCACAACTCAGGACCGGGACGGATAAGATCGGCATTCGAAATTTCTCATTCACGCCATTTCCGTCGAGGCCATAGCTTTTATCGAGCGGTAGGGTTGGCAGCCGCGCCCGCCCAGCCGCGAACGCTGATGATCACGATATCAGCTCTGCAGGCAGCGCTGTAGCAGGTGATGGGCAGACCTCTAGGAGCGACCGCTTCCGGATTAACCAAAGTTTTCCCACAACGACCGCTATACCGGCGCGAAAACGCCTGACTGCTTCATTCGGTCAGAAGATTATAAAACAATAAAGAAATCCATTTTGAACGCCCTGTGCGGCGCAGATCTCACCAGGGGTTATAGTTTGTCAGTCCGGCATCAGCTTGCGCAAGGCATCCGCGGTGGAGGATAGTTCCTTGGCTGAAAGGGCGGCCACGATCTCAAGCTCGGCGCGGGCATGGTCGCGCATCGCCGGCTCGACGACCTGCTGCCCCTTGTCCGTTAGCTCGACGATGACGCCACGCCCGTCTGTCTCATCAGCCATGCGGCGGACAAGCCCGCGCGTTTCAAGGTTGCGCAGCAGGTTGGAGAGACCGCCGGATGTCAGGATCAGCGCGTCGAGCAGCGCCTTGGGAGACATCCTGTAGGGCGCTCCCTCGACACGCAGCGTCGCCAGGATCGCAAAGCCCGGATACGTCAGCCCGTGACCTGCCAGCCGCTGGTTGATGGCCTTCAGAAGGCGCTCGTTGAGGTGGAGCAGGCGGCCCACAACAGCCTTTCCCGAGCAATCGATATCCGGAAACTCGCGCCGCCAGCGCTCCATCCCCTTGCCGACACGGTCGTTCGCCAAACCGGCGGCAGGCTTTTTCATCTTGCTCGGCGTGCTGACGGTCATCAAATCCTCTCTCGACGGGTCTTATGCGCGAAGCTCAGGGCCTGTTTCAAGGCCATACTCCGGCGCGGCAAAGGCAGGTCAATTTATCTTTCTTGAAAGATATCTCAAGTCATGCAATGGTCTCGTCATTGGCGGCAAGAAGCCATCCGAGCGCCATCGGGCCAGAGGGCTGCGAGCGTCGTAAAACATTGGGGAGTTGAACTGATGCGTCATTCACTTTGCTCTACGACTATCGCAACCGCACTGATCACCGTGGCGCCTGCCATGGCGCAGGAACTGGTTGTCGGATCATTCGGCGGCTCATTTGCCGATAATGTGAAGGCCTGCCATGTTGCGGCATTTGAGAAAGCGACAGGCGCCAAGGTGTCCCTGAAGCTTGGCAATTCCTCGCAATTCGCCGCCGCCATCCGCGCCACGGCCGGCAAGCCGGATATGGATGTGGTGTTCATCGACAATTCGCTGGCCTCGCAAACCCATGGCGAGAAGCTGAACGAGGCGATCGATCCCAAGAAGCTCAAGTCGGCAGCGGATGTCATCCCCACCGCCTGGGGCAAGGATAACGCCTACGTCGTGGCCATGGTGAGCGCCACGGCGCTGGTCTACAACCCGAAGCTGGTCAAGTCGCCGCCGACCTCCTGGCTCGATCTGTTCGATCCCGCCTATGCCGGCAAGTATTCGATCGGCGACATCAGCGGCACTTCGGGCCTGCATTTCCTGCTCGCGCTGAACAAGATCAAGGGCGGCACGCTGGAAAACATCGATCCCGGGATCGAGGCGATCAAGCCTTTGGCCAAGGGATCGCAGACCCTCTACACGCAGGCTGATCAGCTGCTGGCGCTGTTTGAGCGCAACGAGATCGCGATCGCGCCGTGGTACCCGGACCGTGCCGGCGTGGCGATCGACAAGGGGCTGTCTCTTGCCGTCGCCTATCCGAAGGAAGGCGCCGTCGGCATCCTCCCTGCTATCATGATCCCCAAGGGCACGGCGCAGGCTGAACTCGCACACAAGTTCGTTGATCAGGTGCTGTCCGCCGAGGGGCAGGGCTGCTTTTCCGAGCGGGCCTATATCGGCGCGGTCAACACCAAGGTGAAACTCTCCGAAAAGGTGGCCAAGCTCGTCCCGAACGGCGCTACGCTGTCCAAGGCCTGGTTCATCGATCCGGCAATCATCGCCGCGAACGTCGCCAACTGGACCCGCCGCTGGCAGCGCGAGGTCGCCCGCTAATCCCGCGACCGCTGGACGGAAGGCCAGGACATGAGTGCGCTGACATTCGAGGGTCTTGGCAAGTCCTACGGCGATATCGAGGTTGTGCGCGATGTCTCGCTCTCGATCCGGGAGGGCGAGTTCGTGTCGCTGCTCGGCCCGTCCGGCTGTGGCAAGACGACGATCCTACGCATGGTGGCCGGTCTTGTCGCACCGACCCGTGGGCGGATCCTGATCGGAACGGAGGATGTGACCAGCCTGCCGCCGAACAGGCGCGGCCTCGGGCTGGTCTTCCAATCATATGCGCTGTTCCCGCACCTCACCGTGTATGAGAACGTCGCGTTCGGCTTGCGCCGCCGAGGGGTCACCGGCGCTGAACTCGACCGCCGGGTGAAGGAGGCGCTGGCGCTCGTCCGCCTCGACACTTACGGCCAGCGCTCTCCGCGCCAGCTCTCGGGCGGGCAGCAGCAGCGTGTCGCCATTGCCCGCGCTCTTGCGCCCCACCCCCGTGTTCTGCTGTTCGACGAACCGCTCTCGAACCTCGACGCGCAGCTGCGCGACGAGATGCAGATCGAGCTCAAGCGCCTCCAGCGCAATCTCGGCATCACCACCCTGTTCGTCACGCATGATCAGGGCGAGGCGCTGTCGATGTCTGATCGCGTGGGCGTGATGGCGAAGGGCGTGATGCAGCAGCTGGCGACGCCGGAAGATATCTATCACCGGCCGGCAACCGGCTTTGTCGCGGGTTTCATCGGCAAGCCGAACCGGCTGCATGGCATCATCGCATCGCGCGATGGCGCTGGCGGTAGCTTAACCCTCGGTGAAACGATCCACCTCAGCGCTTCCCGGCTCGAACACCCGGCGGGCACACCGGTCGATATCATCGTCCGGCAGGAGGCGATCCGGCTGCTCGGACCGAATGGACCGGATTCGTTCGGCTTGCCGGGCGAGATCGTGCTGCGCTCGTTCAGCGGTGCGCGGGTGCAATATGTCGTGCGGCTCGCCG
This sequence comes from Pseudomonadota bacterium, assembly GCA_020161975.1. Lineage (GTDB taxonomy): Bacteria > Pseudomonadota > Alphaproteobacteria > Rhizobiales > Beijerinckiaceae > JAIUNP01. Next base: position 17,121 of record JAIUNP010000038.1, read on the forward strand.
GCGGCGTCGAGTTTGTGGCGGAAGCTGCATCGAACGGACCGGATGCGGCGCTTGCCCCCGGCGCCGCCGTTCGTCTTGCCATTGCGCCGGATCAGGTATTCGCGACACTGCGCGACGAGGCAGGCACGCCATGATCTCGCGGCGGCAAGGCCTCCTGCTGATCGCGCCTCTCGGGCTGGTTCTGGCCGGA
>JAIUNP010000039.1 GCA_020161975.1 Pseudomonadota bacterium
ATAATGCCATGTCGATCACTCCATGTTCCCCCGACCCAAAGCCAGGGAGAAGGTCAGAACATGGGTCAAATCTCAGTGGAAATTTACGAGCCCGCCGGGTCAGTTCTCAGCGGTAATCAACAGTATATTACATATTCTTTGACAAACGCCTGCAATTTTCGTTGCAGTTATTGCTATCAAGAGCATTCCAAGAATGCTCTTGATGAGAAAAACTTCGAAAAAACTTTTTTGTATGTTGAGCGCGAATTGAAAAATTATGACCGCTTAATGGTCCATTGGTTTGGGGGCGAACCTCTCCTACGATTGAAATGGCTGACATCAGCTTCAGAGCGGTTGACTCGCATATGTGAACAACTCGGAAAGCCATACTACGCAGGCATAACGACTAATGGTAGTCTATTTTCGAAACAAACCGCCAGCCTCTTGAAAAAAAATGGCGTCAAACAAGTCCAATTCTCGCTCGATGGGGAGCAAGAAATTCATAATACATTACGATTACACAAAAATGGCAAAGGAACATATGAATCGGTTATGACAGCAATTCAAAATGCAATTGATGAAGAATTTACTATTTTTCTGCGTATCAATTTAAGCTTAAGAGCCGTGGGGGCGTTTGAAGACTTGGTGGCTGACCTGAAACAGCGAGGATTTGATGAAAGCAAGCTGTTTGTATATATCAATGAAATGAAGCAGCACTCTAATAGTATGAATGGTGGCGGCATATATTTTCAATCTGTAGCGGAATACGCTGAGGATTTTGTCCGTTGCTTGCGCGTTCTTAAACGACATGGGTATTCGCTCCCACGGATTGAGCCAGTCGATGTTAATTGCGCATTCGACAAACCTTCTTCTGTCTTATTCGGTGTGGATGGCAATTTGTACCATTGCACCACCGGAACTGACAGAGCGCTCGGCGAATTGAACGTTAACGGAGAACTTGCTGCATCTTCATCGCGTAGGGATGCCATCCACAGTCGCGAACCATGGGACGATCCTCACTGCACCAACTGTAAGAGCCTTCCGACCTGCATGGGCGGTTGCGCCTATCTCGATGAAGAAGGCAAAACAAAATGCAACCCTGAGGGGTTTGTTGTCGAGCAACTGCTGCGTACCCACCTTAACACAACTCAGTAAGGAGAATGAAAATGACTGAATTGACCGCTGCTCCGATGGGGAACTGCTGCAACGGCGGGAAGATGGAGGCCGTGCAAGGAGGCCCGGTACTTGCTGGTGTCAATGTGCCGCAAGGCGTAGAAATAATGTCCCCCGCATTTAAGTTTGCGCAGGAGACAGGAGTGATGCCACTGGGCAATTGTTGCAGCGGCGGCTCTCAATCACCTGCCAAGATCGCAGGGGCTCAAGACAAAAAGTGATCAGTTTGAACTGGAGGACCGCCTAGTCAAAGTTGCATTATCATCAACTCCCTCCAGATCGCCAACACCTTCCGCCGCACCGTCCGCTCGTCGGGCGGCGGGAAATCCTCCCGACCCGCGAACCACTCCATCATGTCGCGCACCAGCCTGCCTTGGCTGACCGGCATGCCGTGATCGTGCGCGCGCCGGGCGATGGCGCCGGCGAAGGCATCCCAATCGTGTTTAGGCGACGCGTCCGGCCCGGCGGCGCGCCTTGCACGAAGTTGACGCCATCGCCCGGTTCTCTCTCTGCGTGTGCGCCCCAGGACTCCGAGGCGCATTCAAAACGTCGAAGTCCTCGTGCTAGACGACCACATTCGCCAAAACGAAGACAACATCGCCGGCACCTGCTGTCCACTGCCATTCGGATTTCTTGTATGACTTGGGTTGGTGGCCGCCGCGGGACTCGAACCCGCACGCCCGAAGGCTCCCGATTTTAAGTCGGGTCTGTCTACCAGTTTCAGCAGGCGGCCTCGCCTTCCATTACCCCCAAAGTCCACGCTCACCGAGCATGTCAGCCACGCGTTTCGGGCCTATGTCGGGCCTTTTCGGGCACGCATCGGCCTAAGCGCATGATCCGGTTAGCCAAATCCGCAGACACGCCAGGATTTTAAGTCTCTTGCGTCTACCAGTTTCGCCATGTCCGCGCTGGTCATCGAGCGATAGACCATGGGGCGCGAAAGTGGCAATGACTTTCGCTCAACCGCACGATCTAAACGCTTGATTTTATCGCGTTATCCCCTGTTTCGGCCAATTGCTTGCACGAACATGCAGGCCGACGCGGCTACAGCGTCCCCGGATAGGCTCCGCCGTCTGCCACCAGATTCTGGCCGGTGATGAAGCCCGATTGCGCCGAGCAGAGAAAGGCGCAGGCATGGCCGAATTCCGCTGCCGTGCCGAAACGGTTGGCCGGAATACGCGCCTTCATGTCTTTCACAACCTCGTCTTCAGACTTGCCGGATTTCTTGATGTTGTTGCCGATGATCGAGGTCAGCCGATCCGTCTCATGCTGGCCCGGCAGCAGGTTGTTGACGGTGACATTATGTTTTGCGGAGGTGCGGGCCAGTGTCGCCACGGCACCCGTCAGGCCGGCGCGCACGCCATTCGAGAGTTCGAGCGCGGGGATCGGCGCCTTCACCGAGGCCGAAGTGATGTTGACGATCCGCCCGAAGCCGCGCTCCATCATGCCATAGATGGTGGCCTGAATGAGCGCGATGGGCGTGAAGAAGTTCGATTCCGCTGCCTTGCGCCAGTCATCCAGCGTGAAATTGCGGAAATCTCCGGCGGGCGGGCCTGCGGCGTTCGTCACCAGAATGTCCGGATTTGGGCAGGCAGCCAGCACCTCCCTGCGCCCGGCTTCGGTTGTGATGTCGGTGGCGATCCCTGTCACCTTCACCCCGTATTTTGCGGCAATATCGCGCGCTGCCGCCTCGATATCGGGTTTCGTACGCGCGCAAATGACGAGGTTCACACCCTCAGCGGCCAGTGCTTCGGCACAGCCACGCCCCAGCCCCTTCGATGCTGCGCAGACGATTGCCGTCCGCCCCTTCAAACCCAGATCCATCGGTCTTCTCCTTGTGTCGCTTCTGCTGACTTGATCTGAAACCTATCCGCCCGAGCCGTGAAGCGGAAGTCAGATCAGCGCGCGCATTTTCTGCGCAAGGTCCGCTGTGCCGGCGTAATCGATCTTGCCTGAGCCGAGGACGGGGATTTTCTCGACGACAAGGATGGCGCGCGGCACGTAAAGTTCCGCCACCTCTTGCTCCCGGGCATGGGCAAGGAGGGCTGAGCGGTCGGCTTCCGGCCGGTCGGTCACCAGCACCACCTGTTCGCCCTTGCGCGGGTCAGGCAAGGTGACGGCGACATGGGTCGCATCGGGCCAGAGCCCGTTCGCCAGCGCTTCCACCGCCGCCAGCGAGATCATCTCGCCGCCGAGCTTCGCAAAGCGCTTGGCCCGCCCGCGAATGGTCACGAAACCGTCGCTGTCGATCTGTACGATGTCGCCGGTGTCATACCATTCATCAGGCAGTGGCCGGATCTCGCTCGGGGTCTCGGCCAGCATGTAGCCGCGCATCACGTTCGGGCCCTTCACGACCAGACGGGCGCCATCATGAATGCCTTCCACCGGCTCCAGCTTGGCCGTGATGCCGGGCAGCAGCCGGCCCACCGTGCCGAAGCGGTTGTCGTCTGGCAGATTGCAGGCCAGCACCGGCGAACATTCCGTGCAGCCATAACCTTCGAGGATCATCGTGCCGAACGGTGCCCAGAGCGCACGCGTTCCGTCCTTGACGCGCTCGGCTCCGGTCACGACCAGCTTGAGCGAGGCCAGTTCTCCGGCTTCTGCCGCGCGGGCATAGCCGACGAGAAAGGTGTCGGTGGCCAGAAGCAGGGTCGCCTTCGTTTCGTGGATCAGCTTCGGCACCTGCTTGTAGTGCAGCGGCGAGGGGTAGAGCACCACCTTCATGCCGTTGAGGAGGCCAAGGAGCGTGCCCGCTGTCAGTCCGAAAGAATGGAACACCGGCAGCGGATTGAACGCGACGTCCGTGGGTGAGATGGCTCCGGCAGCGTGCTGCCAGATCTGCATCGTATTGCCGACAAGGTTGGCGTGGGAGAGAACCACGCCCTTCGGCGCGCCTTCCGTGCCGGAGGTGAACAGGATCACGGCAGGGGCATTGGAGTCGGTGCCAGCCCGCTGGGCAACCAAACGTGCGAACAGCGTCTTGAGAACACCGGTCACCTTGTCGCGAAAGCCAATGCCCTTGCGCACGTCTTCCAGGTAGACGATCTCGCGCCCCTCACCGAGTGCGGAGACCACATCGTCGAGCCGCGCCTGTTCGACAAACCGCCGCGAAGTGACAATGACCTCGACCTCCGCCGTCACACAGGCGGAACGCAGGTTGCGCACACCGGCCGTGAAATTGAGCAGAACCGGTGTGATGCCGTGGAACAACAGCCCGAACAGCGTCACTATCACGCCGTTGACGCTCGGCAGCAGCACGCCGATGCGGGCATCGCCTTTCGCGATGGACTTTAGCCTGGCCCCCAGCACCATCGCGCCGAGCACGAGCTGATTGTAGGTCAGCGGCTTGCGTTCGGGATCCTCCAGAATGGCGGTGCGCCCGCCATGGCGCTTGCGCGCGGCCAGCAGCGCCAGCGGCAACGTGGTACGGCACTGGCGAAGGTCGAAGTCCGGACCCTGCATTGGCGTCTCCCTGCTCCGTCGCTCACGGAGAATGGCCATGTAATCGCCAGGACGAGGCGTTGGTCAACCCGGCGATCGGAAACCTCGGTCGTCAGGCAGGGGAGGGGCGTTTGTTACCCAGCAGCGCCCTTCAGGATTGGCGGCTGGAAGGCAAAGCCCATGTCCCAGGGGAAGTAGATCCAGGTATCCTGCGACACTTCGGTGACAAACGTGTCGACCAGCGGACGCCCCAACGGCTTGGCATAGACGGTGGCGTAATGGGCGTTCGGCAGCAGTTCGCGCGTCAGCTTCACGGTTTTGCCGGTATCGACGAGATCATCGAGCACCAGCACGCCCTTGCCGCCGTTGTCGCCCACGATGTCGGGCGCGGCGGCTTTCAGCACCTTGAGTTCACCCTGATTGGCGTAGTCGTGGTAGGACGCGATGCAGATCGTATCGATCAGCCTCAGTTCCAGTTCGCGGGCGATGATCGCCGCCGGCACCAGCCCGCCGCGCGTAATGCAGAGGATCGAGTTGAATGGTCCCGCCCCGGCGAGCCGCCAGGCGAGCGCCCGGGCATCGCGATGGAACTGATCCCAGGAAACGGGAAAGGCCTTGTCCGGCAACGGCTGCATATCTGGCTCCGCAATATCTAGAGCGGCAACCTGTAGCCTGAACCCTGCGCTTCATGAAGCCGGTTCAGCGTCTCGATCACCGCTTTTTCCACCGTTTCGAGCACAGTATCCTCGCGGGCGCGCATCACGATCCGGTTCTGGAAGGTCTTGCCATCGAAGGAGGGGTAGGAGCCGATGATGACGCCGGGGTGAGCCTTCGCCACCTCGCCAAGAGGCGTTGCATAAACCCCCTCGGGCAGGCCACCGGTTTCCACCGAACGCGAAAGCATCTTCACGCCGGTTTTCAGTTTCGGCAGGACATTATCGAGCATCACCTGCATGATTTGAGGCACGCCCGCCATAACGATGATGTTGCCAATCATGAAGCCAGGTGCCTTTGAAATCGGATTGTCGATGAGGTCAGCCCCCGCCGGAATGCGCGTCATGCGCATCCGCGCCTCGTTGAGATCCTCGGGCTTGTAGCGCGCCTGCAGGATCGCCACCGCGCGCGGATCATGGTCGATGGTCACGCCGCAGGCTTTGGCCACGCAATCGGCCGTGATGTCGTCATGGGTCGGGCCGATGCCGCCGGTGGTGAAGAGGTAGGTGTACCGTCGGGACAGTGCCTGCACCGCCGCCACGATGTCGTCCTCCTCGTCGGGCACGACACGGACCTCCTTCATGTCGATGCCGACATTGGTCAGAAACTCGGCAATATAGCCGATATTCTTGTCTTTGGTGCGTCCGGAGAGGATCTCATCTCCGATCACAAGGAGCGCGGCAGTCACGGGATCTTGCTGTGTCATGAGCGATTTATGCGGAGCACTCCGGCTCATGGCAAGGGGTCAATCGGTCTTGTCGCGAGCTGCTTCTCTCTTGCCGTTGGCCGGCGGAACCGAGGCATTCCGGTCGCGCATCTGGTCATGAAAAAGGGCGCATCCGCCGGATGCGCCCTTTCCTTGTGTCGAAGCGGTGGCTGTTACTGCTGTACCGACTTCAGGATCGGGCCCCAGCGGTCAACCTCGCTCTTGACGAGGGCAGCAAGCGCATCCGGGCCACGCTCCTTGCCCTGCGGGATGACAGCGCCAAGGTCGAGCAGGCGCGCCTTCACCTTGTCGTCGTCGAGCGCCTTGGACAGCGAATCGGCCAGCTTGGCCTTGATCGGCTCAGGCAGGTTCTTCGGGGCGAACACGGCATTCCAGGCTGAAACCTGGAACTCGGGCAGGCCCGATTCCTTGGTGGTGGCAAGGTTCGGCAGAGCCGGTGACCGCTCGGGCAGTGCAATCGAAATTGCCTTCACCGTGCCGGCGCGCACCTGCGCGATGACCGAGGGGAGCTGGTCGCACATGTAATCGACCTGACCACCGACGAGATCGTTCAGTGCCGGGCCGGTGCCCGTGTAGGCGACGGCGGTCGCTTTGACGCCGAGCTGATGGGTCAGCAACATGCAGGTGGTGAAGGAGACCGAGCCAACGCCGGCATGAGCCTGGGTGATCTTGTCGTTGTTGGCCTTCACGTAGGAGACAAAACCCTTGGTGTCGTCAGCCGGGAAGGCCTTCTTGGTCACGATCACAATGGGTGTGCCCGCGGCAAGGCCGATGGGGGTGAAATCGGTCGACGGGTTGTACTTGAGGTTCTTGTAGAGGCCCGGGGCGGCGCCATGGGTGCCCATATGGCCCATCAGGATGGTGTAGCCATCGGGCGCGGCCTGGGCGGCACGCGTCGAGCCGGTTGTGCCGCCGGCGCCGGCGACGTTCTCGATAATGACCTGCTGGCCGAGCGTCTTCGACATGCTTTCAGCCACGAGGCGGGCAATGATGTCGGTGGGGCCGCCAGCGGCGAAGGGAACGATCATCGTGACCGGACGGGTCGGATAATCCTGTGCCTTGGTCGGTGCGGTCGCAAGGGTCAGTGCCGCAGCGGCGGCAATCAACATGCGTTTCATTCGTTTCTCCCGATAAAGAAGGTCCCATCGTGGACCTTTCTGTTGAATCCTAGTTATTTCTGGATGAACGAGGAAGCAACGACGGCGATGGCGCCGTCGTTGCGGTCAATCGTCTCGCTCAGTCCCCCTGGAAGGCTTCCTCGCGGCCCTTCCGAACGGAGGGCAACAACGCCACGGTGATGATGGCGAGGGCGATGAGCAACAGGACCGCCGAAATCGGCCGTTCGATGAAGGTCATCATCGAACCGCGCGAAAGCGTCAGCGCCTGCCGCAGCTTCTGCTCCATCAGCTTGCCCAGCACGAAGCCGAGAAGCATCGGCGCGGGTTCCAGGCCGAACTTGTAGAAGGCATAGCCCACGAGGCCGAAGAACGCCGTGAGGAACACATCCGCCGGGTTGTTGTTGATGGAATAGATGCCGATGGCGCAGAAGAGCAGAATCGCCGGGAACATCAGGCGATACGGTACCTTGAGAAGCTTCACCCACAGGCCGATCATCGGCAGGTTGATGATGACGAGCATCGCGTTGCCCACCCACATTGAGGCAACCATGCCCCAGAAGAGGTCAGGCGACTTCGACATCACCAGCGGGCCGGGAATGATGCCGTGGATGGTCATTGCGCCGACCATCAGCGCCATCACCGCATTCGGCGGAATGCCGAGGGTGAGCAGCGGGATGAAGGCGGTCTGTGCGCCGGCGTTGTTGGCCGATTCAGGACCTGCCACGCCCTCGATGGCGCCCTTGCCGAAGCGTGACGGATCCTTGGCCAGCTTCTTTTCGATGGTGTAGCTGGCGAATGGCGCCAGCACCGCGCCATTGCCCGGCAGAATGCCGAGAATGGAGCCCAGCGCCGTTCCGCGCATGATTGGCGCAAAACAGCGCTTCATGTCGTCCATGGTGGGCAAAAGCTTGCCGATGCCGCTCTTCACGACATCGCGCGCCTCGGGATTTTCAAGGTTCTTGAGAATTTCGGCAAGGCCGAACACGCCCATGGCCAGCACAGCAAAGTCGATGCCGTCGGAAAGTGCGGTCATGCCGAGGGTCAGGCGCTCCTCGCCGGTATCGAGATCGGTGCCGATGGTGGACAGCAGGATGCCGAGCACGATCATGATGATCGCCTTCAACACCGAGCCGCGCGCCAGCGCCACAGCGAGCGCAAGGCCAAGGACCATCAGCGAAAAATACTCGGCCGGGCCGAAAATCAGCGCCATGGCTGTCAGCGGCTTGCCGAGCAGTGCGATGACGAGCGTGGCAACCGAGCCGGCAATGAAGGAGCCGATGGCCGCAATGCCGAGTGCCTTGCCGGCTTCGCCGTTCTTGGCCATCTCGTGTCCATCCATGGCGGTGACGACAGAAGTCGCCTCGCCCGGGATGTTGATGAGGATCGCAGTGGTCGAGCCGCCGTACTGCGCGCCGTAGTAGATGCCGGCGAGCATGATGAGTGCGCCGGTCGGGTCAACCTTGAAGGTCAGCGGCAGCAACATCGCGATGGTGGCAATGGGACCAACGCCCGGCAGAACGCCGATCATCGTGCCGACGAGGCAGCCGACGAAGCAGAGCGCGAGATTCTGGAGGGAAAGAGCGACGGAAAAACCGAGCGCCAGATTGGAAATGATGTCCATGATCGCGCCCTCAGTATCCGAGCAGCCAGGGGGCGAGCGGGATCGGCAGCCCCAGCGCAAACTTGAACAGCGCGATGCAGAAGGCCGTCATGCCAAGCCCGAAGAGGACCGTTTCGCCGGGGCGGGTCTCATCAGATGCAAAACCGGCGATAATGACCGCCAGGGGACCTGCAACGGCAAGACCGAGCGGGCGCACGGCGAGACCGAAGGCGACGAAGGCGCCGAGGACGAAGAGAATCCCGCGCCAGGAGGGGGGCGAGACATCGGGGCCATCGTCCTTGAGGCTGCTGACCATCAGAACGCAGGCCAACCCGGCCAGCAACACGGCCAGCGCCGTCGGCATCAGGCCCGGACCAACTGCGCGGAGCGTACCGAATGTCAGCTCGCTGGCCTGCCAAAGCGCCAATGCGCATATAAGTAGAAGGAAAATTGCCCCACAAAAGTCCTCCGGCGATTTGATACGACCGCCTGACATACCCGTCCCCTCAGCCATGCACGCTCTCCCCTGAGCTTTTGTCTAATGCTGTTCTTCAAAGCACTAGGGAATGCAAAGGAACTTGCCAAGCGGTTCCTTGAGCGAGTTGCCTAATAACTGACAAAATTTGTGGCATTGACACTCTGCGCGCGCGACCTCTGTTACGCGGGCAGGCGCTCAATGGCGCGGATGCGCTCACGGTGCAGCATGTAGAGGCCCGAGGCGATGACGATGCACGATCCGACCAGGGTCCAGCGATCAGGAACCTCGCCGAAGATCAGGTAGCCGGAAAGGCTCATCCAGATGATCTGTGTGTAGAGGAACGGTGCCAGAACGGGCGCGGAGGCAAATTGCTGCGCCTGGATCAACAGCCAGTGCCCCAGGCTGCCTCCGATGCCGACCGAGGCAATCACCAGCCATTCAAACGCCGTCTCCGGCGTCTTCCAGACCGAAACAACCAGCGGCAATATGACAAAGACGCCGAGCAGGGAGGAATAGAAAAGTGTCGTCTGGGGGCTGTCGCTCCGCGACAGCGGGCGTGTCATCAGCAGGATCGTGGCGTAGCAGCACATCGCGCCCAGTGAATAAAACATCGCGGGGTGAAACGCGCCGGTGCCCGGACGCGTCATGACCAGCACGCCGCAAAAGCCGACGGCAATCGCCGCCAGCCGGCGCGGCCCGGCCCATTCACCCAGGATCGGGCCGGCCAACAGGCTGACCAGCAGCGGTGCCAGAAACATGATGCTGACGGCCTGCGCCAATTGCAGATGCTGGATGGCGAGGAAATTCAATGTCGTGGACCCAAGCAGCAGTGCGCCGCGCAGGAACTGGAGGAAGGGGCGGTCGGATTTCAGCAGGTTCGGCACACGCCAGGGATTGATGGCGATAACCATCCAGAACGCGCCGGAGGCATAGCGCAGGAAGGTTGTCTCCAAAACGCCGAGGCGCGGATTGAGCCATTTGGCGCCGGTATCGATCACCGTGAAGAAAATGACAGCGAGACAGACAAGCGCAATCGCTTTCGGGCGATGCTCGACCGGCGGTGCGGCTGGAAAGGGGCGAGTTTCAGTCACAGCAAATCGCTCATGCCGTGATTATTATAGACCTAAGAACGCTTGCGCCAGCCCAAATCGCAGGTTGTCAGACAACTTTGCCGTAGAGCCAGTCATAGCGCCGGGCGAGACCATCGCCGCCGAGCGCCCGCATGACGAGATTGCGCCCGGCCGCAATGAGGCCGTTAGCGTGATAAGGCAGGATCTGCTGGCGGGAGGCCTTCTGCACCATGGCGGTACGGCGGAGGCGCGAGGCCTCGTATTCGAGCAGCGCACCGGCGAGGGGCTTAGACTCCTTCAGGCAATCGCCCAGCACCTTGGCATCTTCCAGCGCCTGGCTGGCACCCTGGGCGATGAAGGGCAGCATCGGGTGTGCGGCATCGCCGAGCAATGAGACAGGGCCGCGCGTCCATTTCCACTCCGGCGGGCGATCAAACAATGACCAGCGCAACCAGGTGTCAGCGGCACCGATCAGGTCTTTCACGTCGCGGTGCCAGTCGCGGAAGCGGCGATTGATCCAGGCGATGTCGCCGGCTTCCGACCAGCCGCGTTCGCGCCAGCTGTCCTCGACGATGGCGACGACGTTGATGATGCTCCCCCCACGCAGCGGGTAATGCACGATATGGGCGCTGGGGCCGAGCCAAAGGTTCGAGCGGGAGGCGAGGGCCCATTTCGGCGCTTCGCTTGCGGGGATGGTGGTGCGCCAGGCGACGCAGCCGGAAAAGCTGGTGGGCGAGGTGAGGCCGATGAAATTGCGGGCTTTCGACCACAGACCATCGGCGCCGATCAACCCTTGCGAATCAATCTGGGATTCTTCCCCGTATTTCGAGAAGCTGGCGCGGATTCCGCCGTCCAGTTCGCGGATGCTTTCGAGCCGCCGACCGAGGGTGATACGGATATTCGGGTTGGTTTCGGCCTCAGCCAACAGTGCCATCTGCAGGTCGCCGCGATGCACCATCTGGAACGGCGAGCCCCAGCGTCGCACCGCTGCTGCGCCCAGCGGCATTTCGGACAGGACGGCCCCGGTCGGACCGGAGCGGACAATCAGGGATTCCGGTGTCCCCACCACCGGGGCAAGTCGCTCGGTCAAACCGAGACTTTCGAGAACGCGTGTCGCGTTGGGACCGATCTGCACACCCGCGCCGACAGGTTCAAGCTTATGAGCCTGATCAAGAATCTCAACGCGCCAACCTTGCTTGGTCAGGGCAAGGGCGGCGGCCAGGCCGCCGATACCAGCACCGACAATAACGATGCTCCGGTCTGTCATGGTGGCTCAGGCCACTTCCACCCAATGGGCCACGGGGACGGATTCCGTGCCATGCAGGGTCTTGGAATGACGATAAAGCGTCGAGCAATATGGGCAGATGATCTCGTTCTCGCTGCCCATGTCGAGAAAGATATGCGGATGATCGAACGGCGGCGTTGCACCGATGCACATGAACTCGCGCGCAGCAATCTCGATGGTCGGCACGCCGGCATTGTTATGGAAATGGGGAATGGAATGGTCGGCCATGTCTCGTCAACCTCGGCACGCGAACCGTTGCGTGCATGATGGGCCGGACCCTAATGCGTTCGGCTGAAATTTCCTAGGGGCTTGACCTCGATCCTTCGATACGGTTGCAGAATATCGAGCTTCAGAGGGAAAGATCATGCTGCGCTTCAGCCATAACGGGGTCGGGATCGCCTATATCGACGTGCCGCCGCACGATGGCGGCGAAGGGCCAGCCGTGCTGCTGATCCATGGTTTTGCCTCGAATCACGCCGTGAACTGGGTTGGCCCGCAATGGGTGAAGAGCCTTACCCATGCCGGCTATCGGGTCATCGCCTATGACAACCGGGGACATGGCCAGAGCGACAAGCTCTATGATCCCGAGGCTTATACCTCGCAGGCCATGGCCTCTGACGGTATTGCGCTGCTCGATCATCTCGGCATCCAGCGGGCGGGGGTAATCGGCTATTCGATGGGCGCGCGGAACGCGGCGTTTCTGGCGCGGGCCAATCCACGGCGCGTTGCATGTCTTTCGCTCGGCGGGCTCGGCTATCGTCTCATTGATGGCATCGGCCTGCCGCCCAGTATCGCCGACGCCCTGGAGGCGCCCAGCATCTCCGATGTGAAGGACCCCATGGGGCGGATGTTCCGGGCTTTTGCCGAGCAAAACAGGCAGGATCTCAAGGCGCTCGCGGCCTGCATTCGCGGTTCGCGACAGACAATGCCGATCGACCATGTGCGGCTGATGACGACGCCGACGATCGTCTGCGTTGGCACGACGGATCCCATCGCAACCGGCGGCGAAAAGCTTGCTGCGGTGATGCCCGACGCGACCTATTTCGCCATCGAGGGCCGCGATCACAACACTGCGGTGGGCGACAAGTCCCACAGGGCGGCCGTTGTCGACTACTTTAACAGATACCTGAAATCATAGATAAAACAAATGTTTGCGGCGAATTTTTCTCAAATTGATTCCTGTTGCTGACAAAATGATTCAGGTCGGTGAGAAATTGAGTCCGCATGCTCTTGTGGTGATTCAGGTGGTGAAAGCACTGAGTCGAGTATTTCAGATCGGGGATGCCGGCCTGCGGATTTTGAATCGTCCGGCGCCTCGAGAATGTTGAAGGAATTGCGCTTTTGCGGCGCGGCAGGTTGCGCCCGACTATTCCCTGATGGAGCCGCCAGGCGCTGCTTTCATCGCCCGGTGAAGGAAGGGTCGCGTTTTTCCGAGAAAGCGAGGCGGCCCTCGACATAATCCGCGCTTTCAAAGCAGGCATCGGCCAGCGCCTGCACTTCGGCCTCCGGCAGGGCGGAGGGGAGCCCGGCGGCGGCGTCAACGGCGCGCTTGGTGGCCGTATGCGTCATCGGCGCGCCGCGCGCGATGGCTGTTGCCAGCGCTTCGGCTTCTGCTGCCAGCCTGTCGCCCGGAACGACGCGGTTGAGCATTCCCAGTGACAGGGCCTCGGCGGCTTCGACGCGACGACCGGTGAAGAACAGTTCCTTGGTCCGGGCCGCGCCAATCACTGCAACGATGCTGGCAAAAGCGCGGGGCGGATAGGCCACGCCAAGACGGGCGGCGGGGATGGCAAAACTGGCGTCCTCGCTGGCGATCCGGAGGTCGCAGGCCATGGCGAGGCCGGCGCCGGCGCCGAAACAGAAGCCGCGAATGGCAGCAAGCACGGGTAGCGGGCAGGCACTGACCGCCTCGAAAGCCCGGACATTCTCACGCTCGTAGGCGCGGCTGCCCTCGGCTGTCGCCCGTTCGGTGGCAAATTCCGAAATATCTGCGCCGGCGGAAAAATTGCCCTCGCGCGATGAGAGGATCACCACCCGGGCATCGGATTGCCCGGCAATCGTGGCCAACAACACGGGAAAGGCCCGCCACATGGCGATGTCGATGGCATTGCGCCGCGTGGGGTTGTCGATCAGGAGCCGCGCGACGGGGCCGTCGATTTCTGCGACCAGCCGGGGGCAGGGGGTGGGCAAACGGTGCATTTCTTCATCACTTCCGCGCTAAGGAGAAGGCGATCTGCGGGCAGGCGCTCGCAATTCTGGCTGATAGGGCCTATTCTTACGCGTGAATGGATGCAAGGAGGGCGACATGCCTCTCAACAATGCCGCACAGCAGCCGAAAGTCGATCATGTCGATCCGGTCTGGAAACGAGTCCGGACCGAGGCGGAGGCGGTTCTGAATGAAGAGCCTGCGCTGGCAGCGTTGATTCTGTCCAACATCCTGCACCAGCCGAGCCTTGAAATGGCGGTGGCGGAGCGGGTGTCTTCGCGGCTCGACCATCCGGACATGTCCCGCAATCTGATCAAGCAGGCGTTCAAGGAACTCTATGCCGCCGAGCCGCATCTTTCGGTGTGGCTGCGCACGGATATCATGGCTGTGCTGGAGCGCGATCCGGCAGCAAGACGGGCTATCGAGCCGCTGCTTTACTTCAAGGGATTTCAGGCGCTGCAAGCGCACCGCCTTGCCCATTGGCTTCATCGCAACGGGCGGAAGGACTTCGCGTACTATCTGCAAAGCCGCTCATCGAGCGTGTTCGATGTTGATATCAATCCGGCGGCCCCGGTGGGCAAAGGGGTCTTTCTTGACCATGCCACCGGGCTCGTCGTGGGCGAGACGGCGGTCATCGAGGATGACGTCTCCATTCTTCAAGGGGTAACGCTGGGCGGCACCGGCAAGGAAACCGGCGACCGGCATCCAAAAATCCGGCGCGGCGTGTTGATTGGTGCGGGAGCGAAGATCCTCGGCAACATCGAAGTCGGGCATTGCGCGCGCATCGCCGCCGGTTCGGTGGTGTTGCAGGCTGTGCCGCACAACAAGACGGTTGCTGGTGTGCCGGCCCGGATCGTGGGGGAGGCGGGCTGCGCCGAACCTTCGCGCCTGATGGACCAGCTCTTGCGGGGCGATCTCGCCTGACCTGCCGTGGGGCTTGCTGCGTGAAGGTGTCTTGCTGCGTGAAAGTGTGTTGCCCACGCGGCCTGTTTCTGGCAAGTCCCGGTGGGTCGGGGCGCGGTTTGCCCCAGCCCAATCGAGGAGAGAACGTTGGATAAGCCGGAACTTCAGAAGGTCGAGAGCTATCTCCGCCGCACCTTCAATAACGCGAACATCAAGCTGATGGCCCGCGCCAAGAAGAAGGACTCGGCCGAAGTGTTCATCGGTGACGAATTCATCGGCCTTGTTCATGAGGACAAGGAAGATGGCGATCTGTCCTATAATTTCACGATGGCGATCCTCGATACGGATCTGGAATAGATTGAGCGCTGCAGTTGCTCGGTTGTGAGGCCCTTCAGGGGCGCTGACAAGCACTGCCGCCGCCGGCGCAACAATCGGCTCCTGCTCCTCCGCGCCGGCGCCTTAAACATCGGGGTGCCGGATTCGGCGCGCAAAAGCGCCCCGCTGATCCCACTTCGCTCTATTTCCCGGCCCGGAACTTCGGGACCAGCAGGCGCACAGTGCTGGCAAGGTGCCGCCATTCGGCGAGATGGCGGGGCTGGAAGCGGACAACGACATCCATAGCGTCGAGCCGGGTCTGCCACAGGCAGACGTCCTGCGTCTTGGTGCCTTCGGCGGGGCAACGGGCAGAGAACTGCCGTTCATCCGGTGAGGACACAAAGAGTTGTTCGCCTTCAAAGGGGGTGGCCTTGCGGAATTTCCGCCAGACGAGACCGCCGGGGCCGGGCGCTGCATCGCTTTCGAGGAACCGTGCGTAGAGTTCGACCGGACGCTCGGCGGGGTCGATGTCATCCGGACTGCGCTGGCGGCTGGTCGCATCTTCCAGCGACATGAAAATAAGATTCGCGGGGTCGGCGGTGCCCATCTGGCTGGCAGCGCCAGCGAGGGTGGGCCATTGCAGCACGAGATCAAGCCGGTTCACCGCGCCGCCATCGCGCAATTCGGCGCTGCGCACCATGGCGCGCTCGATCTGCAGCTTGTGCCCGCCGACATAATACTGAGCCGTGCCGGTGATCGGGCGATTCTCGACCACAATCCGGTGCGTGAAAAGGCCCACCAGTGCGGCCAATCCCACCAGCAGGCCCAGAATGACAATCCGGAGCATCGTGTGTCCATTCCTCCTACGCAGCGGCACCCTATTTGATTCGTCTGCCAAGCGGTTGGCATGATCAACGCATGGGCCGGTTGGACGACACGTCGAGGCCGGGAAACTGTTCCGTTTTCGCTCCGCGTTGCGTCGGAACGGGATCGCCGATGGCTGATTTTCTTTATTATGTGCTGGTTTCGACGCTGACCGGCCTCGCATTTGGCGGAACTCTGGTGGCGACCATCGGGCTGATCACGCACCAGGATCTGAGCTTTGATCTGTTTTTCAGCGGCGGACGACGGGCAGGACTTGCACTGCCATTGCTGCTGCTGGCCGGTCCGGTGCTGCTGCTTCGCTCACTGGGGCCGGTGGAGGAGGGGCCGGCATTGCCCCTCCGCATTGCGATTCCCGGATACCTGATTGCGACCGGTTGGTGCCTGGCTTCGGGGCACGCGCTTTTGCGCCTCTCCGGCCTTGTCGCGGGGCTGCTGCCCGTCAGCTATTGATATACTCGCGCAGGGCCTGGCTTTCGCTCGCCATCTGCTCGATACGCGCCTTCACCACGTCGCCGATGGAGATAATCCCGTCGAGGATGTGGCCGCGCGCGACGGGCATGTGGCGGAACCGTCCGTTCGTCATGGCCTGCATGACGGTTTCGATGGTGTCATCCGCCGCGCAGGTAATAACTTTCGAGGTCATGTGCTTTGACACGGGATCCTGCAGGATGCCCGCGCCCTCACGGGCCAGAACCTTGACGACATCACGCTCGGACACGATGCCGAGGATCTTCTTATCCGCTTCGGCTACGACGAGGGCGCCGAATCGCCGTGTGCCAAGCACGGCCACGACATCTGCCATGGTTGATGCCGGCGCAATGGTCGCAACATCGCGGCCCTTCTGATCAAGAATGTGTGATACGATCATGCCTGCATTCCTCCCTTGCCAGGCCGGTTAACCGGCCAGTGCGCCGCACATCTGCCGCAGAATTGCGCCCAGCGGTGATTATGGCAATCGGAAAGTCAGTGTCCACAAAGGAAAACCGCCACGCCGGGAGCAGCGGCGCAGCGGTTCTGGACCACTTGGAGCGCCATGAAGGTCTCATGATGTTGGCAGGATTGCAAATGGAAGTCTCCGTTAAGCTTAACGCGTCTCAAGACTCTTCGCGCGGATTTCCGGCACATTGTCTGCTCCGTCGCCAGCGAACGGGCCAGCGAGGCAGGACTGTGTTTCAGATTGGAACAGGTCTCGTCCTTTCCGGCCCCAAACGAGACTCGTGGCGACTGGACACTCCGATGCGGCACCAAGGAACAAAACATATTTTTGCCTACTGGCAGCGCCTGAAAGGCCGCCGGATTGCGGCGGAGCGTGCGGATTTCAACCCCGGCGATGTCGGGCGCTTCCTGGCGGATGTCATTTTGCTGGAGCAGTCCGGGGCAGGGCGGTGGACCTTCCGCATTGCCGGGTCGCG